>PHCO01000067.1 GCA_002842265.1 Betaproteobacteria bacterium HGW-Betaproteobacteria-18 | reverse complement strand
TAGAGGGATGGCGCCAAAATCGGCACCATGACCCGCAGCACGGCTGCCGCCATCACCAGCACGTAGGCCGCCAGCTCTGGCGCATCTGCCGTCAGAGCCCGTCCGGTGTGACCCCGCGCAGTGCGCGTCATCATGCCAATGATCAAGCCACCGGTGGCCCCGACACCCAGCGCATGCACGCCGATAGACACCGGCACCAGCCCCATTTGGGCCAGGGCCAGCAGGCCCAAACCAAGCGACAACCACAGATAAGCCAAGTGCAAAATCCAGACAATGGGGCGACCGCGTGTTGCCAGCGGATACCAGCGCCATTGGCGAACCAGGTTGAGCGTGAAGGCCAGGGCCAATGCGACGGTGGCGAGTCCACCATGCCAGTCGGCCACCCATAGCGCCAGGCCGATGGCCGTCGCCGCCAGCGCGCTGCGCTCGAGCCAGGGCAGGGTCTCAATTTTGAGGCCGGCAATGGCGCTGGTGGTGAAAAATGGCACCACACGGCCGGCCATCACGCACTCGATCATCACAATGAAAGCCAGCCCCGCATACAGGCTGCGCATGGGTGCGAGGTCGATCAGGTCATTGACCGACAAATGAAACGTCAGGTTCACCAACGAGAGCAACAACAAAATAAGCGCCAACGGTACGTTGCGCCAATTGCGAGCGCGTATCAGCAGCCGCAGGAATATCAGCCCCACCATTGGCAGTAGCGCCAGGTCCAGCACCGCAAACACGGCATAGGGCGCCACAAGCGAAGCCACACGCGCACTGAGCCATAGCAGGATCAGCAGCCCCAAAGCCGGTCCACGCGGGGTGGCCAGGCCGGTCCAGGTTTTGCCTGCGGTCATGAGAAACCCCACAATCACGGCGATGGCAAAGCCAAACAACATTTCATGCGCATGCCAGAGCAGCGGGGGTGGCGTGGGCAGCCAGGTGATGGCCCCGAGAAAGACCGCGGTCCAAAGCGGCACGAGCAATGCAGCCAGCAAGGCTGCGCCAAGGTAAAACGGGCGAAACGCCAGCCGTAGCCACGGTATGCCGTGCGGTGCGGGTGCAGCGGGCGTTTGGCTGGATGCAAGGGATGACATGGTTTATTTTCCTGTTTTGGTTTCTGAAGGCGCTGTGGGTTCAATCGACGCATCGGCCGGCGCCAGTTGTCGGTCACCCCAGGCCAGCCAGTCCTCGCCAAACAGCTCCACCGGGTGCGGTGAGCGCTCGTTGGCGCAGGCCATCGCATTGACTGCACAAAATTGGTCACAGCCCCAGCAGATGCGATCGGGGTTGGCGGGATGGTTGGGGAACTTTTTTGCCATGTCAGGATTTTTCTGGATGGGTTAACGGGGTATCACAAAGGTGGATTTTTCTTCAATTGCGACAACTTGGCCATGGACTGGGGTTTCAACCCTGAACATGATCGGGCTGGCTTTGCCACGGTAGCCCTGCGAGGCCTTAGCAGACAAGGTCAGGCGGATGGTTAACGACCCGATGCCCGTGGCGGGCACGCTTAAAACCGGATGGGTCACCAAGGTCAAGCCGGGCAGACCTTGCACACTGGCGGTGTAGGTTTGGGTGTGCTCGGTGGCGTTCATGATTTTCAGGCGGTAAATGTTCTCGATGTCGCCATTGCCAATTTCGCGCGCCATCGTGCCGCGGTCTCTGATGACATCCACGGCAAAGCCCTTGCGCGTGGACAAGCCCACGATGAAAACAGAGCCAGCCACCAGAAGTAGCATGCTGTAGAACCACACCCGTGGCCGCCAGACCCGCTTTACCATCTGCCTGGGTGTCAACTTATCAGCCATACCCTTGCCGGAAGAGTAGCGGATCAGTCCCTTGGGGTAATTCATTTTGTCCATCACTTCGTCGCACACATCAATGCAGGCGGCGCAGGCAATGCACTCGTTTTGCAGGCCATTGCGGATGTCAATGCCGGTGGGGCAGACCTGCACGCACAGCGTGCAGTCAATGCAGTCGCCCAGGCCGAGCGCCTTCGGGTCGGCGTTGCGCGCGCGTGAGCCCCTGGACTCACCGCGCTCTGTGTCGTAGGCAATCACCATCGAGTCCATGTCGGTCAGGGCACTTTGAATGCGGGCGTAGGGGCACATCTGTTTGCAGATTTGCTCGCGCAAGTAACCGGCGTTGCCGTAAGTGGCAAAGCCGTAGAACATCACCCAGAACCATTCCCAAGGCGAAAAAGACAGGGTCATGAGTTCGCCCGCCAACTGCTGAATTGGCGTGAAATAGCCGACAAAGGTGAACCCCGTGAACAAACCCAAGCCGAGCCACAGCAATTGTTTGGCGCTTTTGCGAGCGATTTTTTCCGCGCTCCAGCCCGCGCCGTCCAGGCGCATGCGGGCGATGCGGTCGCCTTCGGTGATGCGTTCCAGCCACAGAAAAATTTCGGTGTAAACGGTTTGCGGACACGCGTAGCCGCACCACAACCGGCCTGCCACTGTGGTAAAGAAAAACAACGTCAGGGCTGCCAGCACCAGCAAAACCGCCAGATAGATCAGGTCCTGAGGATGCAGCACCAGACCAAAAATATAAAACCGGCTCCCTGCCAGATCGAACAAGACCGCCTGCCGGTCATTCCACTGCAGCCAGGGTGTGCCGTAAAAAACCAGCTGTGTGACCCAGACCATGAGCCAACGCAAACGTGAAAACACACCCGCGACGGCACGTGGGTATATTTTGATCTGCTCCTGATATTGCGATAGCACATCAGTCGAGCTGGCAACGGCGCTGGCCTGCGTGGGCACTGGCTGGATCGGAATGATTTTGGAACGTGAAGACTTTTTCATGAGCGGAGCACGGCGCTTAAAGAAGAATTTAATATGAATGTTATTTTATCCGGATAATAGGCATCTTGAATGCACCTTTAATCACGCCCTCGTCTGACCTATGCGATTGACCCAATGGACTGACTACACCCTGCGTGTGTTGATGTACTGTGCTGCCAGCCTGGAGCGCGCTGAGCCGGTCACCATCACCGAGATTGCCGAGAACCATGGCATCTCGCGCAGCCACCTGACCAAAATCGTGCAGCAACTCGCCACCAGCGGATGGCTGGAAACCACGCGTGGACGCGGTGGCGGTATGCGTTTGTTGGTGAGCGCCAAAGACATCTGTCTGGGTGATGTCGTGCGTGCCAGCGAGACCGATTTCGACATGGTGGAGTGTTTTGACCCGGCGCAAAACCAATGCCGCATGAGCCAGCACTGCCGACTCAAGAGTGTGCTCAGTCAGGCCACCCAGAGTTACCTGGCGGTGCTGGACGGCATCACGCTGGCTGATTTGGTGGCACCCGTTGACGGCAGCCCATTGGCATCCAGCACCATCCGCATGAAACTGATTCCGGGGTTGCCAAATCTACCGCTTTGAGCTGCGTCAGTTTCGTGGCGTTAGAGTGTGTTTTTGGACGTCTGGCATCTCGTCAAAGCAAACCCTGCTCGGTGGCCATCACGGCCGCATGGACACGCGAACTCACCCCCAGTTTGCGCAACACGTGCTGCACGTGGATTTTGACGGTGGTTTCCACAATGCCGTGTTCGCGCGCAATCTCCTTGTTGCTGGCACCGCGGGCAATGCCGCGCAAAATGTCGAGCTCGCGCGGCGACAGGCTGGCCATGGCTTGCTCCGTGGGCGTGACCGGTTTGGCACGGGTCGCTGCGGTCGAGGCCTCAGTCATTGCAGCCGTTTTGGTTGACACATTCCTGTAGGCGGCAATCAGTTTGCCCATCATCTCGGGCGCGATGATGCTGTCGCCCTGGAACGCGCGGTGCACGGCGGCGGTCAGGTCGTCGCCTTCCATGGTTTTGAGCAGGTAGCCGCTGGCGCCGCCATGCAGGGCCGCAGCCAGATCGTTTTCGTCTTCGCTCACCGTCAGCATCAAGATACAGGCGTTGGGGACCGCTTCCAGCAACGAGGGCAGGGCATCGACGCCGTTGACGCCCGGCAAATGGTTGTCGAGCAGGATCACATCGGGTTGCAGTTCCTGGGCTTTGCGCAGGGCCTCGCCTGCGTCAGCGGCATCACCCACCACGACCAAGCGGGCGTCACGTGACAGGAGTGCGGTCAAGCCGCGGCGAAACAGGGTGTGGTCGTCCACCACCAGGATACGGATGGGTGCGCTGTTGAGTGAAGTCATGCTGGCGTGCTGCTTTCGTTGCGTGCGGGGCTGCTGGTACTGGGCGGTGACGGTGGCGGCAGGGTCAACACCACAGAACTGCCGCGTAATGGTGTTGAAAAAACTTCGATGCTCGCGTTGATGCGCTGGGCCCGCTCGGTCATGATGCGCAGGCCCACATGAGTCTCATCAAATTGATCGGCGTCGGGGTTAAAACCAATCCCATCATCACGCACTTCAAAGCGCCAGGTGGGTTGCTGTTGCACATCCAGCCAGGCTTGTGAGGCGCGGGCGTGTTTGCGTACGTTGGACAGTGCTTCCTGAATAATGTGCAGCACTTGTATCTGAACATCAGGGGCCAGCGGCAAGCCCTGACCTTGCATCGTCAACGTGGTTTTGATCCCGCTTTGATGTTCAAATTTCTGCAGGGTGGTCGCCAGAGCGGGTTCAATGTCTTCGATGTTGGTGCGGGTTCTGAAGTGCAGCAGCAGTTCACGCACGTCGCCATAACTCTCGCGCACACCTTCGTCAATTTCTTCCAGAATTTTGGCGATTTCAGTCTGGTTGCTGGTCTTGATGGCGTCGCGCATCAACTGCACCTGGATTTTCAGGAACGCCAGCGACTGGGCAATTGAATCATGCAGCTCACGCGCCAGCAGGTGGCGCTCCTGCGATACCGCCGCTTCTCTTTCCAGAGCGTTCAGACGCAAATTTTCCATGCCGCTGGCCAGGTGGCTGCCCAAGGCCTCCAGCAGTGAACGTTCCGCGGGTGTGGGGCTGATGCGGGCATGGAAAAATAAATCGACTTCGCCCATCAGGTGCTGGTGCAGGCGCACCGGCAGGGTAATGACGGTTTCGAACCCGGCTTTAAGGCAATGCTTGAGCGGTGCAGTGGCAGCATCGCGTATCGGAATGACGCGAAAGTCCGAATCCACCGTGGCTGAACCGCAGTGGCAATCGCCCGTGTAGATGCACTGCTCCGCATCGATCATGGCCGTGGGCAGGCCATGTGCTGCCAGCATCAGATGGCGCTGGCCACCCTGGTTGGACCAGCGCAGGGCCACCCCATCGGCATGGGAAATTTTGGCGATACTTTTGGTGAAGTCTTGCGCCAAGGCATCCAGCGAGGTGGCTTTGGCCACCAGGGCGGTGACTTCGTACAAGCTCTCCAGCCGCTCGGATTTCTCTTTCAGCAAAACCGTTTTTTCAGCGACCTTGCCTTCCAGGTTTTTGTACATGGTTTGCAAGTGCTCGGCCATGCCGTTAAAACCGTCGGCCAGGGTGCCGAATTCGTCACTGGTGACACGCTCCACACGGGCATCAAAATCACCCAGCTGGATTTTTTCAATGGCCTGTTTGAGTTGTCCAACAGGTTCCAGCACAAACAGGTAGCCGGAGTACAGCAACACGGTGGCGCCCACAACCACAGAGGCCAACATGCTCATTTGCAACAGGTGCAGCAGTGCGGTCCACTGGGCAATGTGCACCTCGATGCTGTTGACGAAGTCGTCAATGTGGGCGGCAAAGGCCACGGTGTCTTCACGCAGGTCGCTGAAAACGGCTGGCTTGGCAAGAATCCAGCGCGCCTGGTAGGCTGCCCAGTTGCTTTCCACCAAGGCAAAGCGTTCGGTGGTGTCGGTGTCCCAGGGGACAAACAGCGGGCGCTCCGGATCGCCTAGTCTGAGGGTGGCCAGGCTGCGGTCGAATTCGGCGATTTGTGCGGGCAACTGACCGGTCTCACGGGTGCCAATGGACAGCGACATGCGGTAAGACTGCATGCGCATGCGTCCGGCCTCGTTGACCGCTGCCGCACCACCGTCGAGCTGCCACGAAACCCACAGCGTGGCCACTGTGGCCATGAAGACCAGCAGCAAAAACGGTGCCCCCACCATCAGCAGTTTGGCACCCAGACTCCAGTGTCGGTTGATCGTCATGGGACAAGGTTAAATGAAATCGCGCCATTGTGGCCGCATTTGCCAAAAAAATGCTGGCCAGCGCCACCTCCGGCCATGGGACTAGCCGTCTTTGCCGTCGAGGCGGGTTTGCATGAGCCAGGGGGCATAGACCCACAGGTAGATGAAAAACGCCACGCTCCAGGCGCTGGCGGACAGCACCAGCGCCGTCATGTAAAACCCGGGCAGCAGCAGCGGCACCAGCACCCGCAACAGCGCTGCCGCCATCACCAACCCATAGGCCGCCACTTCAGGGGTTGAGACGGTCAGCGGTCTCCCGGTGTGGCCGCGCGCGGTGCGCGTGGCCATGCCAATGATCAGGCCACCGGTGGCCCCCACCGCCAGCGCATGCACGCCAGCCGACACCGGCAGCCAGCCCATTTGCGCCATTGCCAGCAGCAGCAAACCCAGCGCAATCCAGGCGTAGGCGGCGTGCAGAATCCACAAAATGGGTTTATGGCGTGTCAGCAGTGGCCGCCAGCCCCACAGGCGTTTGGCATGCAAGCTGGCCGCTGCCAGCAACACCAGCAAACCCCACACGCCGGCCGGGGCAAAAACCCACAGCAGCAAGCCCACAGCGGTCAAACCCAGCGTCAGACGTTCCTGGGTGGAAGCGGTCTGAATGCGCAAGCCCGGCGTGGCGCTCATGGTGAAGGCGGGCACCACGCGCCCGGCGATCACGCTCTCTATTATGATGATCAGGCCCAGGGCGGCGTGCAGCGGTGTCATGGCGGGCACGTCGAGCAGGCCCAATGCGGCCAGATGAAAAACCAGGTTGGCTGCAGCCAGCAGCGTCAGAATCAGCGCCAGCGGCAAGTTGCGAAAGTTTTTGGCGCGCAACAGCAGGCGTGCAAATATGCCCGCCACCAGCGGCAGCAGGGCCATGTCCAGCAGCGCATACAGCAGACCGGGGCCGGTCAGGGCGGCGATGCGGGTGCAGAGCCACAGCAAAGCCAATGCGCCCAGGGAAGCACCGCGTGGCGTCGCCAGACCGGTCCAGTTTTTGCCGGCTGTCATCAAAAAACCAACGATGATGGCGATGGCAAAACCAAACAGCATTTCATGGGCATGCCACAGCAGCGCAGGCACGGCCGGGCTGCTGGAGATGCCGCCCATGAACATGGCAACCCATAGCGGCACCGCCAATGCCGCCACCAGGGTGCCACCCAGATAAAACGGCCGGAACCCCAAGCGCAAAAAAGGCCAGCCTTGCGGCTTTTCAGCCGCCGCTTTGACCTCGGAAAAAATGGGGAGCGAGACAGATTTCATGCGATGGCGGGGTTGGTCGTTTCAAACCTCGCCATTAGACGGCCGATTGGCTGAATCGGCCTTAACTCACATCAAGAAAAAACGGACCTTGATCTGATCAAGGTTCGCCGCCTGGCCTGAGTCAGTACAGGCCAGAGGGTATTCGCAAGGCTGCGACCATGTGATCATTCACTTGTCCAAACCGCCCATGCACAGGTATTTGATCACCAGGTAGTCGTCCATGCCGTACTTGGAGCCCTCGCGACCCAGGCCCGATTGCTTGACACCGCCAAAGGGTGCGACTTCATTGGAAATAATACCGGTGTTGATGCCGACCATGCCGCTCTCAATGCCTTCGCCAACGCGCCAGATGCGCCCGATGTCGCGCGAATAGAAGTAACTGGCCAGGCCAAACTCGGTGTCGTTGGCCATGGCAATCGCCTCAGCATCGGTCTTGAAGCGAAACAACGGAGCTAATGGACCAAAGGTTTCCTCGCGCGCCACCAGCATATCGGAGGTAGCGTCAGCGATCACGGTCGGCTCGAAGAAGCTGTGTCCCAGCGCATGGCGCTTGCCACCGGTGAGTAGTCGCCCACCCTTGGCCAGCGCGTCAGCAATATGCTCTTCCACCTTTTTAATGGCAGTGCCGTCAATCAGCGGCCCTTGCGTGACGCCGGCCTCGACGCCATTGCCGACCTTGAGCTTTTCGACTGCGGCGACCAATTTAGCGGCGAAAGCGTCATAAACACCGTCTTGTACATACAAACGGTTGGCACAGACGCAGGTTTGGCCGGCGTTACGGTACTTCGACATGATGGCGCCCTCGACCGCTGCGTCCAGATCGGCATCATCAAACACGATAAAGGGCGCGTTGCCGCCCAGTTCCAATGACAATTTCTTGATTGTCTTGGCACATTGCTGCATCAGCATGCTGCCGATGTCGGTGGAGCCGGTGAAAGACAGCTTGCGCACCGTCGGGTTGGCGGTCATCTCGCCGCCAATGGCACTGGCAGACCCGGTCAAGACACTGAAGATGCCTGGCGGCACGCCAGCGCGCTCGGCCAGCACGGCCAGCGCCAGCGCCGAATAAGGTGTGGCCAGCGCCGGCTTCAAGACCATCGGGCAACCAGCAGCGAGCGCCGGACCGGCCTTGCGGGTGATCATGGAGGATGGGAAATTCCACGGCGTAATGGCGGCACAGACACCAATGGGCTGTTTGATGACAACGATGCGCCGATCGGTCCAGGGGGAAGACAGGGTGTCGCCGCTGACGCGCTTGGCTTCCTCGGCAAACCACTCGATAAACGAAGCGGCATAAGCAATTTCACCCTTGGCTTCCGCCAGCGGTTTGCCCTGCTCCACCGTCATGATCATGGCCAGGTCGTCGGCGTTGACCAGCATCAGGTCGTTCCACTTCCGTATCACGGCGCTGCGCTCTTTGCCAGTCTTGGCGCGCCAGGCGGGCCAAGCCTCATTAGCGGCAGCGATGGCGCGGCGGGTTTCTGCGGTGCCCATTTTTGGCACGGTGCCAATCGTCTCGCCGGTGGCCGGATTGGTCACGGCACAGGTTTCGCCACTGTCGGCATCGCACCATTGACCGTTGATAAAGGCTTGTTGGCGTAGAAGTGTGGGGTCTTTGAGTTGCATCATGAAATTGCTCCAGGTTAAGAAATATCGAAGGGCACGGACAGCACTCCGTCTAGAAGGCTGCCTGGTACAGAGCGAGTGCGTCCGCGTAATCGACATCGCGGGGGTTGTTGACCAGCAGTCGCTGCACTTTCATGGCGTCTTCTGCCAGCATCGGCAAATCGCCTTCTTTCACACCTGCTTCGCGCAAGGTTTGGGCATAGGGCATGACCGCCACGCGCGCTCGGATCGCTGCGACGAAGGCTGACGCTGCTGTAGTGTCATCGGCACCCGCTAGCTCGGGAAGGATGGCGCGACCCAACTCGGCGTATTGGCTTTGCGCTGTGCCCAGGTTGAATTCCAGCACCGGTAGCAACACCAGCGAATTGGTCAGTCCGTGTGGCAAGCCGTAGTGACCACCCAGCGGATAGGCCAGCGCGTGCACGGCACCGACGGGCGCATTGGCAAAGGCCATGCCGGCGAACAACGAGCCCAGCAACATGGCCTCGCGCACGGTTGCGTCCTTGCCGTCGTTGACTGCTGGCAGCAGGTTCGGGTAGAGAAGTTGAAGCGCCTTGACAGCCAGCGCGTCAGACAAGGGATTTTTCTTCAGACGGGTGGTATAGGCTTCGATGGCATGCACCATGGCATCGACACCAGTCATGGCGGTCACGGCCGGCGGCAGACCCAGGGTCAGGCGACTGTCCAAGAGCGCGATGTCCGGATAGAGCAGGGGCGAGACCACGCCTTTCTTTTCGTGGCTTGGCGTGGTCAGAATGGAAATGGGCGTCACTTCGGAACCGGTACCTGCCGTGGTGGGAACCTGGATCAGCGGCAGGCGCGGGCCCCGTGCCAGGCCAATGCCGTAAATATCGGGCAGCGCCTGTGGCGTACGCACCAACAGGGCAACCAGTTTGGCGGTATCGAGCGAGCTGCCACCGCCAAAGCCGACCACTCCGTCTGCGCCTGCCGCGCGCGCTGCGTCCACCGCGGCTTGAACACTGAGCTCGGGCGGATCGGCCAACACATCAGAAAACACCGTGGCGGCAACCCCGGCGGTGGCCAGCGAGGCCAGTGCGCCGTCGATCAATTTGGCCTTGATCAGGCCCGCGTCGGTGACCAGAAAGACCCGCGTCATGCCCAGGCCCTTGCAGATGTCGCCCAGGCGGTTGGCGCCGCCTTGCTCGCAGATGATCTTGGGCGCGGTTTCAAAGCTGAATGATGACATGATGCTTTCCTTTCAAGAATATAAGTTGGGTTCACCCTGCAGTCACGACACCGCGTTCAATGCGGTACACCAAATCAACGAGGTGCGCGCTGTGCGTATGGTCTGACTCGGAGATCAGCACCGATAGCCCCTCGTGCCGCAGTTTGCCGATGACCTCGGCCAGGCGACGCGATAGCACCGGCGCCACACCTTCAAAGGGTTCGTCCAGCAGCAGCAGTTTGTTGCCCGGCATGAGGGCACGTGCCAGTGCCACCAGCTTTTGCTGCCCCCCGGACAGCAGCATGGCGCGGCGCGCCCGAAATTCGCTGACTTCGGGCATCAGTCCATAGATCCAGGCCAGGCGTTTTTCCGCTTCGGGAATGTGGTTGGCCCAAGCTGGCAGCAGTATGTTTTCCTCAACAGTCAGGGCCGGAATCAGGCGACGGTCTTCCGGCATGTAGCTGATGCCCCGGCGCGCCAACGCGTACGGTGCCATCTGTTGCAGGTCTTCGCCATCAGAAGCGATGCGTGCCGCCTCGAACGGCAACAGGCCCATGATGGCACGCATCACCGTGGTCTTGCCGGCGCCATTGCGGCCAATCAGCCCCACCATCTTGCCGGCCGGTATCTCCAGCGAGACGTCGCGCAGCACCGGGATGCGGTCGATGGCGACGTTGAGCGATTGAACTTCGAGGGCTGCGTTCATGCAGTTTCTCCCAGAACAGCGTTGACATCGAAGTGGTGGCCGACGACGAATTCCTGCACCTTGGCGTCCCCCAGCACACTTCTCGGTGGGCCGTCGGCAATGATCTCGCCGCTGTAGAAGGCGATGATGCGCGTTACATAGCGCGCCACAATTTCCATATCGTGCTCCACAAAAAGCACGGTGACACCGTGCTGGCGCACCACGGCCATGACAGTATCCATGAGTGCAAATTTTTCTTCGGAACTGACGCCGCTGGTGGGTTCGTCCAGCAGCAGCATGCGCGGGCGGCTGACCAGTGCCATGGCAATGTCCACCAGCTTGCGAACGCCCTGCGGCACGGTGCTGACGAGGGCGTCGCGGTACTGGCTGACACCGAATTCGGTAAAGATGGCATCGGCCTGTTCGCGCCGCTGCGGTGTGTCCAGGGGCCGAAAGAAAGACGGCTGCGTGCCTTCGGCCGCCACCAGCGCCACCATGGCGTTTTCCATTACCGTGAGTTTCGGGAACAACTGTGCCACCTGAAACGAGCGTGCCATGCCCATGCGGGTGATGTCGCGCGACTTGGCGCCCAGTACCGAGTTGCCGTCGAACAGAATGTCACCGCTGCTGGGAGGCAGGTGCCCGGTGACCATGTTGATGAAAGTCGTTTTACCGGCCCCGTTGGAGCCGATGACACCAACGATTTCGCCCTGACTAATGGTCACATTCAGGTCTTTGGCGGCAACCACGGCACCGAAGGTTCTGGTCAGATCACGTGTTTCAAGAATGCTGCTCATACGGAGGCCTCCCGCTTCTTGCTGCGTGCCACCAGGCTCCACAACCCCTTGGGCAGGAACAGTACCAGCGCCAGCAGAATCATGCCCAGCGTCATTTGCCAGGTGTTGGGTGCCTCTTGAATGGCGAAGGTGCGAATCACAGAGAACATGATGGCGCCGATGAAAGGCGCCGCCACGTGGCCGGTACCACCAAGAATGGCGATGAAGACAAATTCGCCCGAGGTGGTCCAGAACGCCATATCGGGGTCAATATGACCGCTGGCCAGGGCGGTAAGACCGCCGCCCAAGGCCGACACGCCGGCCGCCAGCACGTAGTTGGTGAAGAGCATGCGCTGGGGTGAAAGACCCAGGTATTCGACACGGATTTCGTTCTCGCGCACGGCCTCGGTGACGCGGCCCAGGCTGGAGACCATGAAGCGGTGAAAGCCCAGCGCTACCAGCGCCGCGACCGCCACCGTGAGCAGATATAGCGTGCGCTTTTTTGCATCGCCCTCCGGCACCCAGCCCAGAAAACTGGGCGGCGAGACGTTGAAGCCGTCGGTGGAACCCAGCGCCGAAGACTTGACCAGCACGCCGTACAAAATCATCGACAGCGCCAGCGTCAGCATGGCGTAGAAGATTTCGCGGTAGCGCGTCAGCAGCCAACCGCAGATCAGCGCAAGCACAATCGCCGCCGCAGTGCCCAGCGCCAGCAGCGCAAACGCGTCGCCCACGCCCAAGTACTGCGACGCCAGGCCCACGCCGTAGCCGCCGATGCAATAGAACAGCGCCTGGCCGAAGGAGACGAGGCCAGCGCGCATCTGGATGACAACGCCCAACACCACCAGCGCCTTGGAAAAGGCGAGTGTGAGCAGGAAAGCGAGCCAGGCCGGCATCACCCAGGCAGCGGCGGCAAAGGCAGCCGCCGCCAGCAGCAATGCCGGGCCAGTCGCAGAAACAGAGAGTTTGGTAAGCGCCATTAAATTCTCCTGGCCAGGGTTTGTCCGAACAGACCTTGCGGACGGATGGCCAACACTAAAAACATCACGCCATAGATCACGAACAGTTCGATCTCCGGGGCAATATGCACGGCAAAAGAACGCGCCAGACCCACCAGCACCGCGCCTGCGGCAGCGCCGCCAATGCTGCCCAAACCGCCGATCACGATCACGGCGAAGGCCAACACGATGACTTCCACGCCTATGCCCGGCGACACCGAAATGGCGGGTGCTGTGAGGGCACCAGCAAGCGCACCCAGGATCGCGCCGATGGCAAAGGTGGCGGCAAACATGGCGTTCACGTTCACGCCCATGGCGATGGCGATCTCGCGGTCGTGGATCACGGCGCGCAGTAACCGGCCCTTGTTGGTGCGGTTCAGCGCGGCCCAGGCGGCCAGGCCAATCGCGATCGCGACTCCGATCAACATCAGGTCGTAGTTGGCAAAGCGCAGACTGGAACCAAACGCAGTCTGCCCCAACAGCTTGTAGGGCTGATAGGCGAAATAGGGATTCACGCCCCAGATCAGCTTGGTGGCGTCTTCCAGAATGAGTAGCAGCGCATAAGTGACGATCACCATCAAAATTTCATCGCTGCCATGCAGGAAACGCAGCAGCCCCTGTTCAATGGCCAAGCCGATGATGGCGCCGGCCACGATGGCGCAGGCGGGCAATATCAGAAAACTCCAATAAGGGTCGCCGTGTTCACCGGCGAAGTACCAGCTCACGAGCGAGGCCGCAGAGTAGGCACCGATGGCATAGAAGCTGCCGTGTGCCATGTTGAGCACGCGCATCACGCCATAGATGATGGTCATGCCGGCGGCCACAAGGAACAGCCAGGAGGCGTAGATGGCCCCGTCAATCAGGATGGCAAGTAAGGTGGTCATAACAGTTCTTTAGCGTTTGCGGGCGAGGCATGGCGCCTCGCCCTCGGACACGGCGTTCAAGCCGTGCTTATTGCAGGCTTAGTTGCACTTGGCGCCAGGGAATCCCGCCTTGATCCAGTCAGCCGACGCAGTGCCATCCGGTGGCATCACGCATTCGCCCGCGTAGGTTTTGACCTTGGTAACCGTGGCCTTGCCTGACTTGGCATCGAATTGGTACTCACCAAATGACACGGCCTGCACCGCCTGGTGTCCCTTGCTGCGCGCCATGTTGACAGTACCACTGGGGGCTTCATAGCTCAGACCGGTCAAACCCTGGATGACCTGGTCGGTCGTGGGCATGGCGCCAGCTTTGGCGCTCTTCTCGGCGGCAGCCTTCAGGCCGAGAATGGCCTGCGCCATCTTGTAGGCGGGGTAGGTGGGAGACTCCTTGAATTGCGTGATGAAGGCAGGACGGAACCAATCGTTCAGGGTATTGTTCGGTGAGAAGGCGCCGAAGGGACCACGCCCGCCGATGATGGTGCCGTTGGCCACCTGGGCCTTGAAATGCTCCATGCCGGTCTCGCCTGCGGTCAGCACCACGGTCTTGTTGTCAAAGAGGCCACGGGCGCCACCTTGCAGCATCAGCGCTTCCATATCGCCGCCCCAGAAACTCGAGTGAAT
>PHCO01000339.1 GCA_002842265.1 Betaproteobacteria bacterium HGW-Betaproteobacteria-18 | reverse complement strand
TATGTGTCGGTGAGTTCGCAGTCGGACACCGAGCAGGCCGATATCGCCCGCGAGCGCATGGAACTGGCGACCGACGGCGATCGCGAACTGGCCGAACTGGCGGCAATTTATGAGCAGCGCGGCCTTGACCCGAATCTTGCCCAGCAGGTGGCCACGCAATTGACGGCCCATGATGCGCTGGGTGCCCATACCCGTGACGAGCTTGGTATCTCTGAAACCGTGAGCGCCAAGCCGCTGCAGGCGGCGCTGGTGTCGGCGCTGTCGTTTGTCGTGGGTGCCGGCTTGCCACTGCTCACTGCCTGGCTCGTCCCCTACGCTTATCTAACGCCCATCGTGGCGGCTACCTCGATGCTGTTTCTGGTGATTCTGGGCGGTCTGGCCGCCTACACCGGTGGTGCGGGCATTGTCAAAGGGATTTTGCGGGTGACGTTTTGGGGGGCGCTGGCGATGGCATGCACAGCAGGAGTCGGCTGGTTGTTCGGTGTCGCAATGTGATAGTCATCCGAACCATGAACATTCTCTTTTTGTGTACCGGCAACTCTTGCCGTTCGATCTTGGCCGAGGCCACCTTCAACCACCTGGCGCCCAAAGGCTGGCATGTCATGAGTGCGGGCAGAGCCACCCCAGCGGCTACGTGCATCCGCGCTCGCTGGCCTTGCTGGCACGCGAAGGCATTGCCACCTGGGGCGTGGACGACCCGGCGCATGCCAGCGGCACCGATGCCGAAATTGACGCCACGTTCATGACCGCCTACAAAATTTTGCGGGCGCGCATTGAGGCCTTTTTGGCGCTGCCTTTAAATGACTTACAGCAACACCCGCAACAGTTCAAAGCTGAACTGGATCGTATTGGCAAACTGCAGCCACAGCCATTGTGAAAACAAGGAGCAAACCCATGCGTGTCCAGTCAGAAGTGATCGCAAAACCAACCAAGGACTCACCGATGGGCGTGTTTGAGCGTTTTTTGACGGTTTGGGTGGCTTTGGGCATTGCCGCCGGTGTTGGCCTGGGTCTGCTGATGCCCGGCGTTTTCCAAACCATTGCGGCACTTGAATTCGCTCACGTCAACCTGGTCGTGGCGGTGCTGATCTGGGTCATGATCTACCCGATGATGATCCAGATCGACTGGTCGGCAGTGAAGGACGTGGGCAACAAGCCGCGCGGCCTGGCACTGACGCTAACGGTCAACTGGTTCATCAAACCCTTCACCATGGCCGCTCTTGGCGTGCTGTTTTTTAACTACCTGTTTGCGCCGTGGGTTGATCCGCAGTCGGCCAGCGAATACATTGCCGGCATGATTTTGCTGGGCGTGGCACCGTGTACTGCCATGGTGTTTGTCTGGAGCCAAATGGTCAAGGGCGACGCCAACTACACACTGGTGCAGGTGTCGGTCAACGACCTGATCATGGTGTTTGCCTTTGCACCCATCGCCGCCTTTTTGCTGGGTGTCACCCACATCACGGTGCCGTGGCAAACGCTGCTGCTCTCCACCGTGCTCTATGTCGTGCTTCCGCTGGCGGCTGGCATGGCCACGCGCCACGGGCTGGCGCGCCACTCGGAGCATGCCGTGGACCAGTTCGTGGGGCGGCTCAAACCCTGGTCAGTCGTTGGTCTGATTGCCACCGTGGTGCTGCTGTTCGGTTTTCAGGCCGGCACCATCATCGCCAAACCGCTCATCATCGGCATGATTGCCATCCCGCTCATGGTGCAAACCTATGGCATCTTCTTCATCAGTTGGT
>PHCO01000338.1 GCA_002842265.1 Betaproteobacteria bacterium HGW-Betaproteobacteria-18 | reverse complement strand
TGGATGTGGTGGCTTTGTCTGCTACCCCCGAGCGGGCTCTGGCGGTGCCTGCTGATGTGTCAAAAGAAGCCTCGGTGGTGGCGCTGTTTGATGCGGCCTTGCAAAAATTTGGCCGAGTTGATGTGCTGTTCAATAACGCCGGCACCAGTGCACCGCCCGGCGTGCTGCTGGAAGACTTGACACTGGCCGACTGGCAAAACGTGGTCGATGTTAATTTGACAGGCATGTTTTTGTGTCTGCGCCAAGTTTTTCGGGTGATGAAAGCACAAACCCCGATGGGCGGACGCATCATCAACAATGGCTCGATCTCAGCCACCACGCCGCGTCCCAATTCAATTGCTTACACAGCCACCAAGCACGCGGTCTCTGGCTTGACAAAAACCGCTTCGCTGGATGGTCGCAAATACAGTATTGCGGTGGGTCAAATTGACATTGGCAACGCCGCCACCGACATGACGCAGCGCATGCAGACGGGTATTTTGCAAGCCAATGGCACGCTGGCCGTTGAGCCTGTCATGGATGTAGCCATTGTGGGGCAGTCAATCTTGTATATGGCCAATTTGCCCTTACAGGCCAATGTCATGTTTCATACCGTGATGGCGACCAACATGCCTTTTGCCGGTCGGGGTTGATGCTATTTGGAGTCCTGAGGCGGTTGTAATTGGAACCCTTGTGGATTCGGTTTGCCATTGCTTGAAGTCTGCCTACAAAGACACAAATGCCATTGTTAAATGCAAATCACCTTGACTGGCTGAGACCCGACTGGCCTGCACCAAATGGTGTGCGCGCGGTTTGCACCACACGCACCGGTGGTGTGTCAGTCGCGCCTTATGACAGCCTGAATCTGGGTGACCATGTGGGCGATGAGCCCACCCATGTCGCTGCCAACCGTGCAATTTTTGAGCACAACATCGGCGCACAGCCAATTTTTCTGACGCAGGTTCACAGCACCACGGTGCTGGAGCTGAACACCTCGACACCCCACGCTCGCGCGGCCGATGCCAGCATGACCGCTCAGCCAGGTGTGGCCTGCACCGTGATGGTGGCCGACTGCTTGCCGGTGTTGTTCACCACCACGCATGGCCAAGCCGTGGCGGCAGCGCACGCTGGATGGCGCGGTTTGGCAGGGCAGGATGGCGTCGGTATTCTTGAAGAAACGGTCAAGCGTTTCAGTGCTCTGGCCCCCATCAAGTAAGCAAACGAAGCGGCAGAAGTGATTGCATGGTTGGGGCCTTGCATTGGCCCGGCTGCCTTTGAGGTGGGTGAGGACGTGCATGCTGCGTTTGTGCCATGGGATGCGCAGGCGGCTGACTGTTTTACGCCCTTGGCATCTGGCAAATGGCTGGCCGATTTGGCCGGCTTGGCGCGGCTGCGACTGCGCGCCATGGGTATCAACCAAATCTACGGCAATGACAGCACCGAAGCCTGGTGCACGGTGACTAATGCGTCACGGTTCTTTTCGCACCGACGTGATCGCATCAGTGGCCGTTTCGCCGTCTGCATCTGGCGAACTGCCTGATGCGATTTGTGCCGTTTCCAGCTCACTGCGTTCTTTGGCCTTGATGGTGCGCCTGCGCACCGGGGCGCCCATCACATACATCACCAATGCCAGGGGCAACAAACCATACATGACAAACGTGATGATACCGCCCAGCAGCGTGCCTGTGGTGTGCGTGGCCTCGGCCACGGCCATGAGAATGGCCACATAAAGCCAGGCTATTGCAACGATGTACATGAAGG
>PHCO01000066.1 GCA_002842265.1 Betaproteobacteria bacterium HGW-Betaproteobacteria-18 | reverse complement strand
TGGTAATTTCGGAGCCACTTTTCATGACACCGGCATCCAGCATGCTCTTCCAGTAAAACGTACGACTCAGCCCCACCAAAAACGTCGTGATCAAGGCGATGTGGCGTAAATCCGGCGGTTGTGCGATGAAGGAACGTGTCCTTACCTGGGGATATCTCGCCCCATGCCTGAAAGACGACGGCACAAGCCGGAGCGAGAAGTCAGCAGCGTCCGTGCACATTGGCTGCAATTCTTGCGGTGAATGTTTTGCTTGTGCGGCGAATACAGGCCATAATCTCCGCATGAACTACGGCGATAACCTTTACATCTGGCAGGCGACTGAGTGGCCGCAATGGCGCTACGACTTGACAAAACTGGCTGGGCCGCTGGCCGAGGTTAGTCGTGCACAAGGGGTGTTGATGGGACGTTTGGCTGATGTCGGCTTGACGCTGCGTGACCAAGCCAGTCTGGCGGCACTGACTGATGATGTGGTCAAAACCAGCGAGATTGAAGGTGAGCAGTTCGACGTCGAATCGGTAAGGTCATCCATTGCTCGCCGCTTGGGAGTGGATATTGGTGCCCTTGCACCCGTTGACCGCCATGTCGAGGGCGTGGTCGATATGGTGCTTGATGCCACAGGGCGCTGTTATGCGTCGCTGACACCAGAGCGCGTGTTTGGCTGGCACGCGGCGTTGTTTCCCACAGGCAATAGTGGTCTGATGCGCATTCGAGTTGGCGCATGGCGTGACGATGCAACTGGGCCGATGCAAGTCATTTCAGGTCAAGGGCTGCGTCAGCGCGTGCATTTTGAAGCGCCACCTGCTGCCCAATTACCGGCTGAGGTCAACAGTTTCATCAACTGGGTGAACGCATCACCAACCGAGCCAGCCCTGATCAAGGCTGGACTGGGCCATCTTTGGTTTGTGACTCTGCATCCCTTTGACGATGGCAATGGCCGCATCGCCAGAGCGGTGGGCGACCTGTTATTAGCGCGCGCCGACGGTAGCCCGCAGCGCTTTTACAGTCTGTCAGCGCAAATCCAACGGGAACGTAAGGATTACTACGACGTGCTGGAGCGCACGCAAAAAAGCACGCTGGACGTGACCGAATGGTTGATGTGGTTTCTTGGCGCGTTGCACCGTGCGGTGGACAGTGCCCAACACACGCTTGATGGCGTGCTGGTCAAAACCAAGTTCTGGCAGCGTTGGTCGGGCACGCCGCTAAACGAGCGACAGATCAAACTGCTCAACCGACTGCTGGATGGTTTTGATGGAAAGCTCACCAGCAGCAAGTGGGCATCCATAGCCAAGTGCTCACCCGACACCGCCCTGCGCGACATCAATGAATTGATTGTGCTGGGCGCACTGCACAAAATGCCGGGTGGCGGTCGCAGCACGGCCTACGAAATCACTGATTGAAAAGGTGATGAACAAAAAAGGAGTCAGTTCAATGGGCACCCTTGTGGCAGAGATGAAGGATGCTGATATGAGCAAGAACAAACCACCGCAGGCTCCCCAAAAAAACGAGGT
The DNA here is from genome assembly GCA_002842265.1 of Betaproteobacteria bacterium HGW-Betaproteobacteria-18. Taxonomy (GTDB): domain Bacteria; phylum Pseudomonadota; class Gammaproteobacteria; order Burkholderiales; family Burkholderiaceae_C; genus Rhodoferax. The sequence goes on along the minus strand of PHCO01000066.1, from coordinate 12,692 downwards.
CTCGCTTGTCCGATCGTCAGCGGCTGAATATCTGACCTTTATTGCGTCCAACGGCCAGGGCGGCATTGAGGCGGTGTATGCCGACGAAAACGTCTGGCTCACCCAAAAAATGATGGGGGTGCTCTATGCCGTTGAAACCCAGACCATCAACTACCACCTGAAGAAGGTGTTTGCCGACAGTGAGCTGGAGGAAGATTCAGTTATTCGAAATTTTCGAATAACTGCCGCCGACGGTAAAAGCTACAGCACCAAGCATTACAAGCTCGCCGCAACCATTGCTGTCGGACACAAGGTCAATTCTGAGCGTGCTGTGCAGTTCCGCAAATGGGCGAACACCATCATCGAGTCGTTCACCATCAAGGGTTACGCGATGGATGACGAGCGCCTGAAAAATGGTGGCTCGATCCTCAACAATCAATATTTTGAAGAGCAGTTGCAGCGCATCCGGGAAATCCGGCTGTCCGAGCGCAAGTTTTACCAAAAGATCACCGACATTTACGCCACGTCGATTGACTACGATGTCACGGCCCAAGCCACCAAGCGTTTTTTCGCCACCTGTAGCCAATGAATGTCTTGTCCGCTGCAGCGTCAACGGTTGATGCCAGTCTGCTGACCGCAGCACAGGCCGAAAACGCACGCCTGATTGCGGTGTTGGAATCGCATGGCATTGAATGGCGGTTGCCGCCAGAGCCCGAACCAGCCAAGATCACTGCGGTCGAATCTTCTCTGTCCAAGCCACAGAAGGTTGCGTTGTTTCGCAGTCTATTCAGCGGCCGAACTGATGTTTTTCCCGAGCGTTGGGAAAACAAATCCAAAGGCAAATCGGGCTATTCACCAACGTGCGCCAACCTTTGGGTTGCTGGACTATGCAACAAGATGAACATCAAGTGTTCTGATTGCTGTAACCGAAAGCTTGTCCCATTGTCGGATTCGATCCTGTACGAGCATTTGATTGGTAAGCGCACCATTGGCGTTTATCCACTGCTGACCGACGACACCTGCAATTTTCTGGCTGTCGATTTCGACGAGGCCGACTGGAAGTCGGATGCACTGGCTTTTCGCCAGTCTTGCGTGGAGTTAGGCGTGCCGGTTGCCTTGGAAATTTCAAGGTCTGGCAACGGTGCGCATATTTGGATATTTTTCTCTTGCTCCGTTCCGGCGCGTGATGCACGGGCCTTGGGTACTGCCATCATCAGTCACACCTGTGCCCGTACTCGGCAATTGAAACTCACCTCTTATGACCGTCTTTTCCCAAACCAAGACACCATGCCCAAAGGCGGCTTCGGAAACCTGATTGCTTTGCCTTTACAGAAACACCCTCGGGAGAAAGGGTTTAGTCTCTTCGTTGACGGTGAGTTGCGCCCCTATCCAGACCAGTGGGAATTTTTGACCAGCATCGTGCCCTTGGCTGCCCACGATATTCATCCGACCATTCTGCGTGCCACCGGTGGTGTGCATCCATTGGATGTCACCTTCATCGATGACGAAGACCTCAAAGAACCTTGGAAGCGCCCGGTTGCCATCAGCAAGAAACTCGTTGGGCCAATGCCAGAGGCATTGAATGTCACACTGGCCAATCTGATCTATTTCGAGAAAGAAAAGCTGCCGACATCATTGGCTAACCGACTGATTCGCCTTGCCGCATTTCAAAATCCTGCGTTTTATGCGGCACAGGCCATGCGTCTGTCAACGTGGAAAGTCCCCCGCGTAATTGGTTGCGCTCAGAATTACCCTGACCATATTGCCCTGCCACGGGGCTGCTTGGAGGCGGCTCAGGAATTGCTCAAAGATAACGGTATCCGATGTGACCTGATTGACGAACGGTTTGCTGGTGACGCGATTGATGTGTCTTTTGCTGGCAATTTGCGATCTGATCAGGAATCGGCGGTGACAGCCATGCTGATGTACGACGCAGGCGTGTTTTGCGCACCGACTGCCTTTGGCAAGACAGTAACTGCCGCTGCCATGATTGCACGTCGAGGTGTCAACACCCTGGTGCTGGTACATCGAACTGATCTGCTCAAGCAATGGCAGGAACGCTTGCAAGCGTTTCTTGGCGTTGGCAAAGGTGTGGTCGGCACCATCAGCGGTGGCAAATGCAAGCCCACTGGCAAGATTGATATTGCCGTGATGCAGTCTTTGTCGAAGCAGGGTGAGGTAAATGCCCTGGTTGAAAACTACGGTCACGTCATCATCGACGAGTGCCATCATATTGGTGCGACTTCGTTTGACGCGATTTTGAAAGCTACCAAGGCCAAATATGTATTGGGCTTGACGGCAACACCCATCCGGCGCGACGGACAGCAACCCATCATTTTCATGCAATGTGGGCCGATCCGGCACAAGGCGACCCGTGCCGAGTCGGCACCGCATGATCTGGAAGTGATGCCGCATTCCCTCTTCAAGAAAATGGATGTTTCCAGTGATGCGGGGATTCAGGATGTGTTTCGCCACCTTGTCACCGATCAAGACCGCACAGCGGCCATTTGCCACGAGATCAAAGCAGCGTTCGATCAAGGTCGCAAAGTGCTGGTGTTGACCGAGCGTAACGAGCATTTGGAGGCCATTTTTGCCGGCTTGACGGACAAGGTTCCAACACCCTTCGTCCTGCATGGAAGGGTCTCGAAAAAACTGCGTGCCACGGTCATCTCCGACATGGAGTCGCTACCACCCGATGCGCCACGCATTTTGTTGGCTACCGGAAAACTGGTCGGTGAAGGCTTTGACCACCCACCACTCGATACCCTGGTGCTTGCCATGCCGGTGTCATGGAAGGGTACGCTGCAACAGTACGCTGGCCGCCTGCACCGTGAGCACGCCACCAAAACTGATGTGCGTATTGTTGATTTCGTGGATACCGGTCACCCGGCGCTGCTGAAAATGTGGGACAAACGGCAGCGGGGATACCGGGCGATGGGCTACCGAATTGCATCTTCGATCACGTAGATTTGATCCAAATACGCAATGACCCGCAGCGTTACTCTCCATTGCTATTTGGCTCAGAAATTCGGGGCTGAGACAGTCAACCGTCCACCACCAAAAAACCAAAAACCCGCATCGGCCAACCGCCTTTGCGGGTTTCCCATTTAGAGGCTGTTGTCGGCTTGCGGCTCAGCACCTGAGCGTGCTGTGCGGTGCCCCGGTTTGGCCAATAGTTCCAGATAAAACGCGTCGCCACCTTCTTTGGCCACGGCATCGATCAAGGCAGTCAGGGTGGCAAAATGCACCCCTTGGGCGTTGTCCGGGCTGGTGCCAAACTGGCAGTCAAAGTCCCAAAAGTCCACGCCTTCTGGCAAAGTTTTGCGGCGTTCGCGCCTGATGTACTGGCGAATTTCGTGCTTGGTGGCATCGAGCACCCTGTCGCGGTTTCTGCCTTCAATATTGAGTTGAAATGTTTTTTTCACGGTGTCCTTTGCATCTGTTGAGTGCTCGACTGGTCGGGCCTGCTTTGAGTGGGGGTGATTATGCGTCCAGCCCCAGCCCTGACGTCTGCCAGCACAGCCTGATGCGAAACACGTAAACTGCCCAACAAGTTCGATGAACCTCACCTCACCCCACATCACCTTTATGTCTTTTTCCACACTGGGCTTGTCCAGCCCGCTTCTTGAAGCCATTCATAGCCTGGGGTTTGCAGCGCCCACTCCGATCCAGTTGGGCGCCATTGGGCCGGCACTGCAGGGTCGCGATGTGCTGGGCTGCGCGCATACCGGCTCCGGCAAAACGCTGGCGTTTGCGCTGCCGCTGCTACAAAGTCTGAAGCACACGGCGAACAAGTCGGCGCAGGCGCTGGTGCTGGTGCCCACGCGGGAACTGGCCACCCAGGTGGGCGACACGATGCGCGCCCTGGCGCAGCACCTGCCCCATCAGCCCAGGGTGAGCGTGGTGTTTGGCGGCGTCTCGATCAACCCGCAAATGATGGGCTTGCGTGGCGGCACCGACGTGCTGGTGGCCACGCCCGGGCGCTTGCTGGACTTGGTGGCACACAACGCGATCAAACTCTCGGGGGTGCAAATGCTGGTGTTGGACGAAGCCGACCGTCTGCTTGACCTGGGTTTTGCCGAAGAGCTGAACCAGGTGCTGGCGCTCCTTCCCGCCAAGCGGCAAAGCCTGTTCTTCTCTGCCACCTTTGCCCCTGCCGTGCAGGCGCTGGCCAACACCTTGCTGCATGATCCGGTGCGCGTCGATGTGCGCCCGGACGCGGCCCCGCCCTCTGAGATCAGGCAACGCGCCATTGCCGTGGACGCGCCAAAGCGCACCCAGTTGTTGCGCGACTTGATCCAGCAAAACGCCTGGTCGCGCGTGCTGGTGTTTGTCGCCACCAAATTTGCCGCCGAGATCGTGGCCGACAAGCTGCGCAAGGCGGGCCTGACCGCCGAACCCTTTCACGGCGAACTCAGCCAGGGCAAGCGCACCCAGGTGCTGGCCGATTTCAAGGCAGAACGCCTGACCGTGGTGGTGGCCACCGACGTGGCGGCGCGCGGCCTGGACATTGCGGGCTTGCCGGTGGTGGTGAACTTCGACTTGCCGCGCTCGGCCAGCGACTACACCCACCGCGTGGGCCGCACCGGCCGCGCGGGTGAGCCTGGCTTGGCAGCGAGCTTTATCAGTGCCACCACGCTGGCGCACTGGCGCCTGATTGCCAAACGCCAGCGGCTGGCGCTTGAACTGGAAAGCATCCCGGGGTTCGAGGCCATGGAAACCGCCCCGCCCGCCTCCAGCGCCCCCGATGCACCTGGCAACGGCGGCATCAAGGGCTTACGCCCTAGCAAAAAAGACAAGCTGCGCGCGCTGGCAGCGTCGGTTGCAATTCAAAACCCGTAGCCCGGATGAAGCGAAGCGCAATCCGGGAGCTGCCCGTAAGTCCAAGAATTCCCCCGGATTGGCATCCGGGCTACAAGCTTAAAATCGCGCTTTCTTTCACAGCCTCTGGATGAACACCATGAACCGCTGCCTCCCTGCCTTCAAGGGCTTTTCTTTGGGCTGCTCGCCCTGCCGGTAACGGTGGCAAAAAAACACACAAAACCATTTTTACCATGAGCAAAAAAGTATTCATCAAAACCTACGGCTGCCAGATGAACGAGTACGACTCGGACAAGATGAGCGACGTGCTCGGTGCCGCGCAGGGCTACACGCAAACTGACAACGTCGAGGAAGCCGATCTGATCCTGTTCAACACCTGCTCGGTGCGGGAAAAGGCGCAAGAGAAAGTGTTCTCGGACCTGGGTCGCGTCAAGCACCTCAAGAAAAAAGGCGCCTTGATCGGCGTGGGCGGCTGCGTGGCCAGCCAGGAGGGCGCCGCCATCATCGCCCGGGCGCCCTATGTCGATGTGGTGTTTGGCCCGCAAACCCTGCACCGCCTGCCGCAAATGCTCGACGAGCGGGCGCGCCTGAACCGCTCGCAAGTGGACATCAGCTTTCCCGAGATCGAAAAGTTCGACCACATGCCCGCCGCCCGCGTAGAAGGTGCCAGCGCCTTTGTGAGCATCATGGAAGGCTGCTCCAAATACTGCAGCTACTGCGTGGTGCCCTACACCCGCGGCGAAGAGGTGAGCCGCCCGTTCGAGGACGTGCTGGTGGAAGTGGCCGGATTGGCCGACCAGGGTGTAAAGGAAATCACGCTGCTGGGGCAAAACGTCAACGCCTGGCGCGCGCCGATGGGCGACACCGCGGAAGTGGCCGACTTTGCCACGCTGCTCGAATACGTGTCGGACATTCCCGGTATCGCGCGCATCCGTTATGTCACCAGCCACCCCAACGAATTCACACCGTCGCTGATTGCCGCTTACGACAAGCTACCCAAGCTGGTCAGCCACCTGCACCTTCCGGTGCAACACGGCAGTGACCGCATTTTGATGGCCATGAAGCGCGGCTACACCGCTATGGAGTACAAGAGCACGGTGCGCAAGCTGCGCGCCATCCGACCCGACATGGCGCTGAGCAGTGACTTCATTGTGGGGTTTCCGGGCGAGACCGAAGACGACTTTGGCAAGATGATGAAGCTCATCGACGACGTCGGCTTTGACAACAGTTTCAGCTTCATTTTCAGTCCGCGCCCCGGCACACCAGCGGCCAATCTGGCCGACGACACACCGCACGAGGTCAAGCTGCGCCGCCTGCAGCATCTGCAAGGCGTGATCAACGACAGCATCAAGCACATCAGTGAAAGCCGCCTGGGCACGGTGCAGCGCATTCTGGTGGAAGGCGCGTCCAAGCGCGATGCGTCCGAGTTGATGGGCCGCACCGAGTGCAACCGGGTGGTGAATTTTGTCGGCCAGCCGCGCCTGATCGGCCAGATGGTCGATGTGACCATCACCGACACGCGCACCTTCACGCTACGCGGCGAGGTGCTGACCCAGGACGTGGCGCTGGCTTGAAATACTTGCAAGGCTACCCCGACGCCACCCTGGCGCAGGTGGCGCAGATGCTGCAGCAGGACAAGGTGGCCGACTGGCTGTTGCAGAAATACCCGCAAGCCCACGCGGTGCGCACCGACCGGGCCCTGTTTGACTATGTGCAGGCGCTTAAAAGCGATTACCTGCGCGGTGCCGATCCGGTCAACAAGGTGCTGTTCGACAGCAAACTGCATGTGGTCAAAAACGCCCTGGGCACGCACACCAGCGTGTCACGCGTGCAGGGCAACAAGCTCAGGGCCAAGCGCGAAATCCGCATTGCGACACTGTTTAAGACGGTGCCGGACGAATTTCTGAGAATGATCACCGTGCACGAACTGGCACATTTGAAGGAAAAAGCGCATGACAAGGCTTTTTACCAGCTCTGCAAGCACATGGAGCCCGGCTACCACCAGCTCGAATTCGAGGTGCGGGTGTATTTGACGCACCTGGAAACCTCAGGCGCACGGCTGTGGGACGCCGCTGGCGAGCCATTCTCATTTTGATCACCGCCCGTAGCCCGGATGAAGCGAAGCGTAATCCGGGGAGACTTCTCAAGTCTGGCGCAGTGGCTTGAGCAAATCAGACAGCCCGTTGTGATCGATCTCGTGCATCAGCGCCAGCAGGCGGCCGATCTCGCCCTTGGGTACGCCCTCGCGGGCAAACCAGCGCAGGTAGTCGCCCGGCAAATCAGCGATCAGTCGGCCCTTGTACTTGCCAAAGGGCATGGCACGCGTCACCAGCAGTTGCAGGTCTTCAGGGTTCATTTCAGCCACCCGACCGCTTGACGCTGCGGCCCTGGGCCTTGAGCAGGTCCATGACACGCTCGACATGGTCGCCCTGCACTTCGATCACACCGCTTTTCACTGTGCCGCCCGAGCAACAGGCTGTTTTGAGCTGCTTGCCCAGGGCAATCAGGGCCGCGTCATCCAGCTCCAGGCCCGCAACCAGCGTCACGCCCTTGCCGGCACGTCCCTTGGTCTGGCGCGACACGCGCACGATGCCGTCGCCCGCCGGACGGACCGCGGCCGAGCGACAGCTGCACTGCGCTTGCAGCTGGCGGCATTGCGGGCACATGCGGCCGCTGTCGGTGCTGTAGACCAGGCCACTGGTGAGGAGTTTGTTTTTCATGCGTTGAGATTGTCTAGCACAACGCGCTGCAGATCAGCCAAAATGGCGCTCCACCCAATTTATAGGAAAGTCCACATGTCACGTCCCAGCGTTTGGGCACCCAAAATAGTCGCCTTGATCAAGGGCGGCAACGGCTCGGCCGCCATTGCGCAGATCAAGGTGGCACCCACCGTGAAAGACCTGCAGGACCTGCGCAAGCTCCTCATGGCTGCCAATCTGCTCAAGCCCCATCCCAATGTGGACGCGGCGACCAACGACATGATCGCCGAGTTGTCGGCGCCCCGGCTGCACCGTTCGCCCTGAACTTACGGGATCAAGTCGAGCGCCTGCATGTAGGCAGGCTGCACCATCAGGTCGTCCCATGCCATGGCACGGCTACTGGGCAACATGGTCAGTCGGCGTGCTTCGCTGGCCTCAAACGGCTGCCACAGGCCCTTGAGGTGCGCTTCGGTCAGGCCATTGATCAGGGCATCGAGCTCGGCGCCCTCGCCTGTTGACTGGTTGCACAGCAGCACCAGGTCACAGCCGGCATTCAGGGCCGCCACCGCCGCCTGAGTTGGGCTGACCGGCTGGCCGTCCAGCACACGGGCACCGGCCATGGACAGGTCGTCGCTGAACACCGCGCCGGTAAAGCCGAGCTGCCCGCGCAAGATGTCACCCAGCCATTTGTCTGAAAAACACGCCGGGCGGCTGTCCACCTTGGGGTAGATCACATGGGCCGGCATGACACTGGTGAGGGCCGTGCCAAGCCAGGTATAGGGCTGGGCGTCGTCGGTCAGAATGGCCTTGAGGCTGCGCTTGTCGACCGGAATGTCGGTGTGTGAGTCGGCCGCGACAAAACCGTGGCCCGGAAAATGTTTGCCGCAGTTGGCCATGCCGCTTTGCAAAAGGCCGTGCATCAGGCTCTTGGCGAGCAGGCTCACCACGCGCGGGTCGCGGGCAAAGGCCCGGTTGCCGATCACACTGCTCTCGCCAAAATCAAGGTCGAGCACCGGGGTAAAGCTCAGGTCAATGCCGCAAGCGCGCAGTTCGGCACCCAGCACATAGCCACAAGCGGTGGCAGCGCGGGTGGCGCGCATGGCACCACTGCCCTCGCCCGTCTTGCCGTCCTGCAGCCAGAGCTGGCCCAGGGCGCGCATGGGCGGCAAATGGGTAAAACCATCGGTCTTGAAGCGCTGCACATGACCACCTTCGTGGTCAACACAAATCAGCAAATCCTTTCGTACCTTCTTGATGCTGTGGCACAGAGCCTTGAGCTGGTCACGGCTCTGCCAGTTGCGGGCAAACAGGATCATGCCCCCCACCAACGGGTGCTTGAGGCGTCGCCTATCTTGTTTGCTCAGTGTCAAACCGGCGATGTCGATGATCAGGGGGGCGTGCAGATTCATGATGTACCTATTGAAAAAAGATTACAAGGCATTGTCGCTTTTGACTTCCACCACGCAAAAACTCGCCGCGTAGTCGGTTTCATCGGTCACGCTGATGTGGGCGCTCAAACCCTTGGCCTCGAACCAGGTTTTAAGTTCGCCGTGCAACACGATATGTGGCTGGCCGCCGGGCAGCTTGCCGACTTCACAGAGGCGCCAGGTCATGGGCAGGCGCATGCCCAGCCCGATGGCCTTGCTGAAGGCTTCCTTGGCGCTGAAACGCGTGGCCAGGTAGCGCACACCGCGCTCGGGCCAACGCTCTGCGCGCTGGTGCCAGGTGATGAGTTCGGCATCGCTCAGTATTTTTTGCGCAAAACGTTCCCCGTGGCGCGCCAGGCTGGCCTGGATGCGACGCACGTCGCAGATGTCGGTGCCAATGCCGTAGATCATGCGGCGTCACGAATACAGCGCAGGTAGTCCTTGATGGTGGCGCTGTAGCCCAGTTCCAGCGCATCGGCAATCAGCGCATGGCCAATGGACACCTCGCTCACCCCCGGCACCTGGGCAAGAAAGGCGGTGAGGTTGTCACGGTTCAGGTCATGGCCGGCGTTCACGCCCAGGCCGACATCCAGCGCAGCCTGGGCGGCTTGGGCAAAACGTGCCAGTTGCGCCGCTTGATCAGGCGTGCCCCAGGCGGCGGCATAGGGCTCGGTGTAGAGCTCGACCCGGTCCGCGCCAACCGCCTTGGCAGCCGCCATGGCGGACGCGTCGGCATCCATGAACAGGCTCACACGCAAACCCCAGGCGTGGGCCTGGTCGATCAGCGGCTTCAACACCGGCGCATCGGCCGGGAAAGTCCAGCCATGGTCGCTGGTGAACTGGCCCTCGGTGTCGGGCACAAACGTGACCTGGTGTACCGGCAACTGCTGCGCCACCAATTGCCCCACCACGTCCATCAGGTTGTGCAATGGGTTGCCTTCGATGTTGAACTCGCGGTCCGGCCAGTCCCTGAGCAACCTGGCCAGCTCGGGCACATCGCTGGCCCGAATGTGGCGCTCGTCCGGGCGCGGGTGCACGGTGATGCCGTTGGCACCCGCTTGCAGGCACAGCGTGGCCGCGCGGGTGACACTGGGGATGCCCAGGTGCCGGGTGTTGCGCACCAGCGCGACCTTGTTGAGGTTGACGGACAAAAAAGTAATGTTCATAAGCTTTGCAAATCGATCATCATTTGCCGGGTGCGAAGACTGGGCACCCCGCAATGGTAATTGAGCAGGGTGCGCAATTGGGGCTTGAGCGCGCTGGCCACCTCAGCGCAGGCGCGCAACACGGTGGTCAGGGGCACCCGCTCGCCCAGGGCCTGTTGCAGCGCCGTCCACTGGGCACCGCTCAGGCTGTTGCGGTCAGTCTCGTTGGCCTGGCGCAAACCGCCCTCGGGCACCAGGCTGTAACGCGCCTCGGGGTGCAGCGCCAGCAGCGTCATGGTTTGGGCATCCAGCAGCGGCAGCAGGCCAATTTCACGCAGCAGCAGCAACTCGAAGGCGCGCAAGGCCGTCTCAAGCACCTCGCCGTGTTCGCTGGCAATGATCTGCACCACGCCGGCATAGACGTCAAACAGCAGCGGGTGCGGATCTTCACGCGCCAGCAACAGCATCAGCAGTTCATTGAGGTAGTAGCCCGACATCAGCGCGTCGCCAGTCGGCATGACGTGGCCGCCCTGCCATTCGGCGGCTTTCAGGGTGCGAATTTCGGCATCGCCGCCAAAAGCAAGGTGCAAGGGCTGCAGCGGCAGCAAAACGGGCCGAAAGCTGGAACTGGGCCGCTTGACGCCCTTGGCCACCAGCGCCATGCGCCCGTGGTGGCGGGTGAACACTTCCAGAATCAGGCTGGTCTCGCTCCAGTCGTAGCGGTGCAGCACATAGGCTGGCTCGTCAGAAATGCGTTTGGTGGCCATCAATACAAATTCATCATCATTGGGCTTTGGGAAACCGGTTGAATCCAAGTCTGATTGCGGTCAGCCAGTTCTTCAGGTAGCGGTCATTCGACGTCAAAGCTACGCGGCGACGCGTTTGCGCGGCGTCCGGCTTGAGCGACCAGTTAAACCTTGCGTCTCCTGCGCAAAGGCCAGCATACTTGCCAAGGCCTTGTTGACTGCCTCAGAGGTAGGGAATGCTTTCTGAATCTCAGGTTGCAAGACAACGACATTGCTACCCTGCATGAAGTGTTTCAGGTACTTGCCACGTACACCCTTGCCGAGTTGTTCTCGCTTCAATTCGGGAATATCTTGATCAACCATTTTCGTAGATGCCTTTTTCATATCGTGTTGCCTTTCTCGCGCTAATGATTCGAATACCGTTGCGGCGCTCCGTATGAATTACCACCAGAAGCCGCGCCTTGTTTGATATCCCGTAGGTCCGGCTTCGATCTTCGAGCTGGGTGTGATCGGTGTCTGCAAAAGTCAGTGCCATTGCATCCCCAAAAACGCTGACCGCCTCGTCGAACGATACACCGTGCTTCAGCAGATTGCTCGCTGCCTTTTGATCATCCCATTCAAACTTGAACATGCGAAGTATCTGAAAGATTTAACGAATGCATACGTCAAAAGCTGCGGAGTAATTTTGGCACTGCGTAATCAAAACTGGACATAAGAACCTCTGAAAATGGCTTGGCGCCTCATTTTTGGTGGTTTTCTTGGATTTTTTATACCAGTGTAAGAATTCCGACAAACCCCGCACGAAGATCGTTTTGTCAATTCTAGGCTTCAATCAATCCGACCAAAAGATTGGCGGCGCATCTTGAACAACCACAATTGCTCCTGGCGTCACCCGCGTTGACGCACCAATTTGCTTTCTTGACATCCCCCGTTCGAGTTCAACCAGCGCTCACCAGCAGGGGATGGGTTGGGGTGGCTTGTCAATTATTGATCCGGTCCGATGATGTTTTAAGTTCCGTTCGAAACCCTTCGACGAGCTCAGGGTGAACGGTTCATACTTTACCGGGCCGAATCAATAGTCTGGCTTAGCGCTTACTCGTAGCCAAATGAGCGCACCCGCGCCTCGTCGTCCGCCCAGCCAGAGCGCACTTTGACCCACATCTCGATGAACACTTTGCAGTCCATCAGCTTTTCAAGCTCGACGCGGGTTTCCATGCCGATGCGTTTGATGCGCTCGCCCTTGTCGCCAATCACCATGGCTTTGTGGCCATCACGCTCGACCACGATGGTGGCGGCAATGCGCAGCAGGCGCTTCTGGCCTTTTTTCTGGGGCGGCTCTTCTTCAAACTTGTCGATGATGACGGTCGAGGTGTAGGGCAGCTCATCGCCAGTCAGGCGAAACAGCTTTTCTCGCACCATCTCGGCCGCCATGAAGCGTTCGCTGCGGTCGGTGAGTTCATCGGCGGCATACCACCAAGCCTGCTCAGGCAGGTATTTTTCGCAAATACCCAGCAGGCGTTCCACATCCTTGGCGCTCTTGGCCGACATCGGCACGAACTCGGCAAAGGCGTGCTTTTCCTGCATGGTTTGCAACCAGGGCGCAATGTCGCCACGGCGGTGCACGTTGTCGAGCTTGTTGGCAATCAGCAGCGTGGGGATTTTTTTGTCCAGCAGCGCCAACACGCGCGCATCGGCCGGGGTAAAGCTGCCCGCTTCCACCACAAACAGAATCAGGTCCACATCGGCCACCGCACCCACCACGGTCTTGTTGAGCGACTTGTTCAGCGCATTGCCATGCAGGGTCTGGAAACCCGGGGTGTCGACAAACACAAACTGGGTCGCCCCCTGCGTGTGCATGCCGGTGATGCGGTGACG
>PHCO01000065.1 GCA_002842265.1 Betaproteobacteria bacterium HGW-Betaproteobacteria-18 | reverse complement strand
TGAAACCCGCCATGCGGTGGTAGCGCGTCAGGCTGTCCATGATGGTTTGGTTGAACGCATGGCCCATGTGCAGCGTGCCGGTCACATTGGGCGGCGGCAACTGGATGCAGAAGTTGTTGCCTTGAGCGGCTGCCGCTGCGCTTGGTGCGCCCGTGCCGCGAAAACCTGCCACGCCGTAGCCGCGCTGCTCCCACTCGGGCCCCCAATGCGCTTCCAGCGCGGCGGGCTCAAACGATTTGGACAGGCTGTTGAGGCCGGGTTGTTGCGGGGTGTCAGTCATGTTATTTTGCCGAGGTGCCTGGCGCGCGTGATGGCTGCGCCAGGATGTCGCAGCAGGCTGGCAAGGCCGCACGGCGACGGGTTGATTCGAAGGGCCTTGATTTTATTCGACCCGCCCCTCAAGTGACTTGACTTGTTCGCGACAAGGCGTCAGGCCATCGGTTTACTGTTGTTGTGCTTATCGGTATCGGGCATTCAATAGCCCGGATCAATGGCAGACATTGACAGTGTCAATTGGACGACCTGGGGCGCGGCAGGTAAAGTGCAAGTGTCTTTGAGCATCTTTGTTCAAAGCGAAACTTTTCCATTTCAACCCAAAGGAGATTTCCATGGCAGCACTCAAAGGCTCCAAGACGGAAGACAACCTGAAAGCCGCCTTCGCAGGCGAGTCCCAGGCCAACCGCCGCTATTTGTATTTCGCGAACAAGGCCGACGTGGAAGGCCAGCCCGATGTGGCAGCCCTGTTCCGTTCCACCGCTGAAGGCGAGACGGGTCACGCCCACGGCCACCTGGAATGGCTGGAGCAATGTGGCGACCCCGCCACCGGCATGCCCTTTGGCGCCACCCGCGACAACCTGGCCTCGGCCGTGGCTGGCGAAACCCATGAGTACACCGACATGTACCCTGGCATGGCCAAGACCGCACGTGAAGAAGGCCACGACGAAGTGGCCGACTGGTTTGAAACCCTGGCCAAAGCCGAGCGTTCACACGCCAACCGTTACGCCAAGGCGTTGACCGAGTTGGTTGATTGATGTTTGAGTGATTCGTGTTGGGCGTTGCCTGCAGCGCCCAATGCCAATCCCATACCGCACCCAGCCGCTGTGTGTTTTTGTTTGATCCCGCGCCAACCACAACATTCTTGACAAGGAAGACCACCATGGCTACCGAGGGCAATCTGTCAGCACCCACCCGTCACCCGATCGACTGGAAAAACCCCGAGTATTTCGACGAAGAGAAAACCTTTGTCGAACTCGAACGCATCTTTGACATCTGCCATGGCTGCCGCCGCTGTGTGAGCCTGTGCGGCTCGTTCCCCACGCTGTTTGACCTGGTCGATGAGAGCAAGACCATGGAGGTGGACGGCGTTGACAAAAAGGACTACTGGAAAGTGGTGGACCAGTGCTACCTGTGCGACCTGTGCTACATGACCAAGTGCCCCTATGTGCCACCGCACCAGTTCAACCTGGACTTTCCGCACACCATGCTGCGCGCCAAGGCCATCAAGTTCAAAAAAGGCGAGGTGGGCATGGCCGAGAGGTTCCTGGCCTCCACCGACGCGCACGGTCAGCTGGCCGGAATTCCGGTGGTGGTGCAGGTGGCCAACGCGGTCAACAAGACCAAAGTGGCGCGCAGTGTGATGGAGAAAATGGCCGGCGTGGACAAGGATGCCTGGCTGCCGTCGCTGGCCAGTAAAAGGTTTCGTTCGGCCGCCCCCGAGGCCAAGGCGACGGTGGCAAAAGATGGCGAAAAAACCCCCGGCAAGGTGGCCATTTTTTCCACCTGCTTCATCAACTACAACGAGCCCGGCATTGGCCTGGACCTGCTCAATATCCTCGACCACAACGACATCCCCTACGTGCTGGTCGAGAAAGAAAAATGCTGCGGCATGCCCAAGCTGGAACTCGGCGACCTGGACTCCGTCAACGCCAGCAAGGAGGCCAACATCCCGGTGCTGGCGCGCTACGCCAAGGACGGCTTTGCCATTCTGGCGGCGGTGCCCAGTTGCGCGCTGATGTTCAAGCAGGAAATCCCGCTGATGTACCCCGAGGACGCCGATGTGCAGCTGGTGAAAAACTGCATGTGGGATCCTTTCGAGTACCTGATGCAGCGCAAACGCGATGGCCTGCTCAAGGAAGATTTTCCAGTGCCGCTGGGCAACGTCAGCTACCAGATTCCTTGCCACGGCCGGGTGCAGAACATCGGCAAAAAAACCGAGGAAATGCTCAAGATGGTGCCCGGCACCACGGTCAACACCTTCGAGCGCTGCTCGGGTCACGCCGGCACTTTTGGCGTCAAGAAAGCCCACCATCAGGATGCCATGAAGATCGGCAAGCCGCTGTTCAAAGGCATGGCCGCCATGAAGGACGGCAGCAAGCCCGACTACATCAGCTCCGACTGCCCGCTGGGTGGCCACCACATTGCCCAGGGCTTCGAGGTCAATGCGCTTGGCACGCCCGAACTGCTACACCCCTTGAGCCTGATCGCCAAGGCCTATGGACTTAAATAACACTGAACACACCATGCAAATCACCGGCAACATCACCCCCGACAGTCTCATGAGCCTGGAGGCTTACAGCAAATGGCGCAAGCTCAACAAGCCCGCCGTGATGGCGCACCGCAAGCTGCGCAATGTGCACTTGGGTGAACACATGACGCTGCAGTTCGAGTCTGAAACCACGATCCGTTACCAGATTCAGGAAATGCTGCGCATCGAGAAAATTTTCGAAGAAGACGGCATTCAGCAAGAAATTGACGCCTACGCCGCGCTGGTGCCCAGCGGCGGCAACTGGACCGCCACGGTCATGCTGGAATACCCCGACGTGAGCGAGCGCAAGCGTGAGTTGGCACGCCTGATCGGGGTCGAAGACCACTTGTTTGTCGAGGTGGAGGGCCAAAAGCGCGTCTATGCCATTGCCGATGAAGACATGGACCGTGAAAACGACGAGAAAACCTCGGCCGTGCACTTTGCCCGCTTTGAGTTGACGCCAGCCATGTGCGCCGCCGTGAAAGCCGGTGCAGCGGTCAAGATTGGCTGCGACCACACCCACTACCCGGCGCACGTGACGGTGGCCGACGACACACTGGCCTCATTGGCCTCAGACCTGACATAACAGAACCAGGCTGCTTATCATCGGGGCTTCCAGGTGAAGCCCTTTTTTCTGCCCAGAGCGTTCTGAACCATGCTGTTTCTACTCTCCCCCGCCAAATCGCTCGACTTTGATCCCCCCGCCGGTGACGTGCCGCACACCCAGCCACTGTTTGTGCCGCAAGCCGCCGAGCTGATCGGCATCCTGCAGCACAAGTCACCGCAAGAGATCGCCAGTTTGATGCGTCTGAGCGACACCCTGGCAGGTCTGAACGTGGCGCGCTACCAGGCCTGGTCATCCAAATTCACTGCCACAAACGCCAAGCAGGCGGTGCTGGCCTTCAACGGCGATGTCTATGACGGTCTCGATGCCAAGACTTTGAGTCAGGACGAGCTGGCTTGGGCGCAAGAGCACCTGTGCATTCTGAGCGGGCTTTATGGCGTGTTGCGACCGCTGGACTACCTGCAGCCCTATCGGCTGGAGATGGGCACCAGTCTGGCCAATGCGCGAGGCAACAACCTCTACCAGTTTTGGGGCTCACAGATTTCCGACTACCTCAACACCCGCTTGCAGCGCGACAAAACCCCGGTGATCGTCAATCTGGCCAGCCAGGAGTATTTCAAGGCGGTGGACAAAAAAACCCTCAAAGCGCGGGTGGTGGACTGCGTGTTCGAAGACTTCAAGGGCGGCCAGTACAAGATCATCAGCTTTTACGCCAAACGTGCGCGTGGCTTGATGGCGCGCTTTGCAGCCACGCAGCGGGTGGTGCTGCCAGAGCAGCTCAAGGCGTTTGGCCTGGAAGGCCATGCCTTTGATGCAGGGGCCTCCGAGCCTGACCGGCTGGTGTTTCGCCGCAAGTTGTAGGTGGTTTATCGGTGTTTACCCTGATAGCGAGGGACAGGCGATTGACAGTTTGACAGCCCAGAATTCGCCCGTGTTCAGTTCATTCGCAAACAGGAGACTTCACTATGAACCGTATGAAAACCATAGCCCGCTGGGCTACCCCCGTTGCAGTCGCTCTGGCTGTGTCGTCCACACCCGCTCTGGCATTTGAAGCCAGCAGCACCGAGTGCATTGCACCTGCAGGCGCCGGTGGCGGCTGGGACATGACCTGCCGCCTGGTGGGCAAAACCATGCAGGATCTCAAGCTGATTCCCGGCTCCATGCAGGTCACCAACAAGGCTGGCGGCGGCGGCGGCGCGGCTTATGCCGAGGTGATCAACAAGCGCAACACCGACAACAACCTGATCGTGGCGGCTTCGTCGGCCACCTCCACCCGCCTCGCCCAAGGTGCGTATCCTGGCAACACCATGGATCAGGTGCGCTGGCTGGCTTCGGTGGGCGCGGATTACGGCATGGTGGCGGTGGCTGCCAATTCCCCTTACAACACGCTGCCTGAACTGATGGCCAAGGTCAAGGCCGAGCCTACTGCCATCTCGTTCGCCGGGGGCTCTGCCGTGGGCGGCTGGGATCACCTGAAGGTGTTGATTGCAGCACGCAAGGCCGGCATCACCAATGTGCGCACCGTCAAATACGTGGCCTTTGAAGGCGGCGGAGAAGCCGTGACGCAATTACTGGCCGGCAAGATCCAGGCGTTTACCGGCGATATTTCCGAAGCCAAGGGCTTTGTCGATGCCGGCAAGATCAAGGTGCTTGCCGTCTTGGCGCCGGAGCGCCTGAGCGGTGATTTCGCCAAGTTCCCGACCGCCAAGGAGCAGGGTCTGGACGTGGTGGGCGCCAACTGGCGCGGTTTTTATGCACCGGGTGGCATGAGCGACGATGCCTACAACTTCTGGGTCAAGCAGATCGGCACCGTCTATGACTCCAAGGAATGGAAAGCCATCATGGCCAAAAACGGCATGGAGTCCTTGAACATACGCGGCCCGGCTTTCCAAAAGTATGTGAGAGAGTCTGTGGATGAAATCAACGCCCTCTCCAAAGAAATCGGCGTCGTCAAGTAACACCTGGCACGACCTCTGGCCTGTTGACCCGCCGGGTTGACAGGCCTGTTTTCAACCGGGGGCTGCGCAGGCCCTCAATTTTTGACCGGATGCCGCCATGAGCGACCGTATCTTTGCCGTCATTGTCCTGGCAGTCGCCCTGGCCATGGGCTGGGCGACCACCCAGATTCAAGAGAGTTTCATTCAGGACGCATTGGGCCCCAAAGCCTTTCCGATGTTGATTGCCGTTTTGATGGGCGTGTCAGCCATCGTGATGTTTTTCAAACCGGACGCGAATCCGCACTGGCCTGGTCTGTACAAATGGCTGGAATTGTTGGCCACAGCGGGTGTGCTCATTGCCTACGCGCAGCTTTTGCCCATTGCCGGCTTTGTACTGGCCACAGCCTGTGCCTCGGCCTTTCTGAGCTGGCGTCTGGGCGGCAATGCGCGTCAATCCAGCATCGGTGGGGTGCTGACTGCGGTGGGTATTTTTGTGCTGTTTCAATACGGGTTGGGCGTCAACATGGCCAAGGGCCCCTGGGGCTTTTAAGCGCACAAAGGACAAAAAATGGATTCTTTAAATGCTTTGATGCATGGTTTTTCGGTGGCGCTGACCTGGCAAAACGTGGGGCTGGCCCTGATGGGCTGTTTTTTGGGCACCATCATCGGCGCGCTGCCTGGCCTGGGCCCGTCCAATGGCGTGGCCATCATGATCCCGGTGGTGTTCAGCATGGGCCTGGGTGCCACACCAGCGCTCATTTTGCTCACCAGTGTCTATTACGGCGCCATGTATGGCGGTCGCATCTCAGCCATTTTGCTCAACATACCGGGCGATGAGCCTGCGCTGATGACCACGCTCGATGGTTACCCCATGGCGCGCCATGGGCACGCCGGGGAAGCTCTGGCAATTTCCGGCATTGCGTCGTTTGTGGGTGCCTTGTTTGCCACGATTGGTTTGGTCGTGCTGGCACCGCAATTGGTCGAAGTGGCGTTGCTGTTTGGCCCGGCCGAGTACTTTGCCATGTTCACGCTGGCATTTGCCACCTTGGGCGGCGTCACCAGTGCCAACCAGGCCAAGGCTGGTTTTGCCACTTGCCTGGGTTTGGCGCTGGCCTTTATTGGGGTGGATGGCCAGACCGGTGTGCCGCGTTTTACCTTTGGCAATGTGCATTTTTACGATGGCATTGACTTCCTGGTGACCATTGTGGGCATGTTTGCCCTGTCTGAAATTTTTGTTTTTATCGAAGAACGCGGCAAGGCAGGTAGTCACACTACCGCCAAGATGCCCGAAGTGGGCCGGGTGATTCCGCCCTGGTCCATGATCAAGCAAACCAGTGGTGCCATGGGACGCGGCACCATTTTGGGCTTCATCGCCGGGGTGTTGCCTGGCGCCGGGGCTTCGCTGGGCTCCTTCCTGGCTTACACGGTGGAGAAAAAGGTGGCTGGCAAAAACGGCCGCTTTGGCAAGGGCGACCCGCGCGGTGTGGCCGCACCAGAAGCTGGCAACAATGCGGCAGCCGGTGGCGCGCTGGTGCCGATGCTGGCGCTGGGCGTGCCGGGCTCCGGCACCACAGCCGTGCTGCTGGCCATGTTGCTGGCCATGGACATCACCCCGGGCCCGCTGCTGTTCACGCAAAACCCGGATGTGGTCTGGGGTCTGATTGCCGCACTGTTCATTGCCAACTTCATGTTGCTGGCGCTGAACCTGCCCATGGTGGGCCTGTTCACCCGGGTACTCAAGATCCCGTCGATGTACCTGATGCCTGCGGTGACGATGATCTCGTTTGTGGGCATTTACGGCATCACCAACTCCACCTTTGACCTGATGCTGATGATTGCCTTTGGCGTGCTGGGTTGGGTGCTGCGCAAGTTCGAGATTCCGATGGTGCCGGTCATTCTCGGCATCTTGCTGGGCGAGCTGATGGAGAAAAACCTGCGCCGCGCCCTGACCATCTCGGACGGCGATTACGCCATTCTCTATGGCTCCCCGCTGGCGGTCGGCTTTTTGCTGGTGGCGGTGGTCGGATTCATCGTGCCGGTATTCCTGCGCAACTTCGTCGAGCCCAAGAAACTGGTGGAAGACGCGATCACTGAAGGCACCCTGGATTGAGGCAAACCCCCCTGATCCGGGCAAGGCGGGGCGGGACAGGTGATAAATTCAGGCTAATCAGCCCGGTCATGCGAGCGGGCGCTCCTTCTTGATTGGCCCCCTCGATGACCTGTTCAGAAAATTCCCCGCTTGGCAAACCCACACTGTATGCAGACCAGTACGATGCCTCGTTGCTGTTTCCGATCCCGCGTGCGCCGCAGCGCGCCGAACTGGGCGTTGGTTCCACCCTGCCCTTTCTGGGTGCCGACCTGTGGACCGCATTCGAGCTGAGCTGGCTCAATGCGCGCGGCAAACCACAGGTGGCACTGGCACACATCACGGTGCCCTGCGAGTCGGTCAACATCATCGAAAGCAAATCACTCAAGCTCTACCTTGGCAGCTTCAACAACACCCGCTTCCGTGATGCGGCAGAGGTGCTGGCCCACCTGCGCACCGACCTGACAGAAGCTGCCTGGCGCGGCGGCGTGATGCAATCCAGCGTCGGCGTCAAACTGGTGGCGGCAGAGTTGTTCGATCGCGAGCCGATTGAGGAGCTCGATGGCCTGAGCCTGGACCGCCTCGAGCTGGATTGCGAGCACTACACCCCTGCGCCCGAGTTGCTGAGCTCGGCCACCGATGAGGCGCCGGTGTCCGAGGTGCTGACCAGCAATTTGCTGCGCAGCAATTGCCCTGTGACGGGCCAGCCCGACTGGGGTAGCGTGCAAATCAGCTATTTTGGCCCGCAAATC
This sequence comes from Betaproteobacteria bacterium HGW-Betaproteobacteria-18, assembly GCA_002842265.1. Taxonomy (GTDB): domain Bacteria; phylum Pseudomonadota; class Gammaproteobacteria; order Burkholderiales; family Burkholderiaceae_C; genus Rhodoferax. The sequence continues at coordinate 6,385 of PHCO01000065.1, read as the reverse complement.
GACCAGGCGGAGCTGTTGCGCTACATCGTCAGCTACCGTAATCACCAAGGGTTTCATGAGCAGTGTGTGGAGCGCATGTTCATGGACATCCAGGCGCGCTGCCAGCCGCACAAACTGTCGGTATATGCCCGCTACACGCGCCGCGGTGGGCTCGACATCAACCCATTTCGCACCAGTTACCCGCAGGCGCTGCCCCTGAATCACCGCAACGCACGGCAGTAGCCAGGAACCGGTTCTCAAAGCAATAATGTGGCTTGAAGCTGGCAACCAGGTAACCCAATAACGCCATGACGACACCTCCAAAAAACACCGACCTCGATTCTGTTGAGGGTTTGCTTGGGCGACTGGAGCAACTCAATGACATCGGCGCAGCGCTGTCCAAAGAACGCGACATCACCCGCCTGCTGGAATCCATTTTGCTGGCTGCCAAAGGCATTACCCGCGCCGACGGCGGCACCATTTACAGCAAGGGCGCCAACGCCAACAATCTGAAGTTTGAAATTTTGCGCACCGATTCGCTCCACATCGCGATGGGCGGCAGCGCCAGTGAGTCGATACTTTTCCCGGATTTACCCTTGGTCAATGCCGCAGGTGCGCCGAACGACGCGCTGGTGGCGGCGTATGCGGCCATTCACCGCGTCACCGTCAACATCGAAGATGCCTACACCGACCCGAATTTTGACTTTTCCGGCACCCGCAAGTTTGACCAGAATACCGGCTACCGCTCCCAATCCTTTTTGACCGTGCCGATGTGCAACCAGGACGGCGATGTGATTGGCGTGCTGCAATTGCTCAACGCCATGAGACCCGGCACCTCCGAAGTGGTGCCCTTTTCCAAGGCTGACCAGCAACTGGTGGAATCGCTGGCCTCCCAGGCCGCCATTGCGCTGAACAACCGATTGCTGATCAAACAGCTGGAAGACCTGTTCGAATCTTTCATCAGCCTGATCAATCTGGCCATTGACGAAAAATCGCCCTACACCGGGGGCCACTGCCAGCGGGTTCCGACCCTGACCATGATGCTGGCCGAGGCCGCAGCGCAAAACCAGGAAGGTCCGCTGGCCAATTTTTCCATGACGGAGCTGGACCGCTACGAGCTCAAAATTGCCGGCCTGTTGCACGACTGCGGCAAGATCACCACCCCGGTGCATGTGGTGGACAAGGCCACCAAGCTGCAAACCCTGTATGACCGGATCGACCTGATCGACACCCGTTTCGAGGTGCTCAAGCGCGACGCCGAAATTGCGGCCCTGCGCCAACAACTGGCGCTGCGCCCCTGTGTCGATGCAGCCGCTGAGCGTGCAGTCATGGAAAGTCTGAACAGCCAGCACAGCGCACTCGACGATGAACGCAGCTTTTTGCGCGCCACCAATTCTGGCGGTGAATTCATGAGCGATACCACCGTGGCGCGCGTGCGCCACATTGCCAGCCATTACCAGTGGCGCAACGCTGACGGCCGGCAAGCCGACTTTTTGTCAGTGGAAGAAACCGAAAACCTGTGCATCCGCAAAGGCACGCTGACCCCGGCCGAGCGCGACACCATCAATTACCACATCGTGTCCACCATCAGGATGCTGGAAAAATTGCCCTGGCCCAAACACCTCAAAAATGTCCCCGAGTTTGCCGGTGGGCACCACGAACGCATGGATGGCAAAGGCTACCCCCAAGGACTCACGCGCGAGCAAATGTCGGTGCAGGCGCGCATCATGGGCATTGCCGATATTTTCGAAGCCCTGACCGCCTCCGATCGCCCTTACAAGCCGGGCATGAAGCTGTCACAAGCCATCGGCATCATGGTCAAAATGAAAGAAGAAGGTCATATAGATCCCGATTTGTTTGACATTTTTCTCAACCAAGGTGTTTATCTCAGTTACGCCCAGGCCTTCGTCGATCCCGCGCAAATTGACGAAGTCCAATTGGCAGTGGCAAAATAAATCTGCTTTGTTGCCATCCTGGCCATGGCAGAGGCGTTTCTGACAGTGCTTTTCTCATGGCAGGTCGATGCACCGCTGATAATTGGCCCATGTCTTCCCCTTCTGCACGCCCCCAGCACGTTGCTTCGCGCAGCACGAACTTGCTGGCCTTTGACACCAGCACCGACACCATGTCGATTGCACTGCAACGCGGCACGGGCAAGGCTGTCACGCTGTTCCAGCACACGGCTGCGGGCGGCGCACAAACCTCCACCCACCTGATTCCTGAAATCCAGCGGCTGATGGCGCTGGCGCAACTGCATTTTGCCGACTTGAATGCCATTGTGTTCGGCGCTGGGCCAGGCTCTTTTACCGGTTTGCGTACCGCCTGCTCGGTCGCCCAGGGGCTGGCATTTGGTGCGGCGGTGCCGGTATTGCCGGTGGACACCCTGCTGGCCGTGGCCGAAGAAGCGCGCTGGCAGACAGGCAACGCGCAAACTTTTGCGGTGACCGCTTTGCTGGATGCCCGGATGGATGAGTTGTACACGGCTGACTATTCCTTTGATCTTGGCGCATGGACGCAGGGTAAAAGCTGCCGCCTGATCAAGCCTGAGCAGCTGGGCTGGAACGGCTCCGATGTGCTGGCCGGCAATGTGTTCGACAGCTATGGTGCACGCTTGCCCGGCCAGGCCACGCGCATCACAGCCTTGCCCACCGCCACAGCCCTGCTACGCCTGGCCCCTGCGCTGCTGGCTGCGGGTGCTGCCGTGCCGGCCGAACAAGCCCTGCCCACCTACATCCGCGACAAAGTGGCGCAAACCACGCAGGAACGCGTCATCGCCAAAGCCCTGGCCGGGGTCGCGCCATGAACACCCCAACGCCCAACCAGGCTTTGTCAGTCCGTTTTGAGGCCATGACCGAACGCCATCTTGATGCCGTCACCGCCCTGGAACAGCAAGCCCACCCGCACCCCTGGCAAAAGAGCCATTTTGCCGACTGCCTGGCCAGTGCCTATGAGTCGCAACTGCTGATGGCCGGCGACACCTTGCTGGGTTATTTTGTGGCGATGAAGGGCGTCCAGGAGGTGCATCTGCTCAATATCACCGTCGCGTCGGACTTCCAGCGGCAAGGCTGGGCCCGCGTCATGCTCGATGCGCTGACCCTGTGGTCAAACGGCCAAGGCGCGCAGTGGGTTTGGCTGGAAGCGCGCGACAGCAACACCCGCGCCATCCACATCTACCAAGCGCACGGCTTTCGCTGCGTGGGGGTGCGCCGCCAGTATTACCCGGCGGCGCTGGGCCAGCGCGAAGACGCGGTGGTCATGAGCCTCAAGCTCGACACGGCACCAAGCCAGGACCTGACACCATGCGTCTGACTTTAAACGCACGCCAACGCGCCATGCTGCTGGAAATGGACGTGCGCGTCTGGCAACCACTGGCTCCGCTTGAATCCACATCAGCATCAGCAGCATCTGCCGTGGCACCTGCGCCCGGCAACATGGCAAGCAAATCTGAATCAGAAGCTGGCATTGCTGACGGCACGGGTGCTAAAAACCAAAATGACTTCAACCCTGGAGCGTTAACTGCTGAGCCTGAAACTGCTGCAAGCAGCGCCATGTCGGTCAGTCCCAGCCCAAACGCCGGCCAGCCAGCCCATCCAGCAACGCCCACCAGGCTGACCGAGCTTGCCAGCGGCATTGCCTGCATGGATTGGCCCGCTTTGGCCGAGGCCGTGCGCCAATGCCAGGCTTGCGCCATGTGCCTGGGACGCCGCGCGCCGGTACTGGCCGCGCCGCAACAAGCCACCGCTTGCGACTGGCTGGTGCTGGGCGACCCTCCGGATGAGTCCCAGGAGCGCGCCGGGCGTCCTTTCGTGGACGAAGCTGGCCAATTGCTGGACAACATGCTGCGCGCTGTGAATGTGCACCGCTGGGACCAGGCAACCAGCGTAAGTACCGACCCGTCTGCGGCATCACGCGCCTACCTGACCCACGTGCTCAAGTGCCGTCCGGCCCTGATGCGGGCGCCTGACGCGACCGAACTGAGCACCTGCGCACACTTCCTGCGCCGCGAGATCGCCCTGACCCACCCCAAAGTGATCATCGCCATGGGGCGTTTTGCCATGCAGTTGCTGCTGAGCGAAACCCCGCCCGAGCAAGCCAGGCTGCCGCTGGGCAAATTGCGCGGTCAGGTCTGGCGCTTTGCCGATGTGCCGGTGGTGGTGACTTATCCGCCGGCTTACCTGTTACGCAACGGCCAGCACAAAGCCAAAGCATGGGCCGACCTGTGTCTGGCCCGTGCCGTGGCCACCGGCACGAAGACCACCCCGTAAAATCCGCGCATGTTGACTGTTAAAACCCAATTGCTCGAAGTCCTGCGCACTGTGCTGGAAGATTTACAGCCCGGCGCGGGGGCCAAAGCGGCGTTCGAGTCGCCCAAAGTCGCCGCGCACGGCGACCTGGCCACCACGGCCGCCATGCAACTGGCCAAGCCGCTCAGGTAGAATCCGCGCCAACTGGCCGAAAGCCTGTGTCTCTTGCTGCGCACCACGCTGCCTTACCAGACCTGGGTGGATTCGCTCGACATAGCCGGGCCCGGCTTCATCAACATCAAACTCAAGCCGGCGGCCAAGCAGCAGGTGGTGCGCTCGGTGTTGTTGCAAGCCAGCCGTTATGGCACCCAGGCTGACAACGGCAAACGCATGCTGGTGGAATTTGTCTCGGCCAACCCGACCGGACCACTGCATGTGGGCCATGGCCGCCAGGCGGCGCTGGGCGATGCCATTTGCAACCTGTTTGACAGCCAGGGCTGGCTGGTCTATCGCGAGTTTTATTACAACGACGCCGGTGTCCAGATTGGCATGCTGGCCACCAGCACGCAAATGCGGGCGCAAGGTTTCAAGCCGGGTGACGCCTGCTGGCCCACCGATCCCGACAACCCGGTCAGTAAAAACTTTTACAACGGTGACTACATCGCCGACATTGCGGCTGACTTTCTGGCCAAAAAAACAGTCACTTCGGATGACCGCGCGTTCGCCGCATCGGGTGATACGACCGACCTGGACAGCATTCGCCAGTTTGCCGTGGCCTATTTGCGCCACGAACAAGACCTGGACTTGTCGGCCTTTGCCGTCAAGTTCGACAACTATTACCTGGAAAGCAGCCTGTACACCAGCGGCAAGGTCGATGCCACGGTCAAACGCCTGGTGGAGGCCGGTAAAACCTACGAGCAGGACGGCGCGCTGTGGCTCAGGTCCACCGACTACGGCGACGACAAGGACCGTGTCATGCGCAAACAGGACGGCAGCTACACCTACTTTGTGCCCGACGTGGCCTATCACATCAGCAAATGGGAACGCGGTTTCCAGAAGGTCATCAACATCCAGGGCACCGACCACCACGGCACCATTGCCCGCGTGCGCGCCGGGTTGCAGGCCGCCAATGTCGGCATTCCGCCGGGCTACCCCGACTACGTGCTGCACACCATGGTGCGCGTGGTGCGCGGCGGGCAAGAGGTCAAAATCAGCAAGCGCGCCGGCAGTTACGTCACGCTGCGCGACCTGATCGAGTGGACCAGCAAGGACGCGGTGCGCTTCTTTCTGCTCAGCCGCAAGCCCGACACCGAGTACACCTTTGATGTCGATCTGGCCGTGGCCAAGAACAACGACAACCCGGTGTATTACGTGCAGTACGCCCATGCGCGCATTTGCTCGGTGTTGGCAAGCTGGGGTGGTGATGTCGGCACATTGGCACATGTCGGTTTGTCGCCGCTACAAAGTACACAAGCGCTCGCCTTGATGCTGCTGCTGGCCAAATACCCTGACATGCTCAGCGCTGCTGCCGAGGATTTTGCCCCGCATGACGTGACTTTTTACCTGCGCGAGCTGGCCGCCTGCTACCACAGCTACTACGATGCCGAACGCATTCTGGTGGATGATGACGCGCTCAAACTGGCGCGACTGGCGCTGGTGGCCGCCACCGCACAGGTGTTGCGCAACGGCCTGGCCGTGCTGGGTGTCAGCGCCCCGGAAAAAATGTAAGCTTTGATTCCATCACCGAAGACAACTGAAGACAAGACATGCAACAACAACGCGGCAGCACCTTTTTGGGTTTTATCCTCGGGCTTTTAGTGGGGCTGGGCATGGCGCTGGCGGTGGCCGTGTACGTGACCAAAGTGCCTGTCCTGTTTTTCAACAAAGCCATCAGCCGCAACCCCGACCAGGATGCCAATGAGCTTGAAAAAAACAAGAATTGGGACCCCAACGCGCCGCTTTACGGCAAAAATCCAGCCAAACCGGTTGGCCCTGCTGAGGCCGTTGTGCCCCCAACCGAGGCCAACAAAGCCGAGAACAAACCTGCGGTAAACGCCGACCCCCTTGGCGATCTGGTCAAGGAACGGGCCAAGGGCAGCACCCCATCGACAGCGGCCAGCAGCACAGACCCCTTCACCTACTTTATCCAGGTTGGCGCCTAC
>PHCO01000337.1 GCA_002842265.1 Betaproteobacteria bacterium HGW-Betaproteobacteria-18 | reverse complement strand
TCCAACGCGGTAGCCGGCAACTCCGCACCGAGCAGGCCCCTGAACCTGATGTGCGGGATGACCTGCAGTGATGTATCCGAGGGACGAATCAGGAACGGGGTAAGGTGAGGCGGTCGTTCTTCTCACGAACCAGTAACTTCATGGTAGCAGTCGTGGTGTCTTTCTCGGCGGCTGCCGTTTTTGCGACCCCCGCTTTCGCCGCGACCAAGTCCGTGCCCGCGACGCGTAGTGTCACCGCGACCGTCACCATCGAGGGCTATGACGTTGACTTCACCCTCCCGACCAACGCCAAGGCCGGATGCATGGTCTGCCACGGGGACGCTGATCTGACGAGGCTCAAAGACGGCAAGCTCGTCAGTTACTGGATCGATCCGGCCGTCTCAGATGCCTCTGCCCACGCGACGGTGCAGTGCACGGGATGCCACCTCGACTTTGCGTTCAAGACTCCTCACACGAGCTCGGCAAAGGACTGGCAGACCGAGGCGAAGTCCTCTTGCCAGAACTGCCACCTCGACCAGTCCTCGGCTGTCGCGCGAGGCTCGCACCGCGCAGGCACCCTGCCCGGAGAGAAAGTGGATCCCAAAGCTGCCCCCAAGCCATTGTGCGGCGACTGCCACGGCAGCCACGCGATAGGTCAGCTCACCGACTCTCCCGAGGGCAAGGCGGCCTTGCGCACTCAAGGGCGCATGATGTGTGGCGGATGCCATGAGGAGTATTGGGACAACTACAACGACTACTACCACGGCGCTGCGTACAAGCGCGGTGCAGCTGACGCTCCCGCATGCTGGGACTGCCACGAGGCGCACGACACGCTACCGGCCAAAGACAAGGACTCCAGCGTAAACGAACGGCACATCGTGGAGACCTGCCGCAAGTGTCACCCGAGTGCTGACGAGACATACGTGAAATATGCGCGGCTGGTGCATCGTCGCGATGAGGTCGCCGAGGAGTTCTTCCTGTATGGGTGGATCTCCCAGGTGCGCGACGCAGTGATGTCACTGTTCGGCGCGTAGGCCCGCCATGAGTAGTCGAACACTCTCGACCCTCGCACTCGCAGCATGCTTGGCAGTCACGCTCCTGCTCTGGACTCCCGGAACTGGTAGAGGCCAAGCATCCTCAGTGGCGGATCTTACCGCTCCGGTCAATGCGACCAACTGCAATCCATGCCACGCGCGCATCGCCGAAACTGACGTGGTGGGCCTTAGGTTCAGTCACGGCAACCACCTGTTGGTCGAGTGCGTCTCCTGCCACTTGAGCGCCCCGCACGAAGCCGGAGTCACGTATCGCCCCGCGATGGATACGTGTTTCTCATGTCACGGCCTGAAGCATGGCGCACAAGGCATCATGGCGGCCGGGGAGTGCTCCGACTGTCACACGCCCGCGCACGATCTGCGCCCGGCGATCCACGTGAAGGACTGGGTGGCCAAACCGCACGCCACATTCGCCAAGAAGGCCGGAGTGAATCGGTGCATGATGTGCCACGAGTCGGTCAAGGACTGCGACGTGTGCCATCGCGCCAAGAAGCTAGACACAGGGCCCATGCCCGCCGTCTATCTTCGGAACCTGCCTGTGGAGGCCGTGCGGGAGTCCGTGCTCATCGACGCGCGTGCCGTTCCGAGCATGAGCCAGTGCGTCTTCTGTCATCCGGACGTTGATCGCACCGCCAATGGGCGCATCATCTTCGCGCATGAACCGCACCTCAAGCGTGACTACAAGTGCGAAGCGTGCCACGACACCTTCCCACACGTTCCG
>PHCO01000064.1:14324-27789 GCA_002842265.1 Betaproteobacteria bacterium HGW-Betaproteobacteria-18 | reverse complement strand
GTCGATCACGGTCAAGCTGATTGCCCCGATCGCCATGGAAGAAGGCCTGCGTTTCGCCATCCGTGAAGGTGGCCGTACCGTCGGCGCGGGTGTGGTGGCCAAGGTGATTGCGTAATCAATCGGCCAGGACGGACGAATTAACAAAGGGGCATAGCTCAATTGGCAGAGCGTCGGTCTCCAAAACCGAAGGTTGTAGGTTCGATTCCTACTGCCCCTGCCACCTGACGAAGCCTGTCAGGTGTTCGAAAAGCCCGCTACTCACCTGGCGGGCTTGTGCATCTCAGGATCGCAAAATTTTGGTGACAGATTAAACGGGCAATATCAACATAACATGGCCACCCCTCAAGTTCAAACCGTCAACACCACTGCCGATAAAGCCAAGCTGGCGGCATCGGTCGCTTTGGTGATTGCAGCCCTGGTTGCCTATTACGCACTGGGCAAACAAGGCCCATTGTTCCAGTGGTTGGGTTTGCTGGCCTGTCTGGCCCTGGCTGTCGTGATTTTTTTGGTCTCGGAATCCGGTAAAGCACTGACGGCTTTTGCCCAGGATGCCGTTCGTGAGGTTAAGAAAGTCGTCTGGCCGGCCCGCAAGGAAGCCATCCAGATGACGGCTTATGTGTTTGGTTTTGTATTGATCATGGCGCTCTTTCTGTGGTTGACGGACAAAACACTGGAATGGTTTTTTTATGACCTTATTTTGGGGTGGAAAAAATAATGACAGATGTTGTAGCAGTCCCGTTAGAGGGTGCAGACGGTGCGGCACCGGTAGCGCCTGTCAATCCTGACCTTCGTTGGTATGTGGTTCATGCCTATTCTGGCATGGAAAAAGCAGTTGAGCGCAATATCCTTGAACGCATCAACCGTGCCGGCATGCAGAGCAAATTCGGCCGCATTCTGGTGCCCATGGAAGAAGTGGTCGAAATCAAGAACGGCCAGAGAAAAACGACCGAACGCAAGTTCTTCCCGGGTTATGTGCTGGTCGAAATGATCATGGACGATGAGACCTGGCATTTGGTGAAACACACCAACAAGGTGACCGGCTTTGTCGGCGGTGGCAAAACACGTCCTTCGCCCATTTCCGAGGCCGAAGTCCAGAAGATCGTCAGCCAAATGCAGGAGGGCACGGAAAAGCCCCGTCACAAGGTCGAGTTTGTGGTGGGCGAATATGTGCGCGTCAAGGAAGGTCCTTTTGCGGATTTCAATGGCTCGGTGGAAGAAGTCAATTACGAGAAAAGCAAGGTCCGCGTGGCGGTCACCATTTTTGGTCGCTCCACACCGGTTGAGCTTGAGTTTTCCCAGGTGGAGAAAGCCTGAAAACCTGAAGCATTGTGGGACAGACCAATAAATTGCCTCAGCAATTTTTGCTCTGTCCTCAACATATTAAATACTTGCGGGACAGACCAAACGCGCAGCGATTTGCTCTGTCCTCAACTGATTGGATGTATTGGTAGTTCGCACTTTCCGACTCGGTGCGAATGTTTGAAGTGAGTCGTTAATGTCGGGGAGCCATTAATTTGCATTGTGCAAATTGAGGCGCTAGAACCCGTTAGGAGTTAAACATGGCGAAAAAAATCGTCGGTTTTGTCAAGCTGCAAGTACCAGCTGGTAAAGCCAACCCATCCCCGCCGATTGGTCCAGCCCTGGGTCAACGTGGCTTGAACATCATGGAATTCTGCAAGGCATTCAATGCCCAGACCCAGGGTGTCGAGCCCGGACTGCCGCTGCCTGTGGTGATCACCGCCTTTGCTGACAAGAGTTTCACTTTTGTCATCAAGTCGCCACCTTCATCGATCCTGATCAAGAAAGCGGTCAAGATTGACAAGGGCTCGGCCAACCCACTCAAGACCAAGGTCGGCAAGATCACGCGCGCTCAGCTCGAAGAAATCGCCAAGACCAAAATCAAGGACCTGACCGCTGCCGACATGGATGCAGCCGTTCGTACCATCGCGGGCTCGGCCCGTTCGATGGGTGTGACTGTGGAGGGTGTTTAAATGGCGCGCTTGACTAAAAAACAAAAAGCCCAGCAAGGCAAAGTGGACAGCGGCAAGCTGTACGCGATTGGCGATGCTCTGGGTCTGGTGAAAGAATTTGCCAACGCCAAGTTCGATGAATCCATCGACGTGGCAGTGCAGCTCGGCATTGACGCCAAGAAATCTGACCAGGTGGTGCGTGGCGCTGTCGTGTTGCCTAACGGCACCGGCAAGACCAAACGCGTGGCCGTGTTCGCCCAGGGCGCCAAGGCTGAAGAAGCCAAGGCCGCCGGTGCCGACATTGTGGGTATGGATGACCTGGCTGCCATGATCAAGGCTGGCGATATGCCCTTTGACGTGGTGATTGCTGCCCCGGACGCCATGCGTGTCGTAGGTACCCTGGGTCAGATCCTCGGCCCACGTGGCCTGATGCCCAACCCCAAGGTCGGTACCGTGACGCCTGATGTCGCCACTGCGGTTAAAAACGCCAAGGCGGGTCAGGTGCAGTTCCGTGTTGACAAGGCCGGTATTGTGCACTCCACCATTGGCCGTCGTTCCTTTGACAGCGACAAGTTGCAAGGCAACCTGGCTGCTTTGGTCGATGCCCTGGTGAAAGCCAAACCTGCCACCAGCAAAGGTCTGTATTTGCGCAAGGCTGCCATTTCCAGCACCATGGGTGTTGGTGTGCGTGTCGATCTGCAAACGATCGCCGCGTAAGGTGAGAAATTGGGCTGTCTGAAAGGGCAGCCTGACGTGGTGGGCTGCGGTAGTTTTAGGGTTACCGCAGGCCATCCAAGACCGTTGGTGTGCCGAACCATAAGGCGATGGCACTTAATCATTGACAACCAACGCAGATGGCGATCCCGCTGCCAAAGAACAATCAAAGTTCCTTAACAGTTGGTCGCTGCAATGTGGTGTGCCCTGATGTGACGTTGCAAACAGCACAAACGGGTACTTTTTTAAGGAGTTGACCTTGAGTTTAAATCGCAGTGAGAAAGAAGCGGTCATCAGTGAAGTGACTGGCCTCGCCGCTAAAGCTCAAACGCTCGTGATAGCGGAATACCGTGGCATCACGGTCGCTGATATGACCAAATTGCGCACCACCGCGCGCAGCAATGGCGTGGCCCTGAGCGTGTTGAAAAACACCCTGGCCCGCCGTGCTGTGGCTGGTAGTGGCTTTGAGGTTGTGTCCGACCAGATGACCGGTCCGCTCATCTATGGCTTTTCTGAAGATGCTGTAGCGGCTGCAAAAGTAGTTGCTGAATTCGCAAAAACCAACGCCAAGTTGGTGATTCGCGCTGGTGCATATGGCGGAAAAGCTTTGGATGTTGAGGGCGTGAAGCAATTGGCCAGCATTCCTTCCAAGGAAGTGTTGTTGGCACAGTTGTTGGGCTTGATGCAGTCTCCCATTTCACGCATTGCGCGTGTCATGGCGGCTTTGGCAGAGCAAAAAGGCGGCGGCGCAGAAGCCCCCGCAGAGGCCGTTGCAGCGTAACGCTTGCAATGCACAGAAATTAATCAATTGTTAGGAAATAAAATGGCATTCGATAAAGACGCATTTTTGACCGCGCTCGACAGCATGACGGTCATGGAACTCAACGACCTGGTGAAAGCCATCGAAGAGAAATTTGGTGTCAGCGCTGCGGCCATGTCTGCACCGGCTGCGGGTGGTGGCGCTGCTGCTGCTGTGGCTGAAGAGAAGACCGAGTTCAACGTGGTTCTGCTGGAAGCAGGCGCCCAAAAGGTGTCGGTCATCAAGGCCGTGCGCGAAATCACCGGTCTGGGCTTGAAAGAAGCCAAGGACATGGTTGACGGCGATCCGAAGAACGTCAAGGAAGGCGTTTCCAAGGCTGATGCTGAAGCCGCTTTGAAGAAGCTGGTTGACGCTGGTGCCAAGGCTGAACTCAAGTAATTGAGTTTTCCCGCAGGCTGGAGTGCTGTCACAGGCCTCCAGCCTTTGGTGTTTTTGCAGAACACACTGCAAAACGCGTCAAGCGAGCGTTTTGCAGTGTCTTCTAACCCCGACAGCAGAAGATACCTTGGTTCGGGTTGCATGCAAGGTGCAACCGTCCGCCATTGATTGGTAGTGGCCAATCACCAAGCGTTAACGTCGTCCAGGACTACCCAAGTTCCTCAAGTTGCCCGGAGATTTCATGGCTTATTCATACACCGAACGCAAACGGATACGTAAAAATTTTGGCAGCCGCGACAGCGTGCTGGAAATTCCCTACCTGTTGCAAATGCAGAAAGATGCCTACACCGCATTTCTGCAGATGGACATGCCGCCCAAAAAACGCACCGATGAAGGTCTGCAGGCGGCTTTCAATGCGGCCTTCCCGATCGTGTCCCACAATGGTTTTGTCGAGATGAAATACCTTGACTACAACCTGGCCAAACCGGCGTTTGATGTGCGTGAATGCCAGACCCGTGGCTTGACGTATTCGTCGGCAGTACGCGCCCGTGTGCAACTGATCATTTATGACCGTGAGTCTTCCACCTCGCAAAACAAGGTGGTCAAGGAAGTCAAGGAGCAAGAGGTTTACATGGGTGAAGTGCCCCTGATGACCGAAAAAGGCTCGTTTGTCATCAATGGTACCGAGCGCGTCATCGTGTCGCAGTTGCACCGCTCGCCTGGCGTGTTTTTCGAGCACGACAAGGGCAAGACCCACAGCTCGGGCAAGTTGCTGTTCTCGGCGCGCATCATCCCTTACCGCGGCTCCTGGCTCGACTTCGAGTTCGACCCCAAGGACATCCTGTACTTCCGCGTGGACCGTCGGCGCAAGATGCCGGTCACGATTTTGCTCAAGGCCATCGGCCTGAACAACGAGTCGATCCTGGCCAACTTCTTTGTCAACGACAACTTCCGCCTGATGGACAGCGGTGCCCAGATGGAATTTGTGGCCGAACGCCTGCGTGGTGAAGTGGCCCGTTTTGACATCACCGACAAGAGCGGCAAGGTCATCGTGGCCAAGGAAAAACGCGTTACCGTGCGCCATACCCGCGAGTTGGAGCAGTCCAACACCACGCATATTTCAGTACCTGAAGACTTTTTGGTGGGCCGTATCGTGGCCCGCAATGTGGTCGATGCCGAGACCGGCGAAATCCTGGTCAAGGCCAATGAGGAACTGACCGAAGTGCTGCTCAAGAAACTGCGCAGCTCTGGCGTGCAGGATCTGGCCTGCATCTATACCAACGAACTCGACCAGGGCGCCTACATTTCGCAAACCCTGCGCACCGATGAAACGGCTGACGAGTTTGCCGCCCGCGTCGCCATCTACCGCATGATGCGCCCCGGCGAGCCGCCCACGGAAGATGCGGTGCAAGCCCTGTTCCAGCGCCTGTTCTACAACCCCGACACCTACGATTTGTCACGCGTGGGACGCATGAAGTTCAACGCCAAGATGGGTCGTCCGGAATCGACCGGCCTGATGGTGCTGACCAATGAAGACATTCTGGCTGTGGTCAAGATATTGGTGGATCTGCGCAATGGTCATGGCCAGGTCGATGATATCGATCACCTCGGTAATCGCCGGGTGCGCTGCGTCGGCGAACTGGCCGAAAACCAGTACCGCATGGGCCTGGCCCGCATTGAAAAAGCCGTCAAGGAACGTCTCGGCCAGGCCGAGCAAGAGCCCTTGATGCCGCATGACCTGATCAACAGCAAACCAATCTCTGCCGCCCTCAAGGAATTTTTTGGTGCCTCGCAGCTGTCACAGTTCATGGACCAGACCAACCCCTTGTCCGAGATCACGCACAAGCGCCGTGTCTCCGCCCTGGGCCCAGGCGGTTTGACGCGTGAACGTGCCGGCTTTGAAGTGCGTGACGTGCACGTGACCCATTACGGTCGCGTCTGCCCGATTGAAACGCCTGAAGGCCCGAACATTGGCCTGATCAACTCGCTGGCCTTGTACGCACGTCTGAATGACTACGGGTTTATTGAAACACCGTACCGTCGCGTGATCGATGCCAAGGTGACGATGGACATCGACTACCTGTCGGCCATCGAAGAAGGCAAATTTGTGATTGCCCAGGCCAATGCGGTGCTGGACAAGGAAGGCCGCCTCACCGGCGAACTGATCTCGGCCCGTGAAGCCGGCGAAACCATCATGGTGGCCGCCGACCGCGTGCAATACATGGACGTGTCGCCGGCCCAAATCGTCTCGGTGGCGGCTTCGCTCGTGCCCTTCCTTGAGCACGATGACGCCAACCGTGCCTTGATGGGTGCCAACATGTCGCGTCAGGCCGTGCCAATCCTGCGCCCCGAAAAACCGATGGTGGGCACCGGCATTGAGCGCGTTGCCGCGATCGACTCCGGCACCGTGGTGGTCGCCACCCGTGGCGGTGTGGTGGACTATGTCGATGCCACCCGCGTGGTGATTCGCGTCAACGACGCTGAAGCGCAGGCCGGTGAAGTGGGGGTGGACATCTACAACCTCATCAAGTACCAGCGTTCCAACCAGAACACCAACATCCACCAGCGCCCGATCGTCAAAAAAGGCGATGTGCTGGCCAAGGGTGACGTGATTGCCGACGGCGCCTCCACCGATTTGGGTGAGCTGGCCCTGGGCCAGAACATGCTGATTGGCTTCATGACCTGGAACGGCTACAACTTCGAAGACTCGATTTTGATCAGCGAGCGTGTCGTGGCCGAAGATCGCTACACCTCCATCCACATCGAAGAACTGGTGGTGATGGCGCGCGATACCAAGCTCGGTGCCGAAGAAATCACCCGCGACATTCCCAACCTGAGCGAGCAGCAACTCAACCGTCTGGACGAATCCGGCATCATCTACGTGGGTGCTGAAGTGCAGCCGGGTGACACGCTGGTCGGCAAGGTCACACCCAAGGGCGAGACCACGCTGACGCCGGAAGAAAAACTGCTGCGCGCCATCTTTGGTGAAAAAGCCAGCGATGTCAAAGACACCTCACTGCGGGTTGACCAGGGCTCACAAGGCACGGTCATCGACGTGCAGGTGTTCACTCGCGAAGGCATCACGCGTGACCGCCGCGCCCAGCAGATCATCGACGACGAGCTCAAGCGCTTCCGTCTGGACCTGAACGACCAGTTGCGCATTGTCGAAGCCGATGCCTTTGCCCGTATTGAAAAACTGCTGGTGGGCAAAGTGGCCAATGGCGGCCCGCAAAAGCTGGCCAAGGGCAGCAAGCTCGACAGCGCTTACCTGGCTGCGGTCGAGAAATTCCACTGGTTTGACATTCGTCCGGCTGACGAAGACGTGTCGGCACAACTCGAAAGCATCAAGAACTCGCTGGAACAAACCCGCCACCGCTTTGATCTGGCCTTTGAAGAAAAGCGAAAGAAACTCACGCAGGGCGACGAGTTGCCCGCAGGTGTGCTGAAGATGGTCAAGGTCTATGTCGCCGTCAAGCGCCATTTGCAACCCGGTGACAAGATGGCCGGTCGTCATGGTAACAAGGGCGTCGTTTCCAAGATTGTGCCGGTGGAAGACATGCCGCACATGGCCGACGGTACCCCTTGCGACATCGTGCTGAACCCCTTGGGCGTGCCGTCACGGATGAACGTGGGGCAGGTGCTCGAAGTTCACCTGGGCTGGGCCGGCAAGGGCATTGGCCAACGCATTGGCGACATGCTGCAGCATGAAAGCCGCGTCGCTGAACTGCGCGAATTCCTCGGTGAAATCTACAACACCACGGGGCGCAAGGAAGATCTGACGCAGCTCGACGATGGTCAGTTGCTCGCCATGGCAGAGAACCTGACCAGCGGCATGCCGTTTGCAACGCCGGTGTTTGATGGGGCCTCCGAAGACGAAATCCGCGCCATGCTCAAGTTGGCTTATCCGGACGACGTGGCCACGGCCAAAGGCCTGACCCCCACCCGCACCCAAGCCTACCTGTACGACGGCCGCACAGGCGACCGCTTTGAGCGTCCGGTCACGGTCGGCTACATGCATTACCTCAAACTGCACCACCTGGTCGATGACAAGATGCACGCCCGCTCCACCGGCCCCTACAGTCTGGTCACGCAGCAGCCGCTAGGCGGCAAGGCGCTGTTCGGTGGTCAGCGTTTTGGTGAAATGGAAGTGTGGGCACTGGAAGCCTATGGTGCCGCCTACACCTTGCAGGAAATGCTCACCGTCAAGTCAGACGACGTGCAGGGCCGGACCAAGGTCTATGAGAGCATCGTCAAGGGCGAGCACTCGATTGAAGCCGGCATGCCGGAATCGTTCAACGTGCTGGTCAAGGAAATTCGTTCCTTGGGACTGGATATTGAGCTTGAACGTTCCTGAAACATTGCGGGACAGACCAAGATTTGCGTAGCAAATTTGCTCTGACCTCAACTGATTAGAGATTTTGCGGGGCAGACCAAGATTTGCTCCGTCCTCAACCGATTAAAGGAAATAGTGTCATGAAATCATTACTCGACCTGTTCAAGCAATTCACGCCCGATGAGCATTTCGATGCCATCAAAATTGGCATGGCTTCGCCCGAGAAAATTCGTTCCTGGTCTTTTGGCGAAGTCAAAAAACCGGAAACCATCAACTATCGTACCTTCAAGCCCGAGCGTGACGGTCTTTTTTGTGCCAAGATTTTTGGCCCCATCAAAGACTACGAATGCCTGTGCGGCAAGTACAAGCGCCTCAAGCATCGCGGTGTCATCTGCGAGAAATGCGGCGTTGAAGTCACCCAGACCAAAGTGCGTCGCGAGCGCATGGGCCACATCGACCTGGCCGCACCCTGCGCCCACATCTGGTTCCTGAAATCCCTGCCCAGCCGTTTGGGCCTGGTGCTGGACATGACGCTACGTGATATCGAGCGCGTGCTCTACTTTGAAGCCTACGTGGTGACCGATCCCGGCATGACCCCGCTGAAAAAGTACAGCATCATGTCGGAAGATGACTTTGATGCCAAGTTCAAGGAATACGGCGACGAATTCCAGGCCAAGATGGGTGCCGAAGGCGTCAAGGATTTGCTGCAGAACCTCGACATCGACAGCTCCATCGAGAAGTTGCGCAATGATCCGAGCGGCTCCGAGCTCAAGATCAAGAAAAACACCAAACGCCTCAAGTTGCTCGAAGCGTTCAAAAAATCCGGCATCAAGCCTGAGTGGATGGTGCTTGATGTGTTGCCGGTGTTGCCGCCGGATCTGCGTCCGTTGGTGCCGCTGGACGGCGGTCGTTTTGCCACCTCTGACCTGAACGACCTTTACCGCCGCGTCATCAACCGCAACAGCCGTCTGCGTCGCCTGCTGGAACTCAAGGCACCGGAAATCATTGCCCGCAATGAAAAGCGCATGCTGCAGGAAGCGGTTGACTCGCTGCTGGACAACGGCCGCCGTGGCAAGGCCATGACGGGCGCCAACAAGCGTGCACTCAAGTCGCTGGCCGACATGATCAAGGGCAAGAGTGGTCGTTTCCGTCAAAACTTGCTGGGCAAGCGCGTGGACTACTCTGGCCGTTCCGTGATTGTGGTGGGGCCAACCCTCAAGTTGCACCAGTGTGGTTTGCCCAAACTGATGGCGCTGGAGTTGTTCAAACCCTTCATCTTCGCGCGCCTGGAGACCATGGGTATTGCCACCACCATCAAGGCGGCCAAGAAAGAAGTCGAGTCCGGCACGCCGGTGGTGTGGGACATTCTCGAAGAGGTCATCAAAGAACACCCGGTGATGCTCAACCGTGCGCCTACGCTGCACCGCCTGGGCATTCAGGCCTTTGAGCCGATCCTGATCGAAGGCAAAGCGATTCAACTGCACCCGCTGGTCTGCGCCGCCTTTAACGCCGACTTCGACGGTGACCAGATGGCTGTTCACGTGCCCCTGTCGGTCGAAGCCCAAATGGAATGCCGCACCCTGATGCTGGCCTCCAACAACGTGCTGTTCCCGTCCAATGGCGAGCCGTCCATCGTGCCGTCGCAAGACGTGGTGCTGGGCCTGTACTACACCACCCGCGACCGCATCAACAGCAAGGGCGAAGGCCTGGTTTTTGCGGATACCGGCGAAGTGCAGCGTGCCTTTGACGCGGGCGAGGTCGAAATGAGCTCGCGCATCAGCGTGCGCCTGACCGAATACACCAAAAACAAGGAAACCGGCGAACTCTCGCCCAGCACCAGCCTGGTGGACACCTCGGTGGGCCGCGCCCTGCTGTCAGAAATCCTGCCCAAGGGTCTGCCGTTTGCCTTTATCAACAAGGCCTTGAAGAAAAAGGAAATTTCCCGCCTCATCAATGCGTCGTTCCGCAAGTGCGGCCTGAAAGAGACCGTGGTGTTCGCAGACAAACTGCTGCAATACGGCTTCCGTCTGGCCACACGTGCCGGTATCTCGATCTCGATCGAAGACATGCTGGTGCCCACCGAAAAACCGGGCATCATCGAGCGCGCCGAAGCCGAGGTCAAGGAAATCGCAACCCAGTACACCTCGGGTCTGGTGACCGCCGGTGAGCGCTACAACAAGGTGGTGGACATCTGGGGCAAGGCCGGTGACGAGGTCTCCAAGGTGATGATGGGCCAGCTCTCCAAAGAGACGGTCATTGACCGCCATGGCAACCAGGTGCCGCAAGAGTCGTTCAATTCCATCTACATGATGGCCGACTCGGGTGCCCGGGGTTCCGCAGCCCAGATTCGCCAGGTGGCCGGTATGCGCGGCTTGATGGCCAAGCCTGACGGCTCCATCATCGAGACGCCCATTACCGCCAACTTCCGCGAAGGTCTGAACGTGTTGGAGTACTTCATCTCCACCCACGGTGCACGCAAAGGCCTGGCCGACACTGCGCTCAAGACCGCCAACTCGGGTTACCTGACGCGTCGTCTGGTCGATGTGACGCAAGACCTGGTGGTGACCGAGCAGGACTGCGGCACCCACAACGGCTACCTGATGCGCGCCATCGTTGAAGGCGGTGAAACCATCGAATCGCTGCGTGATCGCATTCTGGGTCGTACCGCTGCCGATGACATCCTGCACCCCGAGAACCAGTCGGTGTTGGCCCCGGCCGGTGCCATGCTGGACGAAGACTTGATTGAAGAGCTGGAAATTGCTGGCGTTGACGAAGTCAAGGTCCGCACCGCGCTCACTTGCGAAACCCGCTTTGGTATTTGCGCCCGTTGTTATGGCCGCGATCTGGGTCGTGGTGGTCTGGTCAATGGTGGCGAAGCGGTGGGTGTGATTGCCGCCCAGTCCATCGGCGAGCCCGGTACCCAGCTGACCATGCGTACCTTCCACATTGGTGGTGCGGCTTCGCGTGCGGCGATTGCCTCCAGCGTCGAAGCCAAATCCAATGGCAACATTGGCTTTAACACCACCATGCGTTATGTGACCAATGGCAAGGGTGAACTGGTGGTCATTTCGCGCTCGGGCGAGATCATCATTCACGACGAGCATGGCCGCGAACGTGAGCGCCATAAAGTGCCCTACGGCGCCATCCTCACGATCAAGCCCGATCAAACCATCAAGGCCGGCACCATTCTGGCCAACTGGGATCCGCTGACGCGCCCCATCATCACCGAGTACGCAGGCCAGGCCCGTTTCGAGAACGTCGAAGAAGGCCTGACGGTGGCCAAGCAGGTCGATGAAGTCACCGGCTTGTCCACACTGGTGGTGATCGACCCGAAACGCCGTGGCTCTGCCAAGGTCGTTCGCCCGCAGGTCAAGCTGATCGATGCCAGCGGCAACGAGGTCAAGATTCCGGGTACCGATCACGCGGTGACCATTGGCTTCCCGATCGGTGCCCTGGTGCAGGTGCGCGACGGCCAGGACGTGGGCCCAGGCGAAGTGCTGGCCCGTATCCCGGTCGAAGGCCAAAAAACCCGCGACATTACCGGCGGTCTGCCGCGTGTGGCCGAGTTGTTCGAAGCCCGTTCACCCAAGGACAAGGGTGTGCTGGCCGAAATGACCGGTACCATTTCGTTTGGCAAGGAAACCAAGGGCAAGATCCGGCTGCAAATTACCGACCTCGAAGGCAAGGTCTGGGAAGATCTGGTGCCCAAGGAAAAGAACATCCTGGTGCACGAGGGCCAGATCGTCAACAAGGGCGAGGTCGTGGTGGACGGCCCGGCTGATCCGCAAGACATCTTGCGGTTGCTGGGTGCCGAAGAGCTGGCGCGCTACATCGTGGACGAAGTGCAGGACGTCTATCGCCTGCAGGGCGTGAAGATCAATGACAAGCACATTGAAGTGATCGTGCGCCAGATGTTGCGCCGCGTGGTTGTGGGCAATGCGGGTGATTCCAACTACATCGTGGGTGAACAGGTGGAACGCTCGGAAATGCTCAATACCAACGACGCCTTGCGTGCCGAGGACAAGGTCCCGGCCACCTTCACCAACCTGCTGTTGGGTATCACCAAGGCATCGCTGTCCACCGACAGCTTCATCAGCGCGGCTTCCTTCCAGGAAACCACCCGCGTGCTGACCGAAGCGGCCATCATGGGCAAGCGCGATGGGCTGCGTGGCCTGAAAGAAAACGTGATTGTGGGTCGTCTGATTCCAGCCGGTACCGGCCTGGCGTACCACGAAGCCCGTAAGGTGCGTGAAAACATGGACGATGCCGAGCGCCGTGCCATTGCCGAAACCGAAGCTGCAGAGCTGGCGTTGGCCAGTGAGCAAGACCAGGATGAAGGTGTTGGCGTCAAGTAATTGACTGTAATTCAAAGAGCGCCTCACGCCTTTTTTATAAGGGCCTGAGGCGTTTTTTTATACTCAATCATGACAGTCCATTCCCAACTTCCCCTGTGGCGGCAACTCCAGGCCGTCGCCAGGGTATTGCAGGCGATCCTGGGGGGTGCTTCGGGCACGGCGGCGATCAGTGCTGTCGATGCGTCGTTGCGCCCGGGGGTGCAGGCGCTGAGCTTTGCGGTGCTGCGCTCTCTGGGGCGGGCCCAGGCCTTGCGATGCCTGCTGGCACCCCGCAAGCCGTCTGCGCCCGTGGATGCCCTGCTGTGCAGCGCGCTGGCGCTGCTGTCGCAGGGCGCTGACGCACCTTATGACGCTTTTACCCTGGTCAATCAGACGGTGGAAACCGCCAAGAAAACGCCAAAACTGCAAGCGCAGGCCGGTTTTGTCAATGCCTGTCTGCGTCGTTTTTTGCGCGAGCGCGACGTCTTGCTGGCACAGACGGCGCAGGATCCGGTGGCACGCTGGAACCACCCCGCCTGGTGGCTGGCGCAGATGCAGGCCGAGTGGCCGGTGCAATGGCAAGCCATTTTGGAAGCCAATGATGCCCAGCCGCCCATGGTGTTGCGCGTCAATACCCGGCGCATCAGCGTGGCTGACTACCTCGAAAAGCTTGAGGCTGCTGGGCTGGCGGCCCGGCCTGTAGGCTTGGCAGGCGTGGTGTTGCAGGAAGCCAGCGCAGTGCAGCAGATACCGGGTTTTGCAGATGGACTGGTGTCGGTGCAGGACAGTGCCGCGCAATGGGCGGCCCCTCTGCTGTTGACGGGCTTGCGTGGCCAGGCGCCACTGCAGGTGCTCGATGCCTGCGCCGCACCCGGTGGCAAAACGGCGCATTTGCTGGAGTTTGCCGACGTGGCGG
>PHCO01000064.1:0-14288 GCA_002842265.1 Betaproteobacteria bacterium HGW-Betaproteobacteria-18 | reverse complement strand
CAGCGCATTCACCAGAATCTGCAGCGTCTTGGGCTCACGGCCCAGGTCGTGACCGCCGATGCGGCTGATCTGCCGTCCTGGTGGCAGGGCCAGCCCTTTGATGCGATTTTGCTGGACGCCCCTTGTTCGGGCTCCGGCGTGGTACGCCGCCACCCGGACATCCGCTGGCTGCGTCGCCAGACTGACGTGGCACAGTTGGCCAAACAGCAGGCCCGCCTGCTGGCGGTGTTGTGGCCTTTGCTCAAACCCGGTGGCCGCTTGCTGTATGGCACCTGCTCGGTCTTTCACGCCGAGGGGCAAGATCAAATCAATGCGTTCCTTGGCAACAACAGCAACGCCACATTATTGCCATCGCCAGGGCATTTGTTGCCGGGACAAGCGGTGCAATGGGCGGGTGTCGTTGACAATCCGACAAGTGAGCATGATGGTTTTTATTACGCGTTGC
The DNA here is from genome assembly GCA_002842265.1 of Betaproteobacteria bacterium HGW-Betaproteobacteria-18. GTDB lineage: Bacteria > Pseudomonadota > Gammaproteobacteria > Burkholderiales > Burkholderiaceae_C > Rhodoferax. Next base: position 13,843 of record PHCO01000064.1, on the reverse strand, counting down.
TTGAGAAGTCTGCTGCCTAGCTTGTTGCTGGGTTGGCTTGCCACGGCTGTGCTGGGGCTGAGCGTGGCGCTGGCGCAGTCTTCTGGCGCTCAGCCGCCGCTGCGGCTGGAGCGTGCGGATGATGCGCTCTGGCTTTCTACCCAACTTGAATTTGACTTGTCGCAGGCGGTGGTCGATGCCCTGCACAAAGGCATCCCGATTTTTTTTGTGGCAGAGGCTGACGTGTTGCGGGAACGCTGGTACTGGACCAATAAAAAAATTGCCACAGCCAGACGCCAATTTCGTCTGGCTTACCAGCCTCTGACCAACCGTTGGCGGCTCAACATCACCTCCGGCGAGATTGTGGAACCGGCGCTGGGCCTGTCATTGAACCAGAATTTTGAATCCTGGACCGAGGCACTTAACACGGTGAGTCGTATTTCTCGCTGGAAGATTGCCGATGCCGCCGACCTGGCGCCAGGTGTCCGGCACAAGGTTGATTTTCGCTTCCGGCTCGATCTGGCCCAACTGCCCCGGCCACTGCAGATTGGCACCTTGGGTCAATCGGATTGGTCTGTCGTGCTCAGCAGTGAGCAGGTACTTGACGCTGAGTCGGCCAAATGAGGCTACCTCCAAACGTTGATACGCCCCCTGCGGCGCATTCCAGGACGGTGCGCTGGCTGCTGGGTTTGGGCCTGGTGGTGATGGTGGCCGTGGGCCTGGTCCTGCTTTTCCTGTTGACCCAGGCCACCACCAACCGCGACTTGTACGAGCAAAACTATGCCCGTCTGTTTGCCGTCAACGTGGTGGTGGCGCTGCTGCTGCTGGGGGTCATTGGCTGGATCGCCGCGCGCTTGATCCGGCGCCTGGTGCAGAAAAAATTTGGCAGTCGTTTGCTGGTCAAGCTGGCCGCCATTTTTGCACTGGCTGGTTTTGCCCCGGGCGTGCTGATCTACGTGGTGTCGTACCAGTTTGTCACGCGCTCCATCGAGAGCTGGTTTGATGTCAAGGTGGAGGGTGCTTTGGACGCTGGTCTGAATTTGGGGCGGACCACGCTGGAGGCTTTGTCGGCTGATCTGGCAGGCAAGGCACGCGCCGGGGCGGCAAAGCTTTCGGACACGCCCGATGTCAGTGCGGCTTTGCCACTGGAGCGTGCGCGCGATGCCATGGGCGCCGATGACTTGATCCTGTGGGGCGCCTCCGGCCGGCTGATAGCGGCGGCGGGCCAGTCGCGCTACCAACTCAATCCGGAGCTGCCCAGTGCACAACAATTTCGGGCGGCGCAGGCCCAACGGGTCATCACCTGGATCGAGGGCCTGGACGAGGCCGTGGTGGGCACCGATAGCCAGGCGCGCATCAAAGCTTTGGCCCTCATCACCAGCGATCAATTGGGTTCCTTCAATGCGCCGCGTTATTTGTTGGCCGTCAAGGCCCTGCCCGATACGCTGGTGGCCAACGCGTTGGCGGTGACCCAGGCCAATCGTGAATACCAGGAGCGGGCGCTGGCCCGCGACGGTCTGCGCCGCATGTACATCGGCACGCTCACGTTAAGTTTGTTCATGGCAGTTTTTGGCGCCGTGTTGTTGGCCGTGGTGCTGGGCAACCAGTTGGCCCGGCCTTTGTTGTTGCTGGCGGATGGCGTGCGCGAAGTGGCGGCTGGCGACCTCACCCCCAAGGCATTTTTGCGTGGCAAGGATGAGCTCGATGGCCTGACACGCTCTTTTTCACAAATGACGCAGCAACTCGCCGATGCGCGCCAGGCGGTGCAGACCAGCATGGCGCAGGTCAGCGCGGCGCACGCCAATCTGCAAACCATTCTGGACAACCTGACCGCCGGCGTCATGGTGCTCGACGCCAACGGGGTGATCTGCGCTTCCAATCCCGGTGCCACCCGTATTTTGCGGGTGCCACTGGCCGCACACGAAGGCCATGCATTGGCTGGGATTGAAGGGCTGCAGACGTTTGGCCAGCAGGTGCAGGAGCAATTCGACAATTTTTTCAGCACCCACGGGGAACGCACCCTGGACCACTGGCAGCAGTCCTTTGAATTGGGGGGGATCGGACGGACACAAAGTGGCCGTCCGGCCAACGATGTGCTTACCCTGGTCACGCGGGGTGCCGCCCTGCCGGGAGAGCAGCGCTTGCTGGTCTTTGACGATATTTCAGAAATCGTTTCGGCCCAACGGGCGCAGGCCTGGGGCGAAGTGGCACGGCGCCTGGCGCACGAAATCAAAAACCCGCTGACCCCGATTCAATTGTCGGCCGAGCGGCTGGAAATGAAGCTCACGGGTAAAGTGGGTGCCACCGAGCAGGCCATGCTGACCAAATCGGTGAAAACGATTGTCGATCAAGTCGATGCCATGAAACGCCTGGTCAACGAATTCCGGGATTACGCGCGTTTGCCGGCAGCAGAACTCAAGCCGGTCAACCTCAACGACCTGGTGGCAGATGTCCTGCACCTCTACGCCAACGACCTCGAGCAGGTGCCGATTGTTACGGACCTTGATGCGCAGTGCCCCGCCATCATGGGGGATGCCCAGCAACTGCGCCAGGTGCTGCACAACCTGTTGCAAAACGCACAGGATGCCACCTTGAGTGCGGGACATGCGGATGCCGGGCATGCGGTGCTGATCAAGACCCAGTGGCAAGCCGGCACACGCCGTGTGCGCCTGGCGGTATTGGACTGCGGCACCGGTTTTCCGGATCACATTCTGAAACGGGCGTTTGAGCCCTACGTGACCACCAAGGACAAAGGCACCGGACTGGGCCTGGCGGTGGTCAAGAAAATAGCGGATGAGCATGCCAGCCGCGTGACGATCTCGAACCGCCAGGAGAACGATGAGATCGTCGGGGCGCAAGTGTCGTTATCATTCGCTATTGAGCAAGCGCCAAACCCGCAGATCATTTGACGAGACATTGCTGATACCATTTTCAAGGGACGTACAAGTACATGGCTAACATTTTGGTAGTGGATGACGAACTGGGCATTCGCGATCTGTTGTGCGAGATTCTCAACGACGAAGGCCACACCGTCGAGTTGGCCGAAAATGCAGCCCAGGCCCGTGCCGCCCGCTTGCGCGAAGCGCCCGATCTGGTACTGCTCGACATCTGGATGCCCGACACCGATGGCGTCACCTTGCTCAAGGAATGGTCCACCTCAGGTGCCCTGACCATGCCCGTGATCATGATGAGCGGCCATGCCACCATTGACACCGCCGTAGAAGCCACGCGCATTGGTGCCCTGGCTTTTCTGGAAAAACCCATCACCCTGCAAAAGCTGCTCAAAGCCGTTGAACAGGGCCTGACCCGTGGTGCCTTGCGTAAGTTGACGCAGTCCATGCCGGGGATGGGTGTAAAAAATGGAGCGGTGTTGGTGGCTGACATGCCCGTCAGTGCCGTTGAGCTGACGCCAGAACCTGGTCTGCTGGCAACGCAAAGCTTCATGCTCGACAAGCCGCTGCGCGAAGGTCGCGATGAATACGAAAAAGCCTATTTTGAATTTCACCTGGGCAAGGAAAATGGCTCCATGACCCGTGTCGCCGAAAAGACCGGCCTGGAGCGCACCCATCTGTACCGCAAGCTCAAGCAATTGGGTGTTGACTTGACGCGTAAACGCGGTTGAAAAATCAAACCTGCGTCTCAAAACGACCCTTTGCGCTGCTAGAATACGCCGCTTAGGCCTGGTAGCTCAGTCGGTAGAGCAGAGGATTGAAAATCCTTGTGTCGGTGGTTCGATTCCGCCCCGGGCCACCAAATCAAAAAGCCAATCCTCTGTGATTGGCTTTTTTGTTTGCGCAGATATTTCCAAGTGTGTCATGAAACGACCAGCGCGACTTCCACCAGGCAGTCGTAAAACGTGGGTCCGTGGCCCAGGTCGGTCAACTTTTGACTGGTGAGCTGGTTCACGTTGGTGCCGTTGAGGCCCAGTTTGCGCCACCAGACGCCCAGCCCGTTGACCACGCCAGGCCGGGCCCGCGCACTGATATGGGCACGGCACTGGTAGTCGCCACGGGCATTGAAAACACGCACGGTGTCGCCGTCGACAATGTTGCGCACAGCCGCATCGTCCAGGTGCATTTCCAGCAGCGGTTCGCCTTCGCTGTCCTGCAGGCTTTTGACGTTGACGAAGCTCGAGTTCAAAAAGTTGCGCGCCGGCGGCGAGATCATGGCCAGCGGGTAGGCGCTTGAGCTGTGCGCCGCTTCATGGTTGGGTACATGGTCGGGCAGGCCGTCCAGCCCTCGCGCCGCCAGCCGTTCACTGAAAAATTCGCACTTGCCGGACGGTGTCGGGAATTTGCCCTGGACAAATGGCGCTTCGGGTGTGTTCAGGGTGGCAAAGCCCTTGGCCAGCAATTCATCAAAGCTGACGGCATCGCCATAGGCCTGGCGGCACAGCGTCTCGTCACTGTCTGAAAAGCAGGGGTCAGTCAAGCCCATGCGTTGCGCCAATTCCCTAAAAATTTGCGTGTTGGGTTTGGCCTCACCCAGGGGGGCAATCGCGGACCGGTTCAGCAGCGCGTCGGTGTGGCCATAAGCGCTGTGTACATCCCAATGTTCCAGTTGCGTGGTGGCGGGCAGGATGTAATCGGCGTAGTCGGCCGTGTCGGTCTGAAAATGCTCCAGCACCACGGTAAACAAGTCATCGCGCGCAAAGCCCTGCACCACTTTGGCGGATTCGGGCGCCACCGCCACCGGGTTGCTGTCATAAACGATCAGCGCTTTAATGGCCGGGCCAAAGGACGGACTGCTGGGGCGCAGCAGGTCGTCACCGATGGTGACCATGTTGATGGTGCGTGGCGTGCGGCCCGCCAGCAGGTCGGGTCGTTGCAGCGCCGCCCGTTGCACCGGGAAGTTACCTGAGCTCGACAGCAGCACACCGCCCGCCCGATCGCGCCAGGCGCCAATCAGTGCCGGCAGGCTGGCAATCAGGCGCACCGCATTGCCGCCGCCGTGCACACGCTGCAGGCCGTAGTTCATGCGAATGGCGGCAGGCGCGCGGCTGGCGGCGCAGGCGCCATAGTCACGGGCCAGGGCCCGAATCTGTTCGGGTGAGATGCCACAGACGGCTGCGGCGCGCTCCGGGCTCCAGGTGAGCGCACGCGCACGCAGCAGCTCCCAACCCAGGGTGTAGCGCGCCAGGTAGTCGTGGTCGAGCCAGTCGTTTTGAATCAGCTCGTGCATGACGCCAAGTGCCAGCGCGCCGTCGGTGCCGGGCAGCAGGGCGATGTGCTCGTGGCATTTTTCAGCGGTTTCGCTCTTGCGCGGGTCGATGCAGATGAGTTTGGCGCCGTTGTGCTTGGCTTGGGTGGCATAGCGCCAGAAGTGCAGGTTGCTGGTGATCGAGTTGCTGCCCCAGATCAAAATCAGTTGTGATTCGGCAAAAAACTCGACCCGCATGCCGACTTTGCCGCCCAGGGTGTGCACCAGCCCTTCGCCACCGGCAGCCGCACAAATGGTGCGCTCCAGGTGCGAAGCCCCCAGCTTGTTGAAAAAACGCGTCGCCATGCTTTCGCCCTGCACCAGGCCCATGGTGCCGGCGTAGCTGTAGGGCAGGATGGCTTGGGGGTCACGGGCGGCAATGGTTTGCAGGCGCGCCGCAATGTCGGCCAGCGCTGCATCCCAGCTCACGCGCTCAAACTGTCCGCTGCCTTTGGGGCCGATGCGCTTCAAGGGATGCAGAATGCGCTCCGGGTGGTAGGTGCGCTCGGGGTAGCGCGACACCTTGGTGCACAGGCTGCCTGCGGTGTGCGGGTGCGCCGGGTTGCCCTGCACCTTGATGGCGATGCCGTTTTGCACCGTGGTCAGCAGCGAGCAGGTGTCGGGGCAGTCGTGTGGGCAGGCGCCCAGAATCTGGGTGCTGGAAGCTGGGGCAGATAAAGTCGTAGCGGTCATGGTGGCATTGCGGGTTGAGGCATGATTGTGGCTTAACAACGGTGTCATTGCGAACGCAGTGAAGCAATCCAGGACCCCCAACTGCATGGATTGCCACGTCGCTGAGCGACTCGCAATGACGCCTGTCTTGTAGGAACAGCCATGCATTTGATCCCTGAAATTGTCCGGCAAAACAATGCCATCACCACCTTGCGCCGCGACTTGCACGCCCACCCTGAACTATGCTTTAACGAATTTCGTACCGCCGATGTGGTGGCCGCCAAGCTCTCCGGATGGGGCATTCCCATGCACCGCGGCCTGGGTACCACCGGCGTGGTTGGCATCGTCAAAAGCGGCAGCTCCAGCCGCGCCATTGGTTTGCGCGCCGACATGGACGCGCTGCCCATGCAGGAGGCCAACACCTTTGCCCATGCCAGTACCCAGCCCGGCAAGATGCACGCCTGTGGCCATGACGGCCACACCGCCATGCTGCTGGCTGCGGCCCAGTACCTCGCCACCCACCGTCATTTCGACGGCACGGTGTATCTGATTTTCCAGCCCGCCGAAGAAGGCGGCGGTGGCGCGCGCGAGATGATCAAGGACGGCCTGTTCGACAAGTTCCCGATGGACGCGGTGTTTGGCATGCACAACTGGCCCGGTTTGCAGTTTGGCCAGTTTGCCGCCAGCGCGGGCCCGGTGATGGCATCGAGCAACGAGTTCAAGATAACGATTCACGGCAAGGGCGGGCATGCCGCCATGCCGCACAACGCGCTCGACCCGGTGCCGGTGGCCTGCCAGTTGGTGCAGTCGTTCCAGACCATCATCAGCCGCAACCTCAAGCCGATCGACGCGGGCGTGATCTCGGTCACCATGATCCACGCCGGCGAGGCCACCAACGTGATCCCCAACACCTGCGAGCTGCAAGGCACGGTGCGCACCTTTTCGCTGGCGGTGCTGGAGCAGATCGAGCAGCGCATGCGCGTGATGACCGGGCACATTTGTGCGGCGTCAGGCTTGCGCGCCGACTTTGAGTTCAAGCGCAACTACCCGCCCACCATCAACAGCGCCGCCGAGGCCGACTTTGCGCGCCAGGTGATGGCAGATATTGTGGGCGCGGCCAATGTGCAGGCGCAGGAGCCGACCATGGGCGCCGAAGATTTTTCCTTCATGCTGCAAGCCAAACCCGGTTGCTATGTCTTTATTGCCAATGGCGACGGCGACCACCGCGCGCTGGGTCACGGCGGCGGGCCGTGCATGCTGCACAACCCCAGCTACGACTTCAATGACGAACTGCTGCCGCTGGGGGCCACCTATTGGGTGCGCTTGGCCGAGGCGTGGCTAAGACCCCTGTAGCCCGGATGCAATCCGGGGGCCTACCCGAACCCTCCCGGATTCCGCTTTGCTTCATCCGGGCTACCGCAGCCCGCCATTCGGGGTTAGCCAAACCGCTGCGCTGCCATCTCCAGCAGCCCGTCAAAGAGCAGGTTGTCCACCAGCTCAAACGGCACCGACATGCTGGGCGCCATCTTCCAGGCGGCGCCGCCCGTCATGATGCAGCGCGGCTCGCTGCCGCAGTGCGCCCGCAGGTGCTGCACCATGCGCTCCACCGCACCGGCAATGGCGTAGGTGCCGCCGCTGGTCAGCGCGTCGCTGGTGTTGGTCGGGAATTCGCAAACGTTGCCGGTGGGCACGTGCAGGCCGGCGGTGCCGGACTCCAGCGCGCGCAGCATGATGCCGTGGCCGGGCAAGATGAGTCCGCCCAAAAATTTGCCATGGGTGTCGATGGCATCCACGGTCACTGCGGTGCCCACCATGACCACCACCAGCGGACGCGCCGGGCCTTGCGCCAGGCTGCGGTGCCAGGCCCCGATCATGGCCACCCAGCGGTCGGCCCCCAGGCGTGCGGGGTAGTCGTAGCCGTTGGCCAGGCCCGCCTCGGCGCCGCTGGCGACCACCCAGTTGGCGGACACGTCCCACAACTCCATTTGTTCTTCGACCCGGCGTTTGACGGCGTCGCCCGCCACGGTGCAGCCCAGCATGCGCGTCGGGTGGGCCAGGCCGCCCCAGTCGCCATTGGCCAGGCGGTCAATATTTTCCAGAAACTCGACACCTTGCGCCAACAAGGGCGCATTGCGCTGTGGTGCAGTGTGCAGCGCCCACTTTAAACGGGTGTTGCCGACATCAATGGCCAGGAAAGTCATGGCGGCATTATCAGCTCTGTCGCCACGGCAAACCATCCAAACGCCAGCCGCCCTTGTGACCGCGTTGCGCGTGGCCGTCGGGGTCGCCTTCAAAACCCTCCAGAATGTTGTAGGCCTCCAGACCCAACTCGGTGGCACGCTTGGTAGCGGCCACCGAGCGCACGCCGCTGCGGCACAGCAGCACCACTTTTTTGCCTGGAGGCACCGCGGCTTGCAATTCGGCATCAAAGTTGGGGTTGCTCACCATACCGGGCCACTGCTTCCAGGCTACCGCAACAGCATCCGGCACAAAGCCAACCCAGGCGCGTTCGGCATCCGAGCGCACATCCACCAGCACGGCCTCACCACTTTGTACCCAGCGCCAGGCCAGCGCGGTGCTGATGTCGCCCGCATAACCGTTGGCGGGCTGGACCTTCAGGCTGTTGGGCGCATGCGCATCATGGCGCAGACCGCTGTGCAGGTTGGCAGGCACGGCCTCGTCAATGCGCTTGGGTGGTGGCAAATGCAGTGCCGCCATGATGGCGACGAATTCATCCAGCGTTTTGCCCGCCACGCGGACGTTGCTGGCTTTTTCCTGGCCGATGGTGGTGTGGGTTTTGCCCTGGTAGTCATGCCCCGGCCACACCGTGGTGGCATCAGGCAGCTTGAACAACACCTGGGTCAGGCTGTGAAACATGGCCTCTGAGCTGCCACTTTGAAAGTCGGTTCGACCGCAGCCGTTGATCAGCAGTGTGTCGCCCGTGAACACATGGTCACGCCAGACAAAACACATGCTGCCAGCGGTGTGGCCGGGAGTGTGCAGGGCCCGGATCTGTTCGGTACCAAAGGTCAGCGTGTCGCCGTCCTTGAGTTGCACCGCTGCGGTGCTGATGCCGCAGCCCGCTGGCGCCGCGGTTTTGGCTCCGGCCAGTTCGGTCAGTTGCCCGGCACTGGTGATGTGGTCGGCGTGGGCGTGGGTTTCCAGCGCCCAGACCAGCCTCAAGCCGTATTCGCGCAGCACTTGCAGGTCGCGCTCAAGTTGGGTGTCCACGGGGTCGATGATGATGGCATCGCGCGTGGTGGTGTCGAAAAGCACATAGGTATAGGTGCTGGAGGCGGGGTCAAAAAGTTGAATCGGGTTCATGGTGTTTGATGTTGAGCTTGCCTGCAAATCTGAAATGTAGCGTGTGGCGATTGATCACTATTAAGTCATGATTGTTGCAACAGGAATCGCTGACGCCTAGGTGACTTTCCTAGGGTTATCCCTAGCCATGCAAAGAGGTGCTTCGGGTTACCTTATAAGGATCCGCTGATCCAATTCGACGGATCGATGTTTACAAATACCCAAGCAAAGGAAACAACATGACTGTGCATGAGACCACCGCCACCCCAACGGCTGCTCCGGCAACCGCGACGCGTCGTAAATTTTTTGTCGCTGCTGCCGCTGCAGCAGCTCCTGTGGTTGCTGTGCACGCGCAAGCGCCAGCCGTGGCTGTCAAGCCTGCCACTATCGTTTTGAAAATGCAGGGTGCCTGGGGCGCCAAAGACATTTTTAACGAAATGGCCGAAGACTATGTCAAGCGCGTCAACGAAATGTCGGGTGGCCGCTTGCGCATTGAGTACCTCACCGCAGGGGCTGTGGTCAAGCCGTTTGAAATTACCGATGCCGTGAGCAAGGGCGTGCTCGACGCTGGCCACCAAGTGGCGGTGTACTGGTATGGCAAGTCCAAAGTGGCTTCATTGTTTGGCTCCGGCCCTATCACCGGCGCCAATGCCGAGCAGGCGCTGGGCTGGATTCAGCGCGGGGGTGGCATGGCGTTTTATGACGAGTTGCAAGCCAAGCTGGGCAACAATGTCAAAGGCTTTTTTGCCTTCCCGATGCCGACACAGCCACTGGGCTGGTTCAAAAATACACCTCCCAAGACTGCAGCCCAGCTCAAGGGGTTCAAATACCGCACCGTGGGCCTGGCAGCCGATTTGATGCAGGAACTGGGCATGAAGGTCACCCAATTGCCCGGCGGCGAGATTGTGCCGGCCATGGAGCGCGGTGTGATTGATGCGTTTGAATTCAACAACCCCACCTCTGACAGCCGCTTTGGCGCACAGGACGTGGCCAAGTACTACTCGATGGGCTCGTACCACCAGGCCATGGAGTTTTTTGAAATTATTTTCAACAAGACCAAGTACGACGCGCTCCCACCCGACCTGAAAGCCATCCTGCAGTACGCAGCAGAAGCCACTTCGTCAGCCAACACCTGGACGGCGCAGGACAACTACTCGCGTGACCTGCAAAAATTGATCACGAAGGACAAGGTCAATGTGTCGCGTACCTCCAAAGCCATCTTCGAGGCGCAAATCAAGGCCTGGGATGTGGTGGTCGCCAAGCTTGAAGCTGAAGATCCCTTCTTCAAGAAGGTGTGGGAGTCACAAAAAGACTGGGCGCGCCGAGTGGCCTACTACGGTTTTTTCAATGAAGCCGATTACAAATCTGCTTTCGAGCACGTTTTCAAGACAAAATTGCCTGTTTGATGTTTTCCTGTTGATGCAATCGCCGCCTTTTCGGCGGCGATCTTTTTTGTGAGCTCGTATGGAAAAATTTATCCGCAGTATTGACCGCTTATCCGAGGCCTTGGGTCATGGCTTTTCCTGGACCGTGCTGGTGCTCACCGCCGGCACCTGTTACGAAGTATTCCGCCGTTATGTGCTGAACGACCCGACCGATTGGGCGTTCGATATGAGCTACATCCTGTACGGCACCCTGTTTTTGATGGCCGGGCCCTACACCCTGTCCAAGGGCGCGCATGTGCGCGGCGATTTTTTATACCGCAAGTGGCGTCCGGCGACCCAGGCCAAGGTCGATCTGGCCATGTATTTCATCTTTTACATGCCGGGCGTGCTGGCGCTGGTTTTTTCGGGCTTCTTCTACGCACTGAAATCAGCCGGTATTCAGGAAGCCAGTGTCAACAGCCCGGTGGGCGTGCCGATCTGGCAGTTGAAGTCGGTGATTTTTGTCGTCGGTGTGGCCTTGTTTTTGCAAGGCCTGGCCGAGATGTGCCGCTGTGTCATTGCCATCCGCGACAACGCCTGGCTCAGTCGGGACGAAGACGTGGTTGAACTCGAAGTCGCGCTGCAAAAGCAATTTGGACACCAAGAAGGTGGTGCTGCATGAGCAATCCGATGATCGCTCTGCTGATGCTGGGCCTGTTTATTGTTTTTATTTTTCTCGGCTTTCCGATTGCTTTCACCCTGATGGGTATGAGTATTCTGTTTGGCGCTTACGCGTATTACCAGCCGGGCCAGAGCCTGCTGGACAACAACATCTTCTACCTGTTCACGCAAAACACTTTCAGCATCATGAACAATGATGTGCTGATTTCGATCCCGCTGTTCCTGTTCATGGGCTACATCATCGAGCGCGCCAATATTCTGGACAAACTGTTCCTGAGCCTGCAAGTGGCCTTGCGCCATGTGCCGGGGTCCATGGCCATCGCCTCGTTGATTACCTGCGCCATGTTTGCCACGGCCACCGGCATTGTCGGCGCGGTGGTGACGCTGATGGGGCTGCTGGCGCTGCCGTCGATGTTGAAAGCCGGTTATGACGAGAAACTGGCCACCGGTGTGATCACTGCGGGTGGTACCTTGGGCATTCTGATTCCACCATCCATCATGCTGATTGTGTATGCCGCCACCGCCGGTATCTCGGTGGTCAAGCTTTACGCAGCGGCCATGATACCGGGCTTGCTGTTGGCTGGTTTGTACCTGGTGTATGTGCTGGTGCGCGTGATCATTAACCCTTCTCTGGCGCCCAAACCCAAAGACCTCGACCAGATCGGTTTTTGGAAAGGGGCCTACATGCTGCTCACCGCTTTCCTGCCCCTGGCCCTGTTGATCTTGACAGTGCTGGGCTCCATCTTGTTTGGCCTGGCTACACCCAGCGAGGCCGCCGCCATGGGCTCGGCGGGCGGCATTATTTTGGCGGTGGTGTACCGGGCTTTCTCCTGGCCCCGCTTGCGTGAGGCGGTGTTTTTGACTGCCAAAACCACGGCCATGGTGTGCTACCTGTTCGTTGGTTCGTGGACCTTTTCCAGTGTGTTCTCTTATCTCGGGGGCGAGAGTGTCATCAAGGAATTCATGCTGTCGATGGACCTGAACACCTGGCAGTTTTTGATTTTGTCGCAACTCATCATCTTTATTCTGGGATGGCCGCTGGAGTGGAGCGAGATCATCATTATTTTTGTGCCGATCTTCCTGCCGCTGCTGGACCACTTTCAGGTGGATCCGATCCTGTTCGGCATCCTGATCGCGGTGAACTTGCAAACCTCGTTCCTGACGCCGCCGATGGCGATGTCGGCCTATTATTTGAAAGGGGTAGCGCCGCCGCATGTGCAGCTCTGGACGATTTTCAAAGGCTGTTTCCCGTTCCTTGGCATGGTGTTGCTGACATTGGCGCTTCTTTATGCCCAGCCACGCCTGGTGAACTGGCTGCCTGATCTGATGTACAACAACGCCTCCACGGCTGCTGAACCCGCCGATGCTGGCCCCAGGGACAGCGAAGCCATGGATCCGGCATTCTTGATGGGCGGCAGCAGCGCCGAAGTCAAGCCTTCCGAAAGTGGCGCTGCTGAAGATAAAAAACCTGAAGGCAGCGCGGTCATGGATCCAGCGTTTCTGTCGGGTGGCAGCGACAAGAAAACTGAATAGCTCATGAGCAAGTTTTTTGGAATTGAGGACAGCCAGTGACAGACACTCAAAAACAGGCGCACGAACAGGGCGTCACCGAACTTGCCGGGCATTTCAAGCGGGGCAGTTTGTCGCTCAAGGATTACGCGCTGGCCATGCTGGCTTATACCCAGGCGGTGGAGCCAGAGGTGAAGGCGTTTGCCCACCATGATGCCAACATCGTGGCTATGCAGACCGAACGGCTTTCCGCTCTGAGCAGCGCAGGCGCTCCCCTGCCTGAGCTCTTTGGTGTGCCGATTGCGATCAAGGACAACATTGACACCTGTGACTACCCCACCGAGTTTGGCTACGCACCCGCCAGTGGCCGCACACCCGGTGTGGATGCCTACCTGGTGCACAAATTGCGCCAGGCCGGGGCCCTGGTTTGGGCCAAATCGCGCACCACCGAATTGGCCTACCTGCAGCCCACCATCACAGCCAACCCGCGCGCACCGGGCCACACACCGGGTGGCTCCTCCAGCGGCTCGGCAGCGGCCGTCGCAGCGGGTTTGGTGCCTGCAGCCATCGGCACGCAAACCAATGGTTCGGTGATCCGGCCCGCCTCTTTTTGCGGTGTCTATGGTTTCAAGCCCTCGCGCGGTTTGATTTTTAACGGTGGCGTTCTCAAGTGCGCGCCTTCGCTGGATCAGGTCGGGGTGTTTGCCCGCTCGGTAGAAGATGTGGCCGCCGTGGCAGAGGTGTTGGTGGGAGGACATCAGCAAGAGTCCGGGCAACTGATCTTTCCGATGCAACTCAAGTCCATCTGCAAGGAAGACCCGCCGCTACCGCCCAAATTCATGTTTGTCAAAACCCCCATGTGGGAGCGGGTTGACCCTGCGGCGCGGGAGGCCTTTGAGGCATTGGCCGATGAACTCAAAGACTGCATGGTCGAGGTGGCGTTACCCCAGTCTGTGGCCAATGCCCTGGCTTGGCACAAGACCGTCATGGAAGCTGAAATGGTGGGCAGTCTGCAGGGCCTGGTGGCTGAAAACGGTGGCCAGGCCAGCGCACCCATGCTGGAGGCGCTGGCGCGTGGTGCCCAGGTGCTGGCCGCTGACTACCTGGTGGCGCACGAGCGGATGCGCGCGGCAGCA
>PHCO01000336.1 GCA_002842265.1 Betaproteobacteria bacterium HGW-Betaproteobacteria-18 | reverse complement strand
CGGCCCGATGATGTTTTAAGTTCCGTTCGGGCTGAGCCTGTCGAAGCCCTTCGACGCGCTCAGGGCGAACGGTTCATACTTCATCGGGCCGTATCAATAGTTGGGGGCAGAGCACCTCGCTGCGCGAGTGGTCTGACCCGCAAGGTATCGAAACGCGCCATCTGGGTCGAGCTGCCGTGCACCGGGTCGGGCGGTCCCAAGTCGGCAAAACTGACGCTGTAGCCATGGCGCTGCGCCACACCGCTGGCCCACTGCTGAAACTGCGCCCTGGTCCACTCAAAGTGGTGCCCCGGATGACGTTTGCGCCCGGCGACCATGCCGTGCAGCACGTTGTATTCCTGATTGGGGGTGGTCACCAGCACCAGGCGCGGATGCATGCCGGCAAACACGGCGCGCTCTACGCGTGGCAGATGGCCGGGGTCGATGTGCTCGATGGTTTCCAGCATCACGGCAGCATCGAAGCCTTTCAACTCGGGATCAACTTCTTCAAACGAACCCAGACACACGCTTAGCCGCGTGTCGGGTCGCAGCCAGTCAATGCCGAGCGCAAATCGCGCATCCGCCAGCGCTCGTTCATCAATGTCAATGCCCAGCAACCGCACAAACTGCGGGTGTTCGCGCAGGCGCAGCAACAGCTCGCCCGGCCCGCAACCCAGGTCCAGCACGCTGGTTGCGCCGCTGTCCAGCAGCGCGCGCACCACCGCGTCCAGACGCTCAATGTGCAAGGGGGTGGCCACAGTTTAATTTTTTACTGAAATGCCACCTCGGCGAAGCTGCGCAATTTGCGGCTGTGGAGCTGGTCGATGCCCTGTTCGCGCAGCAGCTCCAGCGCGCGAATGCCAATGCGCAGGTGCTGGTCCACCCGCTCGCGGTAAAAGTGGTTGGCCATGCCGGGCAGCTTGATCTCGCCGTGCAGCGGTTTGTCGCTCACGCACAGCAGGGTGCCGTAGGGCACGCGAAACCTGAAGCCGTTGGCGGCAATGGTGGCGCTTTCCATGTCCAGCGCCACCGCGCGGCTCTGGCTGAAGCGACGCTTGGGTCCGTTGTCGGGCAACAGCTCCCAGTTGCGGTTGTCGGTCGAGGCCACGGTGCCGGTGCGCATGATGCGCTTGAGCTCCGGCCCCTTGAGTTGCGTGATCTGCGTCACAGCGCTGGCCAACGCCACCTGAATTTCGGCCAGCGCGGGGATCGGCACCCACAGCGGCAGCTCTTCGTCGAGCACATGGTCTTCGCGGACATAACCGTGCGCCAGCACGTAGTCGCCTAATTGCTGGCTGCTGCGCAGGCCGGCGCAGTGGCCCAGCATGATCCAGGCGTGCGGGCGCAGCACGGCAATGTGGTCGGTGATGGTCTTGGCGTTGGCGGGGCCGACGCCGATGTTGACCATGCTGATGCCGCTGCCATCCGGGCGCACCAGGTGGTAGGCGGGCATTTGCGGCAGGCGGGGTGAAAAATTGGGGTCAGAGCCCAAATTCGCTCGCCGGTTATCCGGCGATTCAGCAGCGCCTTGCGCTGCCGCGAAATTGGTGTCTGACCCCAATTTTTCAGTGATCACATTGCCCGGCTCGACAAAGGCGATGTATTCGCTGGCGGCATCGGCCATGACCGCATGCCCGAGCGCAATGAATTCGTCAATATAAAACTGGTAGTTGGTGAACAGCACGAAGTTCTGAAAATGCTCGGGCGCGGTGCCGGTGTAGTGGCGCAGGCGCTGCAATGAATAGTCCACCCTTGGCGCGGTGAACAGCGACAGCGGTTGTG
>PHCO01000335.1 GCA_002842265.1 Betaproteobacteria bacterium HGW-Betaproteobacteria-18 | reverse complement strand
CGCCTGGAGCCTGGTGCGCGAAGTTCTTGCTCACGAAGCTCTCCGTAAAAAAGTTTCCCGCTGAAATTTGACACCCGCCCAATGGGCGGTCTATGATAAATCATCACCTTCAAGGAGTCTCAAGTGAATCGATTCAACGCAGCAGCCAAACTCACCGCAGGGCTGATATTTTCCACCGTTTTTCTGGCCGCCTGTGGCGGTGGCGGTGATGACGGAAACGGCGGAGGTGGTGACCCGGCTGATGTACCGCTGTCTCAATCGCCGGCACTGGTACAGCAATACGCGGCACAACTGAACAATGCACGGGCATCTTCCCGCAACTGCGGCACTGTGGCGATGCCAGCTGTGCCCTCGCTTTCAAAATGGAATTCTAAGCTGCAATCGGCAGCGCAGAAGCATGCGGATGACATGGCCGCTAACAGCTTCTTCTCGCACACCGGCAGTGACGGATCAACAGCTGACTCGCGTGAAGATGCAGCTGGCTATTCTGGTATCGGGATAGGTGAAAACCTCGCGGGTGCACGGGGGACGCCTGCGGCGATCACGAATGCTTGGCTCAATAGCCAAGGCCATTGCATTACCGTCATGAGTGAAGAGGCAACGACGCTGGCAGTAGCTCAAAAAGGCCAGTACACAGTTTTGATGACCGGCAAGTAAACGCACATTGCGGAGGGCTCGCCGTGCGGTCCCTCGAAGTCGGCGACATAGGTCTATGGCAAATGCCCCGCATTTGCGGGGCATTTGCCATAGAGGAACGGGACAAAAGGAACCCGAAGTTATCTGGTCATCCCTGATTTATTCAAATCCGCGCCCAAACTGGGCGCCGGGTAGGTCGGGTGAGTGTGCGCACGAACAAAGAGTCCAGCGCGTCTTGCCAGCGCGGTGACACCCTCGCGCACAAGCGCAAAAAAGCCGCTGCATCTGCTCGCCAAAGAGGCCCAGGTCCGGCATGGCCATGCCGACGCGACCTTTGCGGGAGAAGATCTGGGCCATCCGCAATCACACCAAAAAGCTAGTGTTCATGCGGACTCCGGGAATTGTTCAGATACGACTAACTGTCACCCACCGGTCCCGCTGCTCGTGCACTCCTCGACACGCACCAGTGACCATATCCCATTGTCGCATCTGAAAACTGCGCGGCCATCGATCCAACCTTGGGATTGGATCAACCGGATGGCAACACCACTGCTAGTGCGAGGCGCAGGTGCTTCACACATTGCGTGATGGCGCCAAGTTAGCGTCTTTGGCTCACACTGAGTAAGAATCGGTATTGGCGTATTTCCGCTATTCCCCGACCCACTCCCATTGCCCGCAGCAGTTGAAGTCCAACTCGCCGAAGCAGTCGCGGTACCGCCAGGGCCGGTAGCGGTGAACGTGCAATTGGCCGTGCCCGCGGACCCCGTCGCCGTGTGATAGGTTCGAATGTTGCCACCGGTCGACCGGTTGGTGTTCGAGTTTGTCCACCGACCAGTGCAAGACCAACGCAGTGAGTTCGCATTGGAAGTCGATGTGGTGAGCCTCACCTGTCCACCAGGCGCCGGGCTTGTTGGATTGAAGCTTGCCGAAACGGACGGAGGACTTGGTGCCGTGACAGCAAAGCTGACCGTCTGCGTAGCGGTTCCAGCCGCGTTCGTCGCTGTCACGGTACAACTGGTCGATCCCACAGCCGTTGTGGTGGTCGGGGAGAAGGTGTGGTCCAGACCGGCATATGCCATAAGGTTGGTCTGGTTGAAGGGCGTCAACGCAGCTTGGGCACCCGTGCAGGCCATTGTGTACGCCGTT
>PHCO01000334.1 GCA_002842265.1 Betaproteobacteria bacterium HGW-Betaproteobacteria-18 | reverse complement strand
CAAAGTGCTGCACATCGACGCCGAGTCGTTGGCGCATGGCGTGGCAGAAAACGTCACGGCGCAAGTGGTGGCCGTGGCCTCTGGCTACAGCCATCTCCTGTTTCCTGCCACCGCCTCGGGCAAGAACGTCGCGCCACGCGTGGCTGCCAAGCTCGATGTGGGCCAGCTCTCCGACGTCACCAAGGTGCTCAGTGCCGACACCTTCGAGCGCCCGATTTACGCGGGTAACGCCATGGCCACCGTGCAAAGTCTGGACGCCATCAAGGTGCTGACGGTGCGCACCACCGGTTTTGATGCCGCCGCCCAGGGCGGCAGTGCCGCCATCGACACCATCGCCGCGGTGGCGGTGCCCGGCAACACCAGCTACCTCGGCTCGGAGATCGCCAAGAACGACCGCCCCGAGCTGACCGCCGCCAAGGTCATCGTCAGCGGTGGTCGGGCTTTGGGTTCCAGCGAGAAGTTCAACGAGCTCCTGACCCCGCTGGCCGACAAGCTCGGTGCTGCCATTGGCGCCAGCCGTGCCGCGGTGGATGCCGGTTATGCCGCCAACGATCTGCAGGTGGGCCAGACCGGCAAGATTGTGGCGCCCCAGCTCTACATTGCCGTGGGCATCAGTGGTGCCATCCAGCATCTGGCCGGCATGAAGGACAGCAAGGTCATTGTGGCCATCAACAAGGACGCCGAGGCGCCGATCTTCAGCGTGGCCGACTATGGCCTGGAAGCTGACTTGTTTGTCGCCGTGCCAGAGTTGACTGCCGCGCTTTAGTCTGCATCGCCATTGCGAGCCCCCCGTGTATCCGGCCCGATACCGCACACGGACCTTGAACCCTGTAGGGCGGACTTCAGTCCGCCATGGTCGACTGAAGTCGACCCTACAACAAGCCCAAAAGCTGGCAATGACGGGTTTTAAAAGACCAGTTTCAGGCGTGCATTTTTTTTGAAATATTTGGAGACTTCCCATGAGCTACGTCGCCCCCCTCAAAGACATGCTGTTCAACATCGAGCATCTGGCTGGCATTGAACAAATTGCCCAGCTGCCTGGCATGGAAGATGCCGGTTTCGAGACCGCCCAAGCGGTGCTGGAAGAGGCCGCCAAGTTTTGCGAAGGGGTGCTCAGCCCCCTGAACTGGGAGGGCGACAAAAACCCATCAACCTTGAAAGACGGCGTGGTGACCGCCAGCCCAGGCTTCAAGGAAGCCTTCAAACAGTACACCGAAGCGGGCTGGCAGGGCTTGCAGCACCCCACCGACTTCGGTGGCCAGGGCCTGCCAAAAATCATTGGTTCGGTGGTAGGCGAGATGCAAAACTCGGCCAATATGAGCTTTGCCTTGTGCCCGTTGCTGACCGACGGCGCCATTGAAGCCTTGCTGACCGCTGGAAGCCCGGAACTCAACGCCATCTACCTCGAAAAACTCGTCAGCGGCCAATGGACCGGCACCATGAACCTGACCGAGCCGCAGGCCGGCAGCGATCTGGCCGCGGTGCGCACCAAAGCAGAACCCCAACCCGATGGCAGCTACAAAATCGCCGGTACCAAGATATTCATCACCTGGGGTGAGCACGACATGGCCGAGAACATCATTCATCTGGTGTTGGCCCGCGTCACCGGCGCGCCCGAGGGCGTCAAGGGCATCAGCCTGTTCGTGGTGCCCAAATTCATGGTCAACCTGGACGGTTCGGTGGGCGCGCGCAACGATGTGCATTGCGTCAGCATCGAGCACAAGATGGGCATCAAGGCCAGTCCCACGGCGGTGCTGCAGTTTGGCGACCATGGCGGCGCGGTC
>PHCO01000333.1 GCA_002842265.1 Betaproteobacteria bacterium HGW-Betaproteobacteria-18 | reverse complement strand
CATGAACCACATCCGCGAGCAGATGGAGGAGATCGCCGAGAGCGTCGTGCGGCTGAGCGAGCAAAGCCAGGCCATCGGGGAAATCATCGCCACGGTCAATGACCTTGCCGAACAGTCGAATCTGCTGGCGGTTAATGCCGCCATTGAAGCGACCCGTGCCGGCGAGTTTGGCAAAGGGTTCGCGGTGGTGGCGCACGAGGTGAAGGGCCTGGCCGAGCAGTCGCGCCAGGCAACCACGCAAGTGCGGACCATCCTGATGGAGGTTCAGAAGGCCACCAGTTCCGCGGTCATGGCCACCGAGCAAGGGACGAAGGCCGTGGCCGCCGGTGTCAAACAGGCAACGGATGCGGGCGAGTCAATCCGGGCGCTCACGGGCAGCGTCGGCGAGGCAGCGCAGGCAGCCACCCAGATCGCCGCCTCGAGCCAGCAGCAGCTTGTCGGCATGGATCAGATCGCTGCGGCTATTGCCAATATCCGTAAGGCGACCACACAGAACTTGGCGGGTACCAAACAACTCGAGGCGTCGGCGCAAGACCTTCAGGAACTGGGTGTGCGACTTAAGGATTTGGTCGAGCGCCAGCGGGTTGCAGGATGAGGAGTCCGGAGAATAAAAGTGACGACCATCACGAAGTGATGGCCCCTCGAATGGGCGATCGAAAACGGAACTAAAAGTAAAGGACGTTTCACAATTAACATCCAGAAGCTATTCAACATCATCTATTCAGCCACTATTTTAACTTTGGCGGTATTGACCGCGTTCGTATTGCTCTTGGTAAGCGCACTTAATAGAGTCGAAAAGGCCCAGGACAATCGCAACAAATCCTATCAGCTTGCCTATGAAATGAGACAGAGTTCAGATGATCTGACACGCATGGCGCAAACCTATGTGGTAACTGCAGAACCCAAGTACGAAGAGATGTACTGGGACATTCTGGCCATTCGCAACGGTGAAAAACCCCGACCCGAATCCTACAACAGAGTCTACTGGGATTTTATGGTCGCCACCGGTGTCAAGCCCAGGCGAGACGGCGCAGCGGTTCCCCTGCTTTCTCTGATGCGGCAAAGAGGTTTTACAGAAGCGGAACTCGCCAAGTTGCAGGAGGCTCAGAACAATTCCGATGCGCTAGTTAAAGCGGAGACCTTAGCAATGAATGCGGTCAAGGGTCTCTACGATGATGGTACAGGTCATTTTACCTTGAAGCAGCAACCTGACTTCGAGATGGCACGCCGCATCCTGTACGACGAGGCCTACCACCAGGAAAAAGCCAAGATCATGATGCCGATTGATGAGTTCGTCCAAATGATAGATGAGAGGACCGATAAGAATGTACAGGGATATGTCCGTGATGCCAACCGAATTCTCGCGGTAATCTTGGCTTTGAGCATTGCTCTGAGCGCCGCATCGGTCGTCATGCTCTTGCTTATCCGACGCCGAGTGACTCGTCCTATCCAGCTCGCAGCGCAGACTGCGCAGAGGATCGCATGCGGCGACCTAACGGAACGTATCGAGACTGCAAAACGGAATGATGAGGTTGGCTTGCTTCAGCAATCAATGATAAGCATGGTCAACGCGGTGCGTGCCATGGTATCCGACACAGACAAGCTGAGTAAGGCCGCTGTCGAGGGGAGGCTAACGACCCGTGCCGACGCCTCGAAGCACCAGGGCGATTTCCGCAAGATCGTCCAAGGCGTGAATGACACGCTCGACGCGGTGATCGGGCCGCTGAACATGGCTGCCGCTATTGTCGACCGCATCGCCAAAGACGACATCCCCCAGCCCATCACC
>PHCO01000332.1 GCA_002842265.1 Betaproteobacteria bacterium HGW-Betaproteobacteria-18 | reverse complement strand
ACACCACGAACCAGCTTGCGGATGGCACCGGGCTTGCGGCCGGGTTCATTGCGGCGGGGTTCAATATCTCCGAGGCGAAGTCGAACACGACGACCACGGCCACGCTGACCAACCTCACCACGCTGTCGGCGGGCGCACTGAACGTGACCGCCACCGGCACCGACACCAACACTGCGGTGACCGTTGCAGGCAGCGGCGGCCTTGTGGCCGGATCGGCCGCCACCTCGAAAACCTCGACCATCAGCACCACCCGCGCCGCAGCCGATACCACCGGCCTTGCTGCCTATGGGGTGAACGTTGCAGGCACCGCGACCATTTCGGCGCAACACACCGCGAACTTCGCCGGATCGGTTGACAGCACACAGGCCTCTCTGGTGGGCGCGAGCGGCGCGTCGCTTGCCCATACCGTTATCAGCACGGTCGATGCGCGAATTGGCGACCGTGTGCAACTGACGGCGCAAAACCTGACGCTTTCGGCGCGCAACCTCACCTTCAACCCGTTCCTTGCGGGCGGCGCCAACAATGTGCGCTCGATCTCGGGCGGGCTTGCCAACGTGCCCGCGGGCGGGGCGACCTTGGCGATCACCCACAACACGACCGCTGCCGTTGGCGCGCTTGCTGCCGTGCAGCTGACGAAGCCCGGCGCTGGACCGTCGCTGTTCAAACAAGAGGCGTATAACAACATCGTCGCCAAGCAGAAGGTCAACCTCGACAGCGGCGGCGCGATCGCGCTGGCCAATGCCGAGATTGACGCCGTGATCACCGCCAACGCCACCGCCTCGGTGGGCGGTGCGGGCAAGGTTGCGGTTGATTACGGCGACATCCAGATTGCGGCGTGGGGCGAAGGCGATCTCGACATGCGCTCGACCGCCACCACCTACGGGCTGGCGGGCGCGCCTTCGGGCGATGCCAATATCACCTACACCGGGGCCAACACCGTCAGTATCGGCAATGATGCGCTGGTGCAGGCGACCGATGGCGACAACCCGACCAATGGCGATGTGCCGCGCTACGCGACCGTTACCATCGGCGCGGGCACCGGCCCGCTCGGGCAGGCCGCGAACCTGAAATTCAACGCCACCGTCGACATTTTCAACAAGACCGCGATCCCGATTCCGACCGCGCCGAACCCGACCGTCATCGTCGCGAATTCGGGCCTCGTGACCGTGGGCACGACTTCATCGACCAACATGAACATCAACCCGCAAGGTGTTCGCGCAGCAGGCGATATTCGGATATCTGTCAGCCGTGGCAATATCAGCGCAACCGCTGTGGGCACCGGCAAAGACATCTACCGCGAAGCCCTGGCGGCGGCCGCGTCGGCGGTTTCCAACGCCTTTGGCGGCGGTGATGTGACGTTCGATTATCACGGCGGTTCGACCTCGACCAACGGCGGCATTGCGCGGGTCGATATCAACGGGCGCGTCGAAACGGGCATTCAGCGCTACAAGACGCTGACGCTGGATGATGCTTGCACAACTTCGGGCTGTATCTCCATCACCTCGAGCGGGAATATCATTTTTACCACCTCTGGCCCGAACCCGGTCGGGACCGATATTCTGGCAAGGGTCGCCGAACTGGCCCAGTTGATCCTGGACTACGCGACCGATCCGATCGCCAAGGCGGCCTACCAAAACGAGATCAACTTCCTGCACAACAAGCTGGTAGGGCTTGGGTTGGGGTCGTTCGATGCGGGCGGCAACTTCGTGGCGGGCACCTATGCGGGGCCGTCACCCAAGGCGTTGCTTGAGGCGCAGGCGGCGGCGGATGCGGCGAATATCTCGAC
>PHCO01000063.1 GCA_002842265.1 Betaproteobacteria bacterium HGW-Betaproteobacteria-18 | reverse complement strand
TGCGCGCGGACACCTCCACCCGGGCAATGCCGGTATCTGCCGACTTGCCATAACGCGCTGCATTTTCAATCAGGTTGGTGATGACGCGCTGCAGCTCTATGGCATCGGCCTGAACCATCAATTGGGGTTCAAGGGTCACCTTGATTTCAAGCTCGGGGCGTTCGCGCAAGGGTGCCAGGCACTGCGCCAGTAACTGGTTGAGTTCAACGGGGTCCAACTTGATATGGTCAGGCCGCGCATAATCCAGAAACTTGTTGATGATGGCATCGAGTTGTGCAATATCGTTGGCCATGTGCTGGCGGGCAGAGCGGTCGCTAACGCTAAGCTCGGTCTCCAGCCTCAGCCGTGCCAGCGGTGTGCGCAAGTCGTGCGAAATACCGGCCAGCATGACCGCCCGTTCTTCTTCGATTCTGGCCAGTTTTTGTGTCATGCGGTTAAAACCGATGTTGACCGACCGAATCTCGTTGGTGCTGACGGATTCGTCCAGCCGGCTGGCTTCGAAGTCGCCTTCACGCACCCGTTTGGCGGCAAACGACAGGTCTTTCAGGGGCTGATTGATCAGCCTTGCCATCCAGGCCGCGCCCAGCAGCGACAAAGCCGCGGCGGTGGACAGCCAGATCAGCCAGGTCTTGGCCTCGGGCTGGTCAAAGCGGGAGCGATCCGTCTGCAGCCAGAAATGGTCCTTGTTGATGTCAAAGCCAATCCACAGACCAGGCACGCCGTTGACCGATTCAGCCACCAGCGTATTCGGCCCCAGACGATTTTTAAGTTCCTTCGCCATGTAGTGGTTGAGTTCGTCGTTGTTGAGGAGCTGAATCACGTCATGGGGTTCACGAGGCACGATCACCACGTGCTCCTGGTCTTTCATGGTCTTGAACAGCGAGACCTGGGTGATGCTGTCGGTGTGCATGACCGCGGCACGGCTCAGGTTAACCATCGAGGCAATTTGCCGTCCGGTCTGCATGGCACGCGGTTCAGATTCGAGCTCATGCAGGGTTTCGGTCCAGGCCAGCACACTGCCCAGCAGCAGCAGCGCCAGCAGCACAAAGGTGCGCCAGAACAGGCTCAGGCGGGGCTTAGTTGCCATCGGGTACAAAGACGTAGCCGACACCCCACACGGTCTGGATGAAGCGCGGCACCGTGGCATCCACTTCAATGAGTTTGCGCAAACGTGACACCTGCACATCCAGACTGCGGTCAAACGGCTCAAAGTCGCGACCACGGGCCAGTTGCGCCAGTTTTTCGCGCGACAGGGGTTGGCGCGGGTGCCGTACCAGTGCTTTGAGCATGGCAAATTCACCCGTCGTCAGGCTCAGTTCTTCGTTGTCTTTGCGCAAGGTACGGGCACCCAGGTCAAAGCTGAAGGGACCAAAGCAGATGGTTTCATTGTCTGCCGAAGGCGAACCTGGCGCTTCAACCGGTGGGCGCCGGCGCAGCACGGCATGAATGCGGGCCAGCAATTCGCGCGGGTTGAAGGGTTTGCACAGGTAGTCGTCGGCGCCCACTTCAAGGCCCACAATGCGGTCGATGTCCTCGCCTTTGGCGGTGAGCATGATGATGGGGGTTCGGTCGTTGGCACCGCGCAAGCGCCGACAAACTGACAAGCCGTCTTCGCCAGGCATCATCAGGTCGAGCACGATCAAATCAACAGGTTCACGTTGCAACACACGGGTCAATGCCTTGCCGTCTTCAGCCTGTAGCACCTCAAAACCCTCTTGCATCAGGTAGCGGCGTAACAGGTCTCGAATGCGTGCGTCGTCATCAACTACCAATATTTTGTCAACACGGTCAGGTTTTGCGGACATACTTCTTTCCTGGACAATTTGTAACAAGCGTGATTTTGCGTGTTTGGACCTGTGTTTTGTGTATTTTTTATCAGCATTGACATGCTGTTACAAATTTTTTACCTTTTGTTTTACCTTTTGTAGGCTCACCTGAATAAGGAATAAGTCGTGAAAAACTTTATGAAATTGGTAGCTGTGAGCGCTTTTTTGGTGGGGGCACAAGCTGCATTTTCTCAACACATGGCGCAGCCCCTGCCAAGTCAACGGGTGAGCCTGTCGGCCAGCGCCACGGTGCAGGTGCCGCAGGATGAACTGACCCTGACCCTGAGCACCCAGCGTGAAGGCGCCAATGCGCAAGAAGTGCAAAGCCAGCTCAAAACCGCGTTGGATTCAGCGTTGTCAGAGGCCAAACGCCAGGCGCAAAGCCCCTTGATGAGCGTCAATACCGGCCGTTTCGGGCTGACGCCGCGCCACGACCGCAATGGCAAGCTGGTCGGCTGGCAGGGCTCGGCCGAGCTGGTGTTGCAGGGCCGCGATTTTGTGCGCATCAGCCAGACGGCAGGCCAGTTGCAAACCCTGACCGTGGCCAGTGTCAACTTTGGTCTGAGTTCGCAACTGCGCCAGGAGGCGCAAGCCCAGGCGCAGAGCCAAGCCATTGAACAGTTTCAAAGAAGCGCCAACGAGATCGCCAAAAGTTTTGGTTTCAGTGGCTACACCCTGGGCGAGATCCAGGTCAACGCCAACCAGATGGGCCCGGTGCGGCCTTACATGATGGCGGCCAGCGCCAAGTCCATGGCTGAAGATGCACCGGTGCCACTGGAAGCCGGTTTAAGCAATGTCAGTGTCAGTGTGTCTGGCTCGGTGCAGCTGAAATAAATCTGCTGCTGGACTTACTGCGCCGCCCAGCCGCCGTCCATGTTCCAGGCCACGCCGCGCACGTTGTTGCCGGCGGGGGAGCAGAAAAACACCGCCAGCGCGCCGAGTTCTTCCGGGGTGGTGAACTGCAGTGACGGTTCTTTTTCGCCGAGCAGCAGTTTTTTGGCCTCGTCGTTGGACAAACCCAAGGCTGCGGCCTTGGCATCGACCTGTTTTTGAACCAGCGGCGTCAGCACCCAGCCCGGGCAGATGGCGTTGCAGGTGACGCCGGTGGTGGCGTTTTCCAGCGCGGTGACCTTGGTCAGGCCGACCACGCCGTGTTTGGCCGTGACGTAGGCCGATTTTTCAGCGGATGCCACCAGGCCGTGCACCGAGGCCACGTTGATGATGCGACCCCAACCTGCGGCCTGCATGGCGGGCAGGGCAGCGCGGGTGGCGTGAAAGGCGCTGCTCATGTTGATGGCGATGATGGCATCCCAGCGCTCCGGCGGAAAATTCTCGATCCGCGCCACATGCTGGATACCGGCATTGTTGACCAGAACATCGACCCGGCCAAACTGCTCGGCCGCAAATTTCATCATGGCCTCAATTTCTGCCGGCTTGCTCATGTCGGCACCGTGGTAGGCCACTTGCACACCCAGGGCCTCAATGACAGCCTTGGGGCTATCCACATCGCCAAAGCCGTTCATCACGATGTTGGCACCCTGGGCGGCCAGGGCTTTGGCAATGCCAAGGCCAATGCCACTGGTGGAGCCGGTGACAAGCGCTGTTTTACCTTTGAGCATGGATATTTCTCCGAAAAAAATAATTGAATAGATCGAGCCCATATGAGATGGAACCGAGTTTGAATTAGGATGCTGCCATGTGCCTGACGTAAGTCAGGCGCATGCCACCCGGTCATTATCCAGTCTCCCATTTGATTGCCGTCTTCGCCATGCCTGAACCCACCCTTGAATTTGTCAACTGCCCCGATGCCCAGGGTGGCCACCGCATGGCCTACTGGCAGTGGGGCCAGCTTGACAGCGATCACGTGGTGCTGTGCGTGCATGGCCTGACGCGACAGGGTCGCGACTTCGACGTGCTGGCGCAGGCACTGTGCCAGCAAGCAGCCATCGCTGGCCACAGTCTGCGCGTGGTTTGCCCGGACGTGGTCGGGCGCGGCCAAAGCGACTGGCTCAAAGACCCCATTGGTTACCAGATTCCCTATTACGCGGCCGACATGCTGGCGCTGTTGCAGCAGTTGCAGCCCACCACGCTCGACTGGCTCGGCACCAGCATGGGCGGCTTGATCGGCATGGCGGTGGCGGGCCTGCCCAACGCCCCGGCCCTTGCCAAGGTGCGCCGCCTGGTGCTCAACGACGTCGGCCCGGTCATCGAGTGGCAGGCGCTGGAGCGCATTGGTCAGTACCTCGGCAACACGGGTGTCTTTGACACAGAACAGCAAGCCGCCGATGCCATGTGGGTGACGTCCAGCACCTTTGGCCCGCACACGCCGGCCCAGTGGCTGGCGCTGTGCCGGCCCATGCTCAAACCGCTGGGCGACGGCAGCGGTCGCCTGACGCTGCACTACGACCCGGCGCTGGCCGAGCCCTTCAAGGCGGTCACGCCCGAATCCGCCGCGCAAGGCGAGGCTTTGCTGTGGCAGGCCTACGACCGGATCAGAGCGCAAACCTTGCTGATTCGCGGTGCCGAGTCTGATTTGCTGTCACTCGAGACAGCGCACACCATGACCCAGCGCGGCCCCCAAGCCCGCCTGCTCGAATTTGCCAGCGTCGGCCATGCGCCCACTTTTGTAGCCGACAGCCAGGTGCACGTGGTGCTGTCATTTTTACTGGACTGACCATGAACCGTCATTGCGAGTCCGCCGTATCCGGCCCGCTACCGCACACGGACCTTGAACCGGGTTTTTTCAACTCAGGTTTTTGTGGGCCAGACTTTAGTCTGCCATGGCGGACTGAAGTCCGCCCCACAGGCTCACACTGACGATTAACGCCATATATTTCGATGAAAAGCCAAGCAACAGCTAACCCTGATCCCTCCGCCAAACCGATATTGCCCGTGGTGGCGGCCACTGCCCTCAGCCTGCCCGAACAAGCCAATGCTCTGGCTCGCGCACGCGCTTTTGCCGAGCCCCTGTTGGCCACCGAAACGCTGGATACAGGTGAAAACATTTTGGCACATGCCGACGCGGTGGCGGCTATTTTGCGAGGCATTGGCGGCTCGGAAGCCATGCAGGCCGCCAGCTATCTGGTGTATGCCTGTGATCACCTGAACCGGCCGCAGGAGGTGATCGCCAAGGCCTTTGGCGACAATTTTGCGGCTTTGGCCATGGAAACCACCAAACTGGTGCGGGTGCAGCGCCAGGCCCGCCTGGCTCGGCTGGCGCTGGCGCAAAACAACACGGCCACGTTGCAGGCTGATGCCCTGCAAACCGAGAACGTGCGCAAGATGCTGCTGGCGTTTTCGCGTGACCTGCGGGTGGTGATGCTGCGTCTGGCCTCACGCCTGCAAACGCTGCGGTTTTTTGCTGCTTCAAAGCTGCCGGTGTCCGATGGCATTGCGGCCGAGGCGCTGCAGGTCTTTGCGCCACTGGCCAACCGTCTCGGCATTTGGGAAATCAAGTGGGAAGTGGAGGACCTGGCATTTCGCTTTCAGGAGCCCGACACCTACCGCCAGGTGGCCAACTGGCTGGATGAGAAGCGTGTGGAACGCGAGGCTTATGTGGAGCGCATGCGCGCCCAGTTGGAGTCAGATCTGAACGCCAATGGCATCAGCGCCAAAGTATTTGGTCGCCCCAAACACATCTACAGCATTGTCAAAAAAATGCGCGGCAAATCGCTGGACTTTGCGCATGTGTATGACGTGCGCGCGCTGCGCATTGTGGTGGACAGTGTGCCTGAGTGTTATGCCGCCTTGAGCTGGGTGCACAGCCACTTCACGCCGCTGACAGAAGAATTTGACGATTACATTGCCAAACCCAAGGTCAATGGTTACCAGTCTTTGCACACGGTAGTACGCGACAGCGGTGGCCAGGTCTGCGAAATCCAGATCCGCACCCAGGCCATGCACGATCATGCTGAAAACGGTGTGGCTGCCCATTGGGCTTACAAGGAAGCTGGTGCCAAGGGCTACGCCGGTGTCTCGGCCAGTGGGGCCTACGACAACAAAATTGCGGTGTTGCGCCAATTGCTGGCGTGGCAACGCGACCTGTCAGGCACCAAGACGCAAGGCGTTTTTGATGACCTGATTTACGTGCTGACGCCCGATGCTGCCATTGTCGAGCTGCCCCAAGGGGCCACTGCGGTGGACTTTGCTTACAGCGTGCACACCAGTTTGGGGCATCGCTGCCGAGGCGCGCGGGTGGATGGCGCCATGGTGCCGCTCAACACGCCGCTTAAAAACGGTCAAACGGTGGAAGTCACCACGGTCAAGGAAGGTGGCCCGTCGCGCGACTGGCTCAACCCTGATTTGGGCTACCTGGTGAGTCACCGTGCCCGCACCAAGGTGCGCGCCTGGTTCAATGCCCTGGCCATGGCCGAGACCATCGCCAAGGGGCGTGACGCGGTGGAAAAACTGCTGCAGCGCGAGGGTAAAACCGCCCTCAAGCTCGACGATCTGGCCACGCAACTGGGCTTTACCTCGGCCGATGCCCTGTTCGAGGTGGTGGGCAAAGATGAATTTTCGCTGCGCGCCATCGAGCAGTTGCTGCGTCCCGCCGAGCCATCGCAGCAGGAACTCGATGCGCCGTTGATCCGTAAACCACGCAGCCAGGACAACCCGAGCAAAGGTGGCTTGCTGGTGGTCGGGGTGGATTCGCTCATGACGCAAATGGCCAAGTGCTGCAAACCGGCCCCGCCCGACGCGATTTGTGGCTTCGTGACGCGTGGCAAGGGCGTCAGCGTGCACCGCACCGACTGCACGAACCTGCGCGAGATGGTCGCCAAAAATGGCGAGCGTCTGATCGAGGTGGAGTGGGGCCTGAACCAGGCTGCCGGTGGCTCGGTGTTCCCGGTGGATGTGGCGGTGCAGGCGCAAGACCGGCAAGGCTTGCTGCGTGACATCTCCGAGGTCTTTACCAAGGAAAAAATGAATGTGATCGGCGTGCAAACCCAGTCCATCAAAGGCACGGCCTGGATGACCTTTACCGTGGAAGTGACTGACTCAGGCCGCTTGCACAAGGTGCTGGGTCTGGTGGCCGAACTGCCCGGTGTGCGCTCGGCGCGGCGGCGCTAAGTCCTGAATCCCTGAATCCCTGGATCCCCGGATTGCCGCGTCGCTACACTCCTCGCAATGACGGTGTCGTGGTTGTCATTGCGAGCCCTTCGACTGGCTCAGGACAGGCTGGAGCGCGGCAATCCATCCCCGGACTGTCCGGACTTTAGACAGGTGCGTTGGCCAGTTCAGCTACCGCAGCGCGTACCGCCGCTTTGTCTCCGGCGCCGGCAAATTTGCTGTACTTGCCAAGAATGGCCACCATCTGGCCGTAAATGCGCGGGTTGGCGGCCATGCATTCTTTTTGTTCCAAAAAGTTGGAATCACCAGAAAAATTGCCGACCAAGCCACCGGCCTCGGTGATCAGCAGCGAGCCCGCGGCCACATCCCAGGGCTGCAGACCGGTTTCAAAAAAACCATCGGTAAAACCGGCGGCCACATAAGCCAAATCCAGCGCGGCAGCACCGGGGCGGCGCAGGCCGGCGGTGCGTTGCATCATGTCGCCCATCATGCGCAGGTAGGTGTTGAAATCGTCATCGTGACGGTAGGGGAACCCGGTGGAAATCAGGCACTCCTGCAAGCGGGTGCGCTTTGCCACGCGCAGGCGGCGGTTGTTTTGATACGCACCCCGGCCCTTGGTGGCGGTGAACAGGTCGTTGCGGCTGGGGTCATAAATAACGGCTTGTTCCACCTTGCCCCTGACGGCCAGCGCAATGCTGACGCAGTAAATCGGCAGGCCATGGATGAAATTGGTGGTGCCGTCCAGCGGGTCAATGATCCAGACAAACTCGGAGTCTTGCGCGCCATGGACGCGGCCCGATTCTTCAGCCCAGATGGCGTGGCCAGGGTAAGCAGTGAGCAGGGTTTCGATGATGGTTTGCTCGGAGGCCTGGTCCACCTCGGTGACAAAGTCATTGACCTGCTTCTGGGAAACGCGGACCGATTCCACATCGAGGGCGGCACGGTTGATGAGGGCGCCAGCAGCGCGGGCGGCCTTCACGGCCACGTTGACCATGGGGTGCAAGTTGGAAGGATTCATATCAATTTTTGTTAGACGGACGATTGGGTCTGAGTCTGTGTGAGGGATGAGCGAAGCGCTGCACGGCGATGCGGGCAGCGACAATAGCGTTATTTTAACGGGCCAACATGCAGACGCGCTTTATCCTGATCAATACCAGCCATGCCGGCAACGTCGGCGCTGCCGCACGGGCCATGAAAACCATGGGTTTTGATGACCTGGTGCTCGTCGCGCCGCGCTGGGCCAATGTGCTCAACCGCGAAGAAACCATCCAGCGCGCCAGCGGCGCCACCGACGTGCTCAAAAACGCCCGCATTGTGGCCACGCTCGACGAGGCGCTGGAGGGCATGACGCACCTGTGCGCCACCGCCATGACACCGCGCGACTTCGGCCCGCCCACCGTGACGCCGCGTGCGCACTTTGCGTCGCTGCTGCAGGCCCCGCAGGCCAGCCAGACGGGCGTGGCCTTTTTGTTTGGCTCCGAGCGTTTTGGCATGGCCAACGAAGACGTGTACCGCTGTCACGCCTGCCTGAGCATTCCGAGCAACCCGCAGTTTGGCTCGCTCAACCTGGGCGCGGCGCTGCAGGTGATTGCCTATGACTGGCGCGAGGCGCTGGGGGGCTACCCGGTGCAGGCGGCCACCACCGAGCCGGTGCTGGCGGACGCGGCGCAGGTGGCCGGCATGCTGGCGCACCTGGAGCAGGCGCTCACCAGCATTGGTTTCCTCGACCCGCAATCGCCCAAGAAACTCATGCCGCGCCTGAACCAGCTCTTCAACCGCGCGGCAGTGACGCAGGAAGAAATCCACATTTTGCGCGGCATCGCCAAGATGATGATGAAGCAGCAATGAACTCTGTGGGGCGGACTTCAGTCCGCCAGGTCGACTGAAGTCGACCCCACAAACTCCGAGCCATGGTCGAATAAACTCACCCCATGTTTTCAAGACTCAAATCCGACGTTCAATGCATTCTGGAGCGCGACCCGGCGGCGCGCAGCGCTTGGGAAGTACTGACCTGTTATCCCGGCGTGCATGCCGTGTTGCTGCACCGGCTGGCACACGCCTGCTGGACGCATGGCTTCAAATGGCTGGGGCGGTTTATCTCGCATCTGGCGCGCTTTTTGACCGGCATCGAAATCCACCCCGGCGCCAAAATTGGCGAGCGTGTGTTTTTTGACCATGCCATGGGCGTGGTGGTGGGTGAGACCGCTGAGATTGGCGACGACTGCACCATTTACCAGGGTGTCACCCTGGGTGGCACCTCGCTTTACAAGGGCGCCAAGCGCCACCCCACGCTGGGTCGTGGCGTGGTGGTGGGGGCGGGGGCGCAGGTGCTGGGCGGCTTTAGCGTGGGTGAGGGGGCCAAGGTGGGGTCCAACGCGGTGGTCACCAAACCGGTACCTGCTGGCGCCACGGCGGTGGGCAACCCGGCGCGCATCATCCAGGCCGAGCTCGATGTCAAGCGTGAGGAGGTGGCTTCAAAAATGGGATTTTCCGCCTACGGTGTGACACAAAACGACGACCCCTTGAGCCAGGCCATGCGCGGCTTGATCGACAACGCAGCGACCCAGGAGCATCAGATTGCCATGCTGTGGCAAGCCTTGGAAAAACTGACCTGCCAGCGCAACGACAGCACCGTGGTGCCGGGCGATGCCGCGCTGCACGAGCACTTTGAGGCCGACAAATTCAATCAGTTGCTTGGCAAGTAGTCAGTCGGACGTGGCTGAAGCTGCGTTGGATTGAACCCCAAGCCGCTGCTGTAGCAGCGCGCTGCTGGTGGTGTATTGCAATACGCCCGAGGCTTGCGGGTCTATGTAACTGGCGGCGGCATAGGCGGCCAGGGTGGCTTCATGAAAACCGCAAAGGATGAGTTTCTTTTTGCCGGGGTAGCTGTTGACATCGCCCACGGCGTAAATGCCGGGCGCGCTGGTGGCCAAGGTGGCTGGGTCAACCGTGAGCTGTTTGCGTTCCATGGCCAAACCCCATTGGGCAATGGGGCCCAGTTTGGGGCTGATGCCCTGACATACCAGCAAGGCATCCAAAGGCAGATTCAAGGTTTGGTCTTCGGGGGTGTTGACCTCGACGCCGCTGAGCCGGTCACCGCTGGTTTGGATGCCGGTGATTTGACCGGCAACAAATTGGATAAGGCCATTGGCACGCAGCTCGGCAAATTGGGCTAACGCATCAGGGCTTGCGTGCAGCACATCGCGCCGGTGCACCAGGGTGACGCTGCTGGCTTGCTGTGGTCCGGATGTCAAAGCGATGGTGTTTTGAATTGCGGTATCTTCACCGCCCACCACTACCACGTGTTGACCTGCCAGGAGTTCGGGTGATGTGAGGCGGTAAAACAGTTGAGTGCCCGTAAACGCAGCCAGGCCATCTACTTTGAGCTCTTTGGGTACAAAGGCGCCAACCCCTGCGGCAATAAACAGGGTGCGCGTCGAAAATTGCTGGTTCGGCGTGGTGACCAGCCACCTGCCGTCATCCTGGTGACTGATTTGGCTGACCTGCTGGTTGAAGTGAAACGTGGGTTTGAAAGGCGCAACTTGCTGTAGCAGGCGCTGTGTCAGCTCGCGACCCGTGCTGTACGGGAGGCCCGGGATGTCGTAAATGGGCTTGTCGGGGTAGAGTTCGATGCACTGGCCGCCAGGCTGATCCAGCACATCGACCACGTGGGCATGGATGCCTTGCAGGCCCAGTTGAAAGACCTGGAACAAGCCCACCGGGCCGGTGCCGATGACCAGCGCATCGGTTTGCGTATTTTTCAAATCAGCGGATCAGCTCGGACAGCTTGCCGGTCTTGTCTTTCCACTCTTCGGCCTCAGGCAGCGCTGCCTTGCGCTTGGTAATGCTCTTCCAGGTGGGCAGCTTGGCCAACTCGGCGTTGAGCTTGGTCATGTGGCGCTGGTCTTTGGGTACGTCTTCTTCGGCATAAATGGCGTTCACCGGGCATTCGGGGATGCACACCGCGCAGTCGATGCACTCATCGGGGTCGATGGTCAGAAAGTTGGGGCCTTCGCGGAAGCAGTCCACTGGGCAAACGTCGACACAGTCGGTGTACTTGCACTTGATGCAGGCTTCGGTGACGGTATGGGTCATTTTGAGGTTACTTTGGTTAAATGCAAAAGCGGCATTTTAAAGGGACGCGCCCAAGAGCCGCCAAGCATAGTGGCTTTGGTCTTGGGTTGCCTTGATTTTCGTCAATTAACCAGCACCGACCCCGCCGTTTTGTGGCTGGCGGTATCGACCAGCACCAAGGCACCCAGCACCCGCGATTCATTGAATGGCCGCGCGGCAATGCCTTCTTGCAGCAACAGCTCGACATGACCAATGCTGTTGGCGGACAGGGTGTCCGCGTTTTCTTCGGCCAGGGTGTTGATGTCAAGCCGGTGTATCACGCGTTTGACGCGTGCCTTGACCCAGCGGTGGCCGTGCAAGGCCCAATAGACTCTACCCGCCACCAGCGGTTCATCGTCCATCCAGGCCACGGTGACTTTGAGTTCGCGGCTGGGGAGCAAGCTGGTGGCAGCCGGAGCTGTGTCAAAGTCGTCTTCAGACGCGCTTGCTACAGAGGCAACGGGTTCAACAGCCAGCAGCCAGTCGCCGCGTGAGACATCGACCTCGCGGTCCAGCACAATGCCTGCGCTGTGGTTAGCTTGCACCGTGCCCGGCTTGCGTGTGTGGCCCAAAACCTGAGCCACGGTGGCGGTTTGACCATTGGGCAGCACCTTGATGGTCTGGCCGACTTGTGCCACGCCAGCAGCAACGCGACCCCAGAACACCCGGCGACCTTGGCTGGTGTCGCTGCTGGATGAAAATTTCTCTACCCACTGCACCGGGAAGGCCAGCGGCAGCGCGGTGTCTGCGGGCGTGACTGACAGCAGTTCCAGAATGTCGAGCAGGCTCGGGCCGGTGTAGCCGCACCAGCCGTCCTCAGCCGACTCGACCACGTTGTGGCCTTTGAGGGCGGAGATTGGCACGATGGTGGCCACTTCAATGCCGGCGGCCAGCGCAAAGTCTTCCAGTGAAGCGCGAATGTTGGTAAATGCCAGCGTGGCATTGTCGCCCAGGGCATCGAGTTTGTTGACCGCAAACACAATGCTGGGCACGCGCAGCAAATGGCACAGCAATGAATGGCGGCGGGTTTGCGGCAACAGACTCAACGCCGGGTCTTGCCACTGGAGTTTGGTGGCATCGACCAGCACCACGGCGGCATCGGCGCTGCTGGCGGCGGTGACCATGTTGCGGGTGTATTGCTCATGGCCTGGCGCGTCGCCAATGATGAATTTGCGATTGGCGGTGTTGAAGTAGCGGTAGGCCACGTCGATGGTGATGCCTTGTTCGCGCTCTGCGCTCAGGCCGTCGGTGAACTGGGCCAGGTCGGCCTTGCCGCTTTTGGAGACGTTGGCCAACTGGTCTTGCAGCACGCTTTTGCTGTCGAGCAGCAGGCGGCCAATCAGCGTGCTTTTGCCATCATCAACGGAGCCGCAGGTGATGAATTTGAGAGCCGAAACAATATCCGTTCGGTCTGAGCCTGAGTCCGTTCGGGCTGAGCCTGAGTCCGTTCGGGCTGAGCCTGAGTCCGTTCGGTCTGAGCCTGAGTCCGTTCGGTCTGAGCCTGAGTCCGTTCGGGCTGAGCTTGTCGAAGCCCACCCTTCGACAAGCTCAGGGCGAACGGTGGTTAATTTGTTCAAGGAGGTAGTTAACTCATCCCTGGTGGTAGTTAACTCATCCCTGGTGGTAGTGAATGCGGTCATTGTGTTCATTAGAAATATCCGTCTTTTTTACGCTTTTCCATCGAAGCCTCTGAAGTTTTGTCGTCCATGCGGGTGGCGCCGCGTTCGCTCACATTGACGGTCAAGGTTTCCAACACAATGTCATCGGCTGTGGCGGCCAGGCTTTCCACCGGGCAGGTGCAGGTGATGTCGCCCACAGTACGGAATCGCACATCGCGCAGCTCGGCTACTTCGCCCGGCTTCAATGGCGTCAATTCAGTCACCGGCACCAGCAGCCCCTTGCGTTCGACCACCTCACGCTGGTGCGTGTAGTAGAGCGAGGGCAGGGCGATCTGCTCGCGGGCAATGTATTGCCACACGTCGAGTTCGG
Organism: Betaproteobacteria bacterium HGW-Betaproteobacteria-18; assembly: GCA_002842265.1. Lineage (GTDB taxonomy): Bacteria > Pseudomonadota > Gammaproteobacteria > Burkholderiales > Burkholderiaceae_C > Rhodoferax. The sequence goes on along the minus strand of PHCO01000063.1, from coordinate 1,602 downwards.
TCCAGTTGCTGATCGGGAACACGCGGAAATGCTCGCCGGGTTGCAGCTTGGTGTTGAACAGCGTCCACAGCTCGGGGCGCTGGTCTTTGGGTAGCCACTGGCCAAAGCTGTCGCGGTGGCTGAAGATGCGCTCTTTGGCGCGGGCTTTTTCCTCGTCACGGCGGGCGCCACCGATCAGCGCGTCAAAACGGAATTCTTCGATGGCTTCGAGCAGTGTGACGGATTGGTGCACGTTTCGGCTTTCACCCGGGTGCGCCAGCCGCACCGTGCCGCGCGCCATTGAAACTTCGACGCTGCGCACGATCAGCTCGGCGCCGAGTTCCTGGGCGCGGGCGTCGCGGAAATCGGTCACTTCATGAAAGTTGTGGCCGGTGTCGATCATCAAGAGCGGGTAGGGAATCCTGCCGCCGGTAGCGGGCGTACCAAAGGCTTTTTCAGCGCATTTGAGCATCACCAGGGAGTCTTTGCCGCCCGAAAACAGCAGGGTGGGGCGCTCAAAGGCGGCGGCTACTTCACGCAGGATGAAGATGGTTTCTTCTTCCAGCGCGTCCAGGTGGGCATTGCTCAAGTGGTCAGGACGGTGATGGTGCGTCATGGGTTGCCGCAGTTTGGAAGGTAAGGGGGCGTTCATGCTTTACTCCGATCGCCCTGAGCCTGTCGAAGCCTTTTCGAACACAACCTCAACCCTTCGACAGGCTCAGGGCGATCGGGTAAGGCGGATGTGTTTGATGTGTGCAGGCCACACTCTTTGGCGGCTTCATCCTCCCACCACCAGCGGCCGGCGCGGAAGTCTTCGCCCGTGGCCACGGCGCGGGTGCAGGGCGCGCAGCCGATGCTGGGGTAAAACCGGTCGTGCAGCGGGTTGTAGTCCACCTGGTTTTCCGAGATGTAGAACCACACGTCGCCCCAGCTCCAGTTGGCCAGCGGGTTGAGTTTGGTGCGGCTGGCATCCGAGGTGTCGATCAGTGGCACGTCGGCGCGCGCACCCGATTGCTCACGGCGCAGGCCGGTGATCCAGGCCGCTTTGCCAGCCAGGGCGCGGCCCAGCGGCTCCATCTTGCGGATGTTGCAGCAGGTTTTGCGCAGGCTGATACTTTTGTACATGGCTTCAACGCCCTCCCGTTTCACGAACTGGATAGCCGCTTCCTTGACTGGCGTAAAAACCTGTACCGGTGTGCGGGACGTGGCTTTCAGGCGCTCCAGCAGCGCCAGCGTCTCGGTGTGGAGCTGGCCCGTTTCCAGCACAAAGATGCCAATGTTGAGTTGCAAAGCGTTGATCAGGTGCGCCAGCACCATGTCTTCAGCGCCCAGGCTGCAGGCCAGGGTGACGCCTGGCTGGGCACCGGGGTTGGCTGGCGGGTAGTCCAGTGCAGCCTGTTTCAACAGGGCTTGGGTTTCGGCCAGCTTTTGTGCAAAGTTGGCAGAAGCGCGGGCGTTCAGGTCAATGGCGTTCATGCGGTAGCTCCTTGGGTAGAAAACAGGGGATGTGGGCGCGTGGCATCGCCCTGGTAAAAATTGGCGAAGTGGGACAGTTGACGTTGCGCATGGTTCAGGTTTTGGTCGGCCCGCAGCACCGCGGAGCTAAAGCCAGAGCGCTGCATT
>PHCO01000062.1 GCA_002842265.1 Betaproteobacteria bacterium HGW-Betaproteobacteria-18 | reverse complement strand
CGTGTCAAGCATGTTGTTGAGCTGCCGGGCGAGTTGCGCCGCCTCGTCATCACCCGCCATGTCAACGCGCAAGTCGGCCTGCCCGGCTTGCACGGCATGGGCCACTTGCGCAATGGCAGCAAGCCGGCGCGTCAGGTAGTGGCTGGTCAGCAGGGCAAAAACAGCACTCAAACCCAGCGCCATGAGCGTGTAAATCAAGCCGCTGCGCGTGATATGGGCCAGCCTGGCCTCCAGCGAGGCGCCGTTCAGACTCAGGCGAACCCACCCAATGTGATGCCCGTTAAGCATGACCGGGCTGGCCACATCAAACGCATTGATCCCCTGCTGCAGCACCTTGAGTTCGGCCACAAGCGGCAAATCTGTCAGGTATTGCCCGCGCCGGGTTGGGTCGTTGTTATGAGCCAGCACCAGGCCAGCACTGTCGAGCACCATGGCGCAGCTCAGGTCAGGATATTGCGACAGGCCCCGAACCATTTCATCCAGCGCGGCGAAATCCCGGGAGGCCACCAGTACCGCGCTCGTGACCGCCAGGCCGCGTGCTATGGCGGCGGCACGCTCGGTCTGCTGCTCCACGGCCACTTCCCGCTGGCGCTGGGTCAAATCCCAGATCAGCAAAGACATCATCGAGGCCACAATCAGCACCATGCCTACCATCAACTGGCGGCGCAGGGAGCCAAACAACAGGACTCTCAGACGGGCGAAATGACGAAGCATCTTCATATTCGTTGTCTGGCCAGGTCCGTCAGCCCCTGCCGGTACTGGGGTGCCTCAGGTCTTGGTCAGCGCGGGGTAATCAGTGTAGCCCCTGGCGCCGCCGCCGTACCAGGTGGCTTTGTCACTCTCAGCCAAAGGCTTGCCTTTGCGCAGGCGCTCCACCAGGTCCGGGTTGGCAATAAAGGGGCGGCCAAAAGCCACCAGGTCCGCACCGTCCGCAACGGCTTTTTGCGCCAGTGCTTTGTCCAGGCCGTTGTTCACCATCCAGGCCCCTTTGCCAGCGGCTGCGCGGTAGGCACGGCGCAGGCCGGTGTAGTCAAACGGGCGATCCGGCAACTCACGCGGGCCGCCGGTGGCACCCTCGATGATGTGCACATACGCCAACCCAAACGCAGCCAGTTGACGCACCACGTAGTCAAACAGCGGTTGCGGGTCGGGGTCAAAGGCATCGTTGGCCGGGGTCACCGGTGACAGGCGGATACCCACTCGCCCGGCACCCACCGCGCTGGTCACGGCCTGCACCACTTCCAGCAGGAAACGGGCGCGGTTTTCAATGGAGCCGCCAAAATCATCGCGGCGCTGGTTGGAGCCGCTTTTGAGAAACTGGTCCAGCAAGTAGCCGTTGGCGGCGTGAATTTCGACACCGTCAAAACCATCGGTTTGCACCGCATTGCGCGCGGCGGCCACGTAGGTATGCACAATGTCAGGCAGCTCGTAGGCTTGCAGCGCACGCGGCGCCGAGGTATCGACAAAGACGGGGACACCATCCTGAAGCAGCACGGTTTTGGTTTTGGCGGTGATGGCCGACGGCGCCACCGGCTGGCCGCCGTGGGGCTGCAAACTGGTGTGCGAGACGCGGCCCACATGCCAGAGCTGGCAAACGATCTTGCCGCCTGCGGCGTGCACGCTGCGCGTCACGTCTTTCCAGGCCTCCACCTGTTCCTCAGCATACAAGCCGGGCACATCGGCGTAACCCTGGCCTTGCTGGCTGATGGCGGTGGCCTCGGTGATGATCAGCCCGGCGCTGGCGCGCTGGGTGTAATACTGAACCATCAGGGCCGTGGGCACGGCATCAGGCGCGCGGTTGCGCGTGAGCGGGGCCATCACGATGCGGTTGACCAGCGCCAGGTCGCCCGCGTGCACGGGGTCGAACAGAGTGGCGGTATGGTGTTGCATATAAGACTCCAGGTTGGTTTTGGCTATGGTCTGCAGTTTAAGTGCAGAGGTCAAGTCAAAGCATCATCTGGCGTCAATATTCCAATTTCATGGGGAAACAGTTTGCCGGGCGTCAAGTGCACGGCGAAGAACAAACAGCGGGAATTTGGCTACCGTGTTACTTTTGCAGCCTGGCTTCTTCGATCAGCACCTGGTACATGTAGCCGGAGCCAAAGTCTTTGTCTTTGCGCAGAATGCCTTTGAGCAGCACCACATCGCCCACCTTGTACACCTCCTGCGTGGTGGCAATCAGGTCATTGGAGTTGTCGGTGGCAGAACCTGTGCCATCGCGCAGATGAACCCAGTTCTTGCCCATGATGGCCGGGGTGAACTTGACCACTTTGGCGCGCACCAGCACCGTCTTGTCTTTGAGCTGAGCGCTCCTGGTCACCATTTCGGCCACCGTTTGTGCGTCAGGCCCGGTGGCCTTGGCCACCTTGACATCGCCCACGAAGGCGGTTTTGGGCGCTGCTGCATGGGCCGAGGCAACCTGGGCGGCTTCTTCGGAAGCACTCAATTTAGGCTTGGCCAGGCTGCCAAAGAAGATTTTCGGAAAAGTTTTCTTGAGCGCCTTGCTCTCGAAATTGTCCATTTGCTCAGCATCTTCCACCGTCACCATGGCCCCTTTTTTTACCGGTGCTTTGCCAACAGCGGTCCAAATGTCGCCATTGGCAGTTTTGAGCAGCAGGTAGGAGTAGCTGTCAACCTCTTTCACTTCCAGAACTTCGCCTTTGATGACGACGGGGGTTGCCAGTGCATTGACGCTCCAGCCAAGGCTGGCGCCCAGCACAAACAAGATCGAAAGAAACCGTTTCATATCAAAACCATCCATTCTGTAATAAGGCTGCACGGGGCAAACGGGTTAGCGACCCAAAATAATTCTTTCGAACTGCTGCCTTGAATTTTAGCTGTGCCTTGCAAGATAATTGCGGCCAGTGGCAAACCAATCAATTTAAACCCTCATCCACGGAAAACACCATGCCAAAAAATCCGGATCCCTCCTTTTTTGATCGTGCCAACGCACACATCAACCTGTCCAACGACCAGCTAGCGCAAGATGTTCACGGTCAGGTGAGCGCTTCCATGATGTATGCCAGCGCCCGTTTCAGCACCTCATTGACCGCCAGCGGCTACAAGACCGGCGCCGAAATGGCCGCGCAGCGAAACGCCAACATCGACTACTTTGTGCGTGAATACCGGCTGGCGCTGGAAGAACACATGGACGATTACATTAAAAATTTCGACCGCTACATGGCCATGTCCAAAAACATCTCCTGATCCTGATATAAATGGGCCGATGAAGATATCGTTTTGCAACGTGGCGTGCCAGTTCAGGCGGTTGCTTTGCCTGTGCGCAGCCATATTGTTTTTTGGTACCCCCGCCGGGGCGGCGCCAAACAATGGAACGATTCGCATTGGCTTGCCAGACAGTCTGCTGCACCAGCAATACGTGCTCATCGCCGAGTGGCGCCAGTACCTGACCAACCGGCTCAAGCGACCGGTCGAGTTTGTCATCCACCGAAAACCCGATGACGCCACGGTACAACTGGATAACGAAAAAATCGACTTTGCCTGGATCACCGATTACCCCAACGCGCATGTCAAAAGCCGCATCCGCCTGCTGGTCTCCCCCTTGTACAAAGGGCAACCATTTTTTTCGTCTTACCTGATCGTCCCCGTCTTTAACCACACCACCAGTTCCTTGTTGCAGCTCAAGGGGGCCATCTTTGTTTTTACCGATGCCAGCCAAAACGGCAGCTACCTGGATGTGCGCTACCAATTGTTGATGGCCGGCGAAGACCCGGACCAATTTTTCAGCAAGGTTTTTTTTGCACGGTCGCACCGCGAGGTCATCAAGGCCGTGTCTTTGGGGCTCGCCCATGCCGGTGAAGTGGACAGCATGGTCTGGGATGCCCTGGCCAGCGCGCGCCCTGACCTGACGGCGCAAACCCGCATCGTCGCCAGATCACATGCCTATGCCGCTCCGCCGTTGGTCGCCAATGCCCATGTGAGCCCGAGCGATTTCAATGATTTGCAGCGCGCGCTCATCGGTATGGCAGCCGATGCCAAAGGCCTTGAGCTGCTCAAACGCATCGGCATTGATGGCTTTGTCCCCGGCAATGAAAGCAACTTTGAGCGCCTCACCAAAATGAGGCAGGCCCTGGGCGAAGAATGATCAGCATTTTCAACCTGAGCCATCGCTACAAGTTTCCCATTTGGGGCAGCCTGCTGATCCTCATGACCACGCTGGCCATCTCGGGCGCGTTATTGTTCAAGGCCTATGGCGACATGCGGCAAGACCTGATCAACAACTCCTCCAGCCTGGCCAACACACTGGTCACCAACATCTTTCAACCCTTGGCAGAAGACGATCTCTGGCAGGTTTTTGAAACCATTAGCGCACCGCTGGCCGTCACGCACATCCAGGACCTGATGCTGCCCAAGAATATTCTGATTCTCGACAACGACCTCAAGGTGGTCGTCTCCACCACCCCCATGCTGATTCCCATGGGCACCCGAATCGACCAGCTCACCCCCGAATACGGTATTTTGATCCAGCGCATTCTCAGCTCGGCCATCAATACGCAAAAAACCTATGACATGCAGGACGAGCAGAATTTTTATATTGCAGCTCCCATCGTCAGCGAAGGCTTCAGCCTGGGCACCCTGATTCTGGTTCACTCCAAAGACGTTTTGATGCCGCGCATCTATCGCACGGCCATCCACGGTGGCATGGTGGGCCTGCTGGTGCTGCTCATCCTGCTGCCCATCAACTGGTCCTGGGGGCAGCGACTGGCGCGCCCGTTGGTGCTGTTGACCGAACGCATGAGAAACCTCCGGACCGCCGACGTGGACAATCTGGAAACAAAGCTTTACCCCTACCATGACGAAGTCGGCCAATTGCTCGAGGCCTATCACCGCGTCGTGGAAGAACACACCTCCAACGAGGCCCTCGAGCAGCAAGTCATTCATTCGGAACGGCTCGCCGCTGTCGGGCGCCTGGCTGCCGGCGTCGCCCACGAGATCAACAATCCGCTGGGCGGCATGCTCACCGCCATCGACACCCTGCAAAGCTATGGCGAAATGGATGCGCGCACCGCCAAAACCATCGCTTTGATCCAACGTGGCCTGACCCAGATCAAGGAAACAGTGGGCGCCTTGCTGGTGGAGGCCCGGGTCAGAAGCCGTGATCTTGAACCCCAGGACTTTGAGGATGTACGCAATCTGGTGTTACCCCAGGCGCGCGCCAAAGAGCTGTTGCTTGACTGGCGTTCCAGTCTGGCCCGAGCCGTGCCGCTGCAAGCCAACCAGGTGCGCCAGGTACTGATCAATCTGCTGCTCAATGCCATCCATGCTGCCAGCCAAAAAGGCCAGGTGATGTGTGCCATCGAGGAAAAAGACAACGTCTTGCACATGCACATTGAAAACGATGGCGCGCAATTTACAAACGACCAACTCTTGCATCTGTTCGAACCTTTCTCGTCGCTCAGTCAAAACGGGCATGGCCTCGGCCTCTGGATCACCTACCAGATCGTGCAGCAGCTCGGCGGCAATATTGTGGTGAAGCAACACGATGGAAATGTCATTTTTACCGTTACCCTGCCTTTTGGTGAACCCGGCACCGCATGAGTACCAACCGCATTTGTCTGATTGAAGACGACGAAATCATGGGCGAGGCGGTCTCTGACCGGTTTGGCCTGGAAGGCTTTGACTGCACCTGGTTCAAAACCGGGGAAGCCGCCCGCCAATCGCTCCAAAAAGACAAATACAACGTCGTCATCAGCGACATCAAGCTGCCCGACATCGACGGTGAACAACTGTTCGAAGAACTCAGGGCCGCCGGTACCGAGCTGCCGCCCTACATCTTCATGACAGGCTACGGCGCCATCGACCGTGCCGTGCGCCTGCTCAAGCTCGGCGCCCAGGACTACCTGACCAAACCCGTCGATATCCGGGCGCTGATCGACATGGTTCACAACATCTTCGCCCGCAACTCGCCGGGCACAGACCACGCCTCCGGCGCTCCCGGACTGGGCCTTTCGAGCGCCATGCGCCATATCGAATCGGTTTTGCCCAAGCTGGCGTTTGACAACATCACAGTGTTGATCACGGGCGAATCCGGGGTAGGCAAAGAGGTGGTGGCACGTGCCCTGCATAGGCTGCGGGACCCTGCCTGGCGGCTGCCCTTTATCACCGTCAATTGCGCCGCCATCACCGACACACTGCTCGAAGCCGAAATGTTCGGCTACGTCAAGGGCGCCTACACCGGCGCGGTGCGCGACAAAAAAGGCTACTTTGAGCAAGCCAACGGCGGCACGCTGTTTCTGGACGAAATTGGCGAAATGCCCCTCTCCATGCAGGTCAAGTTGCTACGCGTCATCCAGGAGCGCAAGGTCATGCGGGTGGGCTCCGAGGCGCTCATTCCCATTGACATCAATCTGGTCTGCGCCACCAACAAAGTGCTCAAGAAAATGGTGGAGGCGGGCGAGTTTCGCGAAGACCTGTATTACCGCATCAATGTGCTGGAGCTGCAGATTCCGCCGCTGCGCGATCGCAAGGAAGACATCCTGTGGCTGGCCAGCCAGATGCTCGATGCCGAGGCTACCCAGCACGGCCGGGCCCGGCGCGAATTGAGCCCCGAAGCCGAGCAGGCCCTGCTTGACAACCCCTGGAAAGGCAATATCCGCGAGCTCAAAAGCTGCCTGGAGCGCGCCTGCATCCTGTCCAGCTCGGCGGTGCTCACGCCAGACATCCTGTTCGGCCAGGGCGCGCAGACCACGCCAGAGGCGACCACCTCGCTCACCGACTATCTGGGCAGCTACGAGCGCCACTACATCGAGCAAACACTCAAGGGCAAAGAGGGCCGCATCGCCGACTCGGCCGCCGCTTTAGGCATCAGCCGCAAGACGCTCTGGGAAAAAATGAAGAAACTGGGGATTGGCGAGGAAAAGTAGCTTCGACAGGCTCAGCCCGAACGGAACTTAAAACATCATCGGGCCGAATCTATAGTTTCCATATTTGCTTCTTATTTGGAATCGCATGGAAAATTAGAGCTTTATTATCTATAGGGCATATTCGACAAACATGCTTTGAAAGACATCAACCATCCGACTGTAGGAACATTTCGGAAACGCTAACACGCCGCCACCACCTGACCTCGCGGTGAGGAATGCAGCGGAATGTAATGAAACACCGTGTTGATGCCTTTGGTCCTCAGCTGCGAAATCAGATACTTACGTTTAGGAAGTGTCGAACTTGTGTTGCCGGTCATGTAGGGTTTGTTGAAGGGGATGTTCATAAAACAGGTGCTATTGAAATTGGAACGAGAAAGCTTGGTCTTATGTTTCTTGAGCATCCCAAGGGTTAACGATCAGGACAGAGGCGAATGCAAAGTCCTGCACATTGCGCGTGACCAGTGTCAAGCCGTTTTCAAGTGCAGAAGCAGCAATGATGGAATCGAATGCGGCAATGGTTTTACCCATCCCTTCTGCCCGGGCGCACATGGCCGCCCAATGCTCCGCAGTCTGAACCGTGAACGGCAACACACGCGTGTCAAACGCGACTTGCAGCTTGATTAACCAGGCCGACAAGTCTTGCCTGCGCCGCGAAGCAGGTAGCTTGGCCACACCCCGGTGCAATTCCGCCAAAACCATGGCGGCTGTAAACAAGTCCAGATCAGAGCGCTCATTGACCCAAGCCAGCACGGCGGGGTTGGGTTCAGACTTGATCAACTCTGAAAGGACGCAAGTGTCGAGCAAATATTTCATAAATCGATGGCGCGAATGGGCTCGGCTGAGCGCTGCACATCCAGCGCCTCGCCGCGCGGCGCATCTTGCAGCACTTTGACCAGCGAGGGACCCTGCTGAATTCGCCGGTATTGTGCTGCGGCAATCACCACCACGGCTTCCTCTCCGCGTCGTGTCACCCATTGCGGCCCCACCGACAGAGACTGCTCAACCAACTCGCTAAAACGGCTTTTAGCCTCTTGCAATTGCCAAGTACCCATGGTTTTCCCTTTCTGCACAAATATGTTAGCACTCAAACAGACTAGCCTGACTAGTTTTGTAATTTTCAACTGCCCAAATCAGCGTGTCAAGCACTCAATGCGATAGTTCGCCTACGTCAATGGCTCCAAACCTCAACGCGTCAAAGCCCACGGCAACTGCGCGGGGTTGATCACCTCCGCGCTGAACGCCTGATCTGACTTGAGGGGCCAGCCCTGAGGCACCGGCGCCACCACGTAAGCATAGTCAACGCCAACGTCCTGGCAGGCCTGCCAAAAGCCACGGCTCACCTTCGGAGCGCTGGAGAACTTGATCTCAAAACCCAGCTTTTTACTGCCCAGATCCACCACAACATCCAGCTCGGCACCGGCTGCCGTGCGGTAAAAGCCCACGTCAGCCCCTTTGGGCAACAGGGCGCAAATTTGCTCAACCATGAAACCCTCCCACGAGGGGCCTGCCATGGGGTGACCGATCAGGGCGTTGACATCGGGCACATTCAGCAATGCGTGCAGCAAGCCGCTGTCGCGCACATACACCTTGGGCGACTTCACCAGGCGCTTGCCAATGTTCACAAAATGCGGCTCCAGTCGGCGCAGCATCATGGTGTCCACCAAAGAATCGAGGTAGCGCGCCACCGTGGTGTGAGAGATGCCGCCCAGCGACGCGGCCAGATTGGAGGCATTGAACAGCGAGCCATGCAAGTGCGCCGTCATGCGCCAAAACCGGTGCAGCGTTTGCGCGGGCACGTTGACGCCCAGCTCACGAATATCGCGGTTCAAAAACGTGGCAATGAAATCCGTGCGCCATGAATAAGACAGCGCATCGGTGGGCGCCGTGTAGCTTACCGGAAAGCCACCGCGCAGCCAGAGTTTTTGCAGTGCGGGCGCATCCAAGGCCGCCTCCGAACCCGTGGCAATCACTTCACCGACCTGCAAGGGCGTGAGTTCCAGGTAGCTGGCGCGCCCAGCCAGCGACTCCGAGCTTTGCTGCAACAGGCGCCCGGAGGCCGAGCCCAACAGCAAAAAGCGCCCCGGCGTGCGCTGGGCATCAATTTCGGGGCGCAGTTGCGCAAACACTTCAGGCACGTACTGCACTTCGTCGAGCACCAGCAATTTGTCGCGATGGGCTTGCAAAAAACCGCTGCCTTCGGTGAGTTTTTCGCGGTCGCCCGGCAGTTGCAAATCCAGGCTGATGGTGTTGGGGTGCATGGCCGCTATTTGCCGTGCCAGGGTGGTCTTGCCAACCTGCCGGGGCCCAAGCAACACGACGGCCGGTGAAAAGGCCAACTGTTCGGTGGCTGATTTGAGCAGCGCCCGAGGATATTCGTGCGTTTGAATGTAGTTGATATTGTTTGCATCCATCCTTGCATTTTGCCTCAACGATAGTCAATATGCAATGCTAAAGTGGTCGCATTGGCTTGATTTGTAACAACTTAGCTCTCCTGTTTGCTGGGTTATGGTTTTTGGGTTGACTGTGGCCCCAGAGCCGCACCGGCTTACAATCGACTTGTTCCTACATTAAAGGAGAACATGATGCATGTGGTTAATGTGCGCCAGCTCAAATCCAATCCGTCCACCGCGCTGCGTGAGGCGCGCGACGATATGGTGATCGTTATGAATCGTGACAAGCCCGATGCCATGCTGATCGGCTTTGAACAACTTGCGGGCGTGCCCGATCTTGTCCATGTACGCCAAGCCATGGCAGTCAGCCTTTTCAAGGATCGGCTGGTTTCAGTTGGATCAGCAGCCAAAATTGCAGGCGAATCTTTGGCGACCATGTTGACCCGCCTGTCGCGTTTGGGCCTGCCCGTTGTGGACTACGACGACCAGACCCTGGCACAAGAGGTTGCAACGGCAGCAGCATGGGTCAAGCCAGCGTTGCGCGATGCATCCCCTGTACCGGCCCGGAGCTGAGCACCGGGTTGGCCACCATGCAGCGTATCGTCATCGCCGATGCCGGGCCATTGATTGCGTTGGCTCGCATCAAGCAGCTTGATCTGTTGCCTGGCTTGTTTGGCAAGGTGTCGGTGACTGATCTGGTAGTCAACGAGATCACTCAAGGCGGTGTTTTTCCTGATACAGCAAGCCTGCTTCATGCCCTGCGGCAACCCTGGCTTGAAACGGTTCCCATGCCAGAGTCCTGGCTGGCGCAATGCCGCGACTGGGTCAACTTGCACCAGATCGACATGGGTGAAGCCAGCGCACTGGTACTGGCCAGTCAAAGAATCGCCCGTGGCGACGAAGTCCTGGTGATTGTGGACGAGGCGCGTGGACGCATGGCAGCAGAGCACGCGCATATCGCCCTCACCGGCACGGCAGGTCTGCTGGTGCTGGCGAAAAACCTGGGGCTGCTGCCAGCAGTGCAGCCCTTGTTGTTGGCATTGCAGTCGCAAGACTATTTCTTGAGTGGTCGGCTGTTGCAAGCCGTGCTGCGGCAAGCGGGTGAAGGCTAGTGGCTTACAACATGGGTTTTGTTTACGTCAAGTTCAACGGAACGCATGGTGAATACGACGCGGTGGAAACTGCGCACCGGGCTGGGTAATTCGGCGGAGAGTTTGATTCGGCAAGCGGCTTGAAGCCAGCTATACAGCCGCCACCACCTCCGCAATCACATCGGCCAAATATTCTTCCAGATAGGACTGGTTTCACGTAGTTTTTTTGAAATATTGGCGTAATTCAGGCTGGGAAGCAGTGGCTGGGTTTTGAGGTCACGGATTCAGGTCTACGGTTGGCCGATACAGCAAACAGTCGCTCATTTTTGGCCAAGTCTGACATCCTACCCAAGCAATCTGATTTGCATTCCGCTAGCCGTGTTGGCTGGATATGCCAAGACGATAGCGTCCAACTTGCCGCTGCCCGTCAGCTTCAGGAAGCCGCAAGCGAAGATTTGTGTTTTTCCTGCTTCGATACGCGACTGAAAAAGGCAGCCAAAGTGCTCGGTATGCAAACGCTGGCGTGGGCACACTTGCGGAAATTGCCCTGAAGTTCAATATTGTCCGGGCTTGGCAACCAACGGGAATTGCTCTGGATGCCGAATGGATTCCAGTGCCAGATCCACATCGAGCAGTGGCCAATACAGATGATTGACGCTGGGCCACTCGACCGTAGTGATCTGTTCAAGTGTGGCCTGCTTGAACCAGGGAAACTCGGCGAAAGGAACAAACAGTTCATCATTGTTCAAAAGCAACCAGAACCCCTTGTTGGAGGCGATCGAAACTTCGACTTCAGAAGTAGCTACGCCAGGCATGGCTAATCTCCTCATAATGTTCTTGGACCATCAGCGACACGTCATGGAGCTGCTGTTTTGAAAGCCCCTGGCTTATCGCCAGCTCAACAAGCGGTTCCAGTCAAAATTTGGCTTCTCCGTCCGTATGGGCAACGTGAACGCTGCATGCGAAGTTCTTCACGAGCAAAGAAGAAAAATCTAAACGCACTCTGACGAAATACGGTAGGAGACATGCGCAAATCGTGACCGCAAAAGACTAAAAAATGGGGCAGTCCATCAAAGCTCAGTTTGCCATGGCATGCCATGGCTCCAGCTGATGGACGAACTCAAGGAAATTGTTTGCGACACAAAATGGCGCCCTGCCCAAGATATCGACTTCCTGCAAGCGGCGCTGTACAAGCAAATCGGGGCGGAAACGATTGATGAATTCAACAATCCCCTGGGCGGGGTCGCGGAGGGCTGACGCGATGAAACCAAGAAACGAGGTTAAACCTTGGAATGTAGTGAGCAAAAAAGTTTACTGGGATCGGGCGGTAGAGCTGGAAAAGTGGCAAGAGAGGGTCGCCATTGGCCATCCGTCGTATCTACCCGATGCGGTCGCCACCATGGATGACGTCGAGTTCATCCACTTCTATGGTGCGCAACGGTTCGTGGCAGATTGGCCGGCGCTTCGGGAGTCCTTGCCAGCCGCGGCCATTGGGCAAGCCGCGATCTACGACATGGCCTGGGGCTGCAATACCGGCGTGCGCACGAGCACGTGCAGCGCCTGATCCGTGAGGGCAAGCTGCGTGATGCGGAAGTGGTTGAGGGTGGCCATCGCAAGCACATGCTCTATCCATGCTGAATTAACTGCGGATAATGAACGCCATGGACATTCAGCCCTTTCACACCGAAGCCGACTACAAGGCTGCGCTGCAGAGAAGAATTCTGGCAGGGGGTGCTCGTCGTACTCGCGAGGACTGTAGCGATGCGGCAATCCTCAACTCATCAGCTTTCGCAAGGCCAACAAACGAGAGGTCAAGCGGCATGAATAAGATTCCAAATCCTGGACTGATCGACGCCGTCAACCCTGACTTGACCGACGAATGGTTTAAACAAGCCAAACCGTTTGCGGCGCTGCCTGCGTGCTTGCAAGCGAAGCTGCACGGCAGGTCCCAGGCCGCCACCACCAAGGAGCCCATCAAGACCCGGCTCGATGCTTGGTGTGGTGCAGGCCTTGCGCGCCACGGGCGATGGCTGGCAAACGCGCATCAACGACACTCTGCGTGCCTCGTTGCAATTGGCTGGGCGCCTGGGCTGAGCGTGAACCGTTAGCGTCCCCTTTGTCGTGAAGATGCGCCCACTTACTTGGTAACAATCAAACTCTTGCTGTCACCCCGGCACCAAGCCGGGGGGTTTACCTGTTTTATTCACTATGCTATTTAAGAACACAATAAAACTCTCACATATTCTTCAGCGTGGCGAAAATAATTTTGATATTATTCGACTTTTCGCTGCCATTATGGTGATTTTTGGGCATTCCTTTTACCTGTTTCCTACTGGAGGTTTCGTAGAGCCAGTAACACAGTTAGTCAAAAGGAATTTTTCTGGCACCCTTGCCGTTGGCATTTTCTTTTTCATTAGCGGTATTCTTATAACTCAAAGCTACGTTCAAACAAAATCAGCCCTTCGTTTTACTCTGATGCGTGTGGCTCGCATTTACCCTGGTGCCTTATTTTGTTTGTTTGCCGTAACTCTAATACTCGGACCACTGGTAACCACCCTCTCACCGTCAGCCTACCTGACATCTGCTGGTCCTTATTGTTATCTGCGTGATAACTGGAGTTTCACCAACTTTTTTTGGTTCTGGCCACCCGGATGTTATTCATTGCCTGGTGTATTTGAAAAAAATATATATGCTGGTGCAATCAATGGTTCACTCTGGACAATCTTTCCTGAACTTGCATGTTACTTTTACATTTTGGTGCTGGGTATGCTTGGAGGTCTGAACACAAGAAATCGCATCATACTGATAGTCATTGCACTTTTAACAATTCACGCAATAGCACCTAAACTGGTGCCTTATTTTTCGCAGGATAGTTATTCAGACACTCTTAAAGTTGCTTTATTCTTTCTTGCTGGTGTGCTGGCATTCGCTTTGCGAGATTGGCTGACACTGCGCTGGATTTATTTGGTGCCATTAGTCTTCGAGACTGTGATGTTTCGAGGCTCCATATATCAGGAATACCCCCTTTTCTTGACTATTTTTTATTTTGTATTACTCATTGGCTCCTCCAAATGGTTACGAGCCGTCAAGCTACCTGGAGATTATTCCTTTGGCGTTTATATCTACGGTTGGCCGATACAGCAAGCAGTCGCTCATTTTTGGCCAAGTCTGACATCCTACCCAAGCAATCTGATTTGCATTCCGCTAGCCGTGTTGGCTGGATATGCATCATGGAACCTGATTGAGCGACCCGCGCTAACGGCTGCTCGTCGATTCACGGCAAAGAGTAAGCCGTCCTGAAGAACAAAACGGGCCGCCAAGCCTCAAGTCTCTTTACCTGGCACTTGCCTGAAAACGAAATACCGCTGCGTCAGGTAAGACAAGACCACACTAAATGGCAGCGCTATTGCGCCGGCCCAATAGGCATCAAAACCGAAATCAATGATCTTGCCAATCACCGCGGTGACGCACAGGTAGATGAATGCCCAACTTAAAACAAAGCGGCCCAGCAGGCGATTGTCCGGGTTGTTGAAAACAAGATGCCCTTGCGTTTTAAAGCTGAACAACACACCCAATGTCAGGGTCAATAAATTGGCTATTTTGTAATCAAACCCGGCAAAAAGCAGACCAGCATATATCAGATAACTAAAAGCAGTATTGAGGGTGCCAACCAAAACGAAACGAATCGCGTGGTTGCGTATGTTTTTCACAGTTTGGCTCGCACAATATATCCAAAACTCAACAGTGGAAATAATTGTTCTACCAAACGAATACATCGTTCAACAAATATCACGAATAGACGCCGCAAGCCATGTGTCTGCATGATCATCTCGGTGGCATAAAAACGATAGGGTACTATTTCCCAATCCTGAAAATTGGCACGCAAACACAAGGTATTTAATATCTTGAATGAAAAATTATGCAAATGATCCGGGTGTTGCACTTCACGCCTGATGCTGCCAAGCAGTGTATTTGCAAAACATGATCCGTTAGGTGTTGAAATTACCAGTTCCCGGCCTGGGAATTTTTCTTTCATGTTTTTAAAGAATCTGAGCGGATTTTCAATATGTTCAATAAATTCTCCAGCAACAATCATATTGAAATCTGCCGCCTGCAAAATATCATTGCCAATATCTACACCATCGCCATGGCAAATGATTGAGTTGTCACCGGTACGTATTCCTTCTGGTGGAATCAGATTTGAACTGTCCACGCCCACCACGCGCTTGGCCCTTGCCTGAATTCTGCCATGCAACCAATGTTCTGTATCTCTTTTGGCAAGTGCAGTTTCATCATAACAACCAACATCCAAAACGATCTTGTCCCGGCATCTATCAGCAATGTAAGTCAGCCTGTCAACCGGCTGTGAAACGGGCATTTTAGCCAAGGTGTCATATTGAATGTTAATAGGCATTTTATTTGATAAAAAGTATTGTTATATT
>PHCO01000061.1 GCA_002842265.1 Betaproteobacteria bacterium HGW-Betaproteobacteria-18 | reverse complement strand
AGTCGCTCCATCAGCCAGTCGTAAAACGGGCGCTGGTCTTCGAATTCGAGCGTGCAGATGCTGTGGGTGATCTGCTCCAGCGCATCTTCGATCGGGTGCGCATAGGTGTACATGGGGTAGATGCACCATTTGTCGCCGGTGTTGTGGTGTATTGCGTAATTGATGCGGTAGATGGCCGGGTCGCGCAGGTTGATGTTGGGGCTGGCCATATCAATTTTTGCGCGTAAAACAGCATCGCCTGCGAACAGTTTTTTATCGCGCATTTCGCGGAATCGCGCCAAATTCTCGGCTACGGTTCGGTCTCTGAACGGGCTGTTTACACCTGGGATATTGAAGTTGCCACGGTTGACGCTCATTTCTAAAGAGGTTTGCTCGTCCACGTAGGCGTGGCCGGCTTCAATCAGGTACTCGGCAGCGCGGTACATGAAGTCGAAGTAGTCGCTGGCCTGGTAGGGCGCGGCATCGGGGGCACCGTTCCACTCAAAGCCGAGCCACTTCACCGCGTCGATGATGCTGTTGACGTACTCGGCGTCTTCTTTTTCGGGGTTGGTGTCGTCAAAGCGCAGGTGGCACACGCCGCCGTAGTCGCGTGCCAGGCCAAAGTTCAGGCAGATGCTTTTGGCATGGCCAATGTGCAGGTAGCCATTGGGCTCGGGCGGAAAGCGGGTGCGGATTTTGGCCGGGTCAGGCTGGCCCTTGGCGTGGTGGGCTGCATCGCCGGGGCTGCCACCCCATTTGCGCTGGGCATAAGTGCCGTTGGCCAGGTCAGATTCGATGATCTGACGCAAAAAGTTGCTGGGTTTGACGAGGTCTGTGGCCACTGCGCTGGCAGTTGGCTTGTTGTGTGTGTTTGCGGGGTGACTCATGCGCCTGATTTTAGGCGCATGAAGTCCCCATAAAACATCAATTCTGGCGGAGCAGGGGGGATTCGAACCCCCGGGGGATTTGACTCCCCGCACGCTTTCCAGGCGTGTGACTTAAACCACTCATCCACCGCTCCAGAGCTGCGCATTCTACCTGCCTGAGCCGGTGCTTTCGCCGCTACAGGGCACCAGTCAAAAAAAAAGGGAAGCAAACCAGAGTTTGCTTCCCTTACAGGCTGACGCCTTGTGGCGTCAGCGCTGATTTATTTTTGACTTAGCGGATCACAGCCAGGGTGGTCAACTGGCCACCGCGAATGGTCTTCAGCGTCAAAGCACCGTTTTTGATGTCGCCTTTTTCATCAAAAGAGACGGGGCCGGAGATGCCTTTGAAATCGGCCGTAGCCGCCATGATGGGCAGGTATTTTGCAGGATCAGCCGAGTCAGCCTTGACCATGGCAGCCACCATGACGTTCACCGCGTCATAGACGTAAGGTGCATAGAGCTTGACGTCGGTGTTGAACTTGGCCTGGTACTTGACCTTGAACTCGTCCATGCCGACCTTGGCTTCGCCATCGACGCCACCGGCTTCAGCACAATAGACCTGGTCGTCAGCAATGGCATCGCCACCCAGTTTGACCAGCTCGGTCGTGCAGATGCCGTCGCCACCCATGAATTTGGGTTTCATGGCCAGGCCTTTCATTTGTTTCATCATCGGGCCGGCCACTGCATCCATACCGCCGAAGAACACCACATCGGGCTTCTTGGCCTTGATGGAGGTCAGGATAGCGGTGAAGTCAGTTGCCTTGTCGGTGGTGAATTCCTTGGCTACCACTTTGCCACCAGCGGCTTCAACCGCTTTGGCGAACTCTTCTGCAACGCCTTGGCCGTAGGCGGTACGGTCGTCAATCACGGCAATGGATTTGCCCTTGAGCGTAGCAACAGCGTATTTGCCCAGCGTGCCGCCCAATTGGGTGTCGTCAGCCACCATACGGAAAGTGGTCTTGAAGCCTTGACGGGTGTATTTTGGATTGGTCGAAGAGGGCGAGATTTGGGGAATGCCTGCGTCGCTGTAAATCTTGGAGGCGGGAATGGTGGTGCCTGAGTTCAGGTGACCGACCACGCCGGCTACCTTGGCATCCACCAGTTTTTGTGCAACAGCAGTACCTTGCTTGGGATCGGCGGCATCGTCTTCAGCCAGCAGTTCGAAAGTGACCTTCTGGCCGCCCAGCGTGACACCCTTGGCATTGAGTTCGTCAATGGCCATGCGGGCGCCGTTTTCGTTGTCTTTACCCAGGTGGGCGATGGCGCCGCTGGTAGGACCAACGTGACCAATCTTGACCACATTGCCAGCAGGTGCTGGTGCGGGTGCAGGAGCGGCAGCAGGAGCCGGTGCAGCTTCTTCTTTTTTGCCACAAGCCACCAGCAAGGTTGCGGCAGCGATCAGGGTCAAGGTACTTTTAATGCGCATAAAAACTCCAGGTTAAAAAAAAATTGTAGAAATAAATTCTAGCCGTGCACGATAGCTTACTTTAAGGGGCCGCACCATAGGGAAGTTACTCATTTGGTGCATATATTTCAGTAATTTGCTGGTGTAGAGGTGGGTTCGGATTGGTTTTGGGGCGTTAAAGCGTCACTCACCGCTTGACGCACCAGTGATTCAATATCACGTTGCACCTGGACATTGATTTCCTGCAATTGTTGTGCCAACGTTGCGCGTAGCCATTGTTCAGCCTCTTGTTGTAATTTGAGCACAACCATGGGTTGAATCTGCTGCCAAATCGTTGCCATCAGGGCATCAACATCAACGGCCGGGTGGGTTGCGGGCTGGTTGCCAGCGCTGGGTTCAATCACTTCGGTGAGTGTGGGCACAAAGCGGGGCGGTTGGCGTGTGGGTGTGTTCATGGCGTCGCTTTGGCTTGCAGGTCGTGGCTGGTCATTTTGTAACCCAAACCGGCGTATTGTTTCCAGCGGCTGCGGGCCAGTCGTTTGTCGTTGTCGTCTTCGCTCACGATTTCAATGATGCGGGCGAACTGCTCAAAACCAGCGGGTACCTCTGAACCCAGGTTCAACAAGATACGCTGTGCGGCGTTGGCTGGCAGGGTTGGGGTCAGCACAACAGGGGTGTTTTCAAGCACCTGCGCGGGTGCGTCCAGAAAACAATGAGTCACAAAATCGGTGCTGGAAAACGTCCAGAGTTGCTGATCGAGTTGAGCCAGTGTTTCGGTATCTGCTGCCACCAGCACCTGTGTTGCGCTGGCCGCTGCCTTGCGAAGCAGGCGACAGGCATACAGCATCCGGTCAGGTGCCTGGGTATGGAATTCAACTTCAGTCACTGGCATCAGGCTGCGCTGGTTTGCAAAGACAACACATAGTGCAGCAGCAAGCCCACCGGGCGGCCCGTGGCGCCTTTGGCGGTGCCGCTTTTCCAGCTGGTGCCGGCAATGTCCAGGTGGCCCCACGGGTATTTGCTGGCAAAGCGCTGTAGAAATTTGGCGGCGGTGATGGCTCCGCCGGGACGCCCCGCCACGTTGGCCACGTCGGCAAAGCTGGTTTTCAGGCCCTCGGCGTAGTCATCATCCAGGGGCATGGGCCAGCACAGGTCTTGCGACGATTCACTGGCTTTGGCGAGCGCTGCCGACATGGCTTCATCGGTCGAGAAAAACCCGCTGCGCACGCCGCCCAGCGCAATCACGCAGGCGCCGGTGAGCGTGGCGATGTCGAGCACGGCCTGCGGTTTGAAGCGCTCGGCGTAGGTCAGGGCGTCGCACAGCACCAATCGGCCCTCGGCGTCGGTGTTGAGGATTTCGATGGTCTGGCCGCTCATGCTGGTCACCACGTCGCCAGGTTTGACGGCGCGGCTGCTGGGCAAATTTTCGCAAGAAGGAATCAAACCGACGACGTTGATGTTGGGTTGCAGTTCGGCCAGTGCCTTGAAGACGCCCAGCACACTGGCGGCACCGCACATGTCGTATTTCATTTCATCCATTTCAGCGGCGGGCTTGATGGAAATGCCACCGCTGTCAAAAGTGATGCCTTTGCCCACCAGCACCACCGGTGGCTGGGTTTTGGGTGCACCCTTGTAGTGCAATTCAATGAATTTAGGCGGTTCGGCAGAGCCTTTGGCCACGGCCAAAAAGGCACCCATGCCCAGTTTTTCGGCGTCTTTGAGGTTCAACACCTCGCACTTGATGCGGGGCGATTTGGCCAATGCTTGTGCTGCGCGTGCCAAATGACTGGGGGTAGCGTGGTTGGCCGGTCGATTGGCCCATTCCTTGGCCAGTTCAATGCCACGCACGGCAGCCACGGTCTGGGCGAACGGAATCGCCAGGTTGGTGCTGTCAGGCACGCCGACCTTGACATGGGTAATGGTGCGCGCTTCGGCTTTGCTCAAGGTGGTGGCATAGACATAACTGGCCTCCGCCAGGGTGGTTAATGCCACATGGAGCGCCTGGCCGTCAGGGGTCTGGTCAAAACACAGGGTGATTTGCTTGGGTTTGGCTGCCTTGATCAGGGCGATGGCCGCCTGCACGCCTTTACGAACAGGGTTGCTCTTGGCATCACCCACCTGAATCAATACCAGGCGTGCGCAAGCCAGCCCGGCAGGACGGTAGATGTCAAGCAAGCTGCCGGGCTTGTCTGCCAGGTCACCCGCTTTCAGCGCCTTGCTGATCAGTGAAGACAGCGGATTTCTGCCCGGTTTAAACGTGGCTGACAGCAGCATCAGTAAAACATCACATTTTTCATGGCCAGCGTGCGCCGCATCCAAATCCAGCAGTTCAAAGTTCATAATTCAGCCTTTCCTATTGACGCAATGTTATTCCATTCATCCTTACGCAAAGAGCTGTCCCGAAGTTTTGGCGCGACCCTGATTGTGTTGGTCACGGTGGTCATGACCATGACCCTGATCCGCACCTTGGGCCTGGCGTCGCGCGGCAGTTTCAATCCATCTGACGTGTTTTTGGTCATGGGCTACACCGTGCTGGCTTACATGCCCACATTGCTGACCCTGGGCCTGTTTATTGCCGTTATTTCGACCTTGTCACGCATGTACCGTGACAGCGAAATGGTGATTTGGCTGTCCAGCGGTCAGGGCCTTTTTTCAGTGGTGAGGCCTTTACTGCGCTTTGCCTGGCCGGTGTTTGCGGTGGTGGCCGGATTGGCTTTGTTGATCTTGCCCTGGACCAATTTGCGCATTGAAGAGCTTAAAAACCAATATGAACAGCGCGGCGACCTGGAGCGCGTTGAGCCCGGTCAGTTTCAGGAGTCTGCTGACGGGGCGCGGGTGTTTTTTATTGAAAAAGACGTGTCAGGGGCGCAAGCCGGTGCCAATGTCTTTATTGCCACCACGGAAAAGGGCAAGGAAACCGTCACATCAGCGCGCAGCGGTCGCATTGAAAACCTGCCGACGGGGCGCTTTTTGATGCTCAACAACGGTCAGCGGCTGGAGCGTACGCTGAATTCGCCCGACATCAAAATCAGCGAGTTCGAACAATATGGGGCCCAAATTGGCATGGATGCCCTGGAAGCCATGAATTACGTGCCGGTGGATACCCGCACCACTGCTGAACTGCTTGAAAACCTGACACCCCTTCATTGGGCAGAATTGTCGTGGCGGCTGGGTTTGATTCTGATCTCGTTCAACTTTGTGATCATTGGGGTTTCCGTGTCAAGCGTGAATCCGCGTGTGGGTCGCAGCGCCAATCTGGTTTTTGCTTTGTTCACGTTCGTTTTTTATTACAACCTGCTGAGTTTGGGACAAAACTTGATCACGACGGGCAAATTCAGCTTTGTCCAATTGATGCTGGGCTTGCATGGTGGTATTTTTGTTTTGGCAATGCTGGTGCTCGCCAAGAGCCATCTCAACATGCAATGGCGCGAGGTGTTGGGTTTGTCGCGCTTGCGCCGAAAGGTGACTGCGTCGTGAAAACCATCCGCCGACTGATTTACGGGGAAGTGCTCTATGCGGTGGCTTTTGTCACGCTGGGGTTTTTGTCGCTGTTTTTCTTTTTTGATCTGGTTGCCGAAATTCAAGCCGTGGGGCGCTACACGGCGACAGGCTACAGCCTGGCGCACGCGCTCGCTTATGTGGCCTTGATCATTCCCAGTCATCTCTATGAGCTCATGCCCATTGCGGTCTTGATTGGTACCATTTTTGTCATGGCGCGCCTGGCCCAGAGTTCTGAATTCACCATATTGCGCACCAGCGGGCTCGATCCGTGGCGTGCCCTCAAGTCGCTGTTGATTCTGGGGGGCGGCTTTGTTTTGCTGACCTTTGCGCTGGGAGATTACGTGTCGCCCGTGGCCGACCGAGCCGGCCAGTTGCTCAAGGCGCGTTATACCGGGCGTATCACGGTGGGTCAAACGGGTGCCTGGCTCAAGGAAAAACAGAATTACGGCCAGTACGCCGTCAACGTCGGAGAACTGGCCTCTGATGGTGTGTTGCACGATATCCGGATTTTTGAGTTTGACAACCGTGGTTTTCTGATGTCGATGATGCAGGCCCAGTCTGCCTCGGTGTCGAGCGATGAAGCATGGCAGTTGCAGCAGGTCAATCGCACAGAGTTTCCAGTCGATGGGGCCGAAACGGCCAGGATTGATCGTTTGCAATGGGATTCATTGCGCTGGCCCAACCACATCAGCGCAGAAATGGTGTCAGCCGCCTTGCTCAAGCCCGAGCGCATGCGCACCCTCGATTTGTTTCAATACATCCAGCATTTGCAAAGCAACGCGCAGGCCGCACAGCGCTATGAAATCGAATTCTGGAAAAAAGTTTTTTATCCTTTGAGTTGTCTGGTCATGGTGGTGCTGGCTTTACCCTTTGCCTATTTGCACTTTCGCTCCGGCAGCATCACCACCTATGTGTTTGGCGGTGTCATGGCGGGCATCAGCTTCTTTTTGCTCAACAACGTGTTTGGCTACATTGGTAATCTGCAAAGCTGGCAACCCTGGTTAACGGCGGCGATGCCGGGCATGATTTATTCGGTGTTGTCGCTCTCGGCTTTTGGCTGGCTGGTGCTCAGACGATGAGGCTCGCCCCATTGACTGGCTAACCCTATTTTTGAAAACAATCCACTTATGCAGGCAACCATTCTCTTCGGCCATGGCTCACGTGACCCCGTTTGGCGCGTCCCGATAGACACAGTGGCGCAGCGCATGCTCACGATTGACCCGCAGTGCTGCGTGCGCTGCGCATTTCTTGAAATCACGGCGCCAGACCTGGCCAGCACCACGGCAGAACTGGTGACACTTGGGGTTGTCAGCATCACCATCGTACCCATGTTTCTTGGCGTTGGCCGACATGCCCGCGAGGACTTGCCTGTGCTGGTCAGTGAACTCCAGTGCAACTACCCACAGGTCAGTTTTTTATTGAATCCGTCGGTGGGCGAGGACGCTCGTGTGGTTGAATTGCTGGCGCAAATTGCGCTGCCCTCAGTCAATCTTTAGACCCTTGAGGCATCATGAATCTGCATCAATTCCGATTTGTCCAGGAAGCCGTCCGACGTAACCTCAATTTGACCGAGGCCGCCAAGGCGCTGCACACCTCCCAACCAGGCGTGTCCAAAGCCATCATTGAGCTCGAGGAAGAGCTGGGCATTGAAATTTTTGCACGCCATGGCAAACGCCTCAAGCGCGTCACCGAGCCCGGCCAACAAGTGCTCAAGAGCATTGAATTGATCATGCGTGAAGTCACCAATCTCAAGCGCATTGGTGATGAATTCAGCGCCGAAGACAGCGGCACCCTGTCCATTGCCACCACCCACACCCAGGCGCGTTATGTGCTGCCCGAACCGGTGGCCAGATTGCGCCTGGCCTACCCCAAGGTCAACGTCAGCCTGCATCAGGGCTCGCCCGACCAGGTGGCGCAGATGCTGATTGACGAAGTGGCAGAAATCGGCATTGCAACCGAGTCGCTGGATGGCTATGACGAGCTGGTGACCTTGCCGTGTTACGAATGGCAGCACGTGCTGGTGTTGCCGGTGGGGCATCCGTTGTGCGCCAAGGAACACCTGACGCTGGAAGACATTGCCCACGAACCCCTGATTACCTACCACCCGTCTTACACCGGGCGCACCAAAATTGACCATGCCTTTGCCACGCGCAAGCTCGAACCCCGCATTGCGCTGGAAGCCATCGACTCCGACGTGATCAAGACCTACGTCAAGCTGGGTCTTGGGGTGGGCATTGCCGCCGAAATGTCGGTGCGCGACGTGGTGGAAGGCGGTGCCAACAATGAGCTGGTGGTCCGGCCCGCCGGCCAACTTTTTGGCCAAAATATTGCGCGGGTCGCGTTCAAGCGCGGAGCTTACCTGCGCAATTTTGTCTATCAATTTGCTGAATTGCTCAGCTCCCGGCTCGACCGCAACCTGGTCGCCCGCGCCATGACGGGGCATGTCAATGATTATGAGTTGTAAAGCTTTGCGGGACAGACCGCAGCTCGCGCAGCGAGCCAGTTCTGTCCTCAACATATTAGAACCTTGCGGGACAGACCAAGATTTGCGAAGCAAATTTGCTCTGTCCTCAACTGATTAAAAATGACTTCAATTACTCTCAAGAGCAAACTGCCCAACGTCGGCACCACCATCTTTACCGTCATGTCGGCACTGGCAGTGGAAAAAAATGCGGTCAATCTGGGTCAGGGTTTTCCGGACTTTGACTGCGATCCGCAGTTGGTCAATGCCGTTACCCAAGCCATGCAGCAGGGTAAAAACCAGTATCCGCCGATGCCGGGTGTGCCGGTGTTGCGGGAAGCCGTTGCTGCAAAAATAGCAGCGCTTTACGGCCGTCAATACAGCGCGGCCACTGAAATCACCATCACCGCCGGGGCCACGCAGGCGATCCTGACGATCATTCTGGCGGTGGTGCACCCCGGCGACGAAGTGATTGTGCTGGAGCCCTGCTACGACAGCTATGTGCCCAACATCGAGCTCGCTGGTGGCCTGCCGGTGCGCGTGCCGTTAACGCCGGGCACGTTTCGCCCCGACTTTGCAAAAATTGCCGCGGCCCTTACGCCAAAGACGCGCGCCATCATCGTCAACTCACCGCACAACCCGAGCGGCACGGTCTGGACGGCGGCAGAAATGCGGCAGCTTGAGGCACTTTTGGTACCGACCAATGTGCTGCTGATCAGCGACGAGGTGTATGAGCACATGGTGTTCGACGGCCAGAAGCACCAAAGCGCCGCCATGTTTGCCGGTCTGGCCGAGCGCGCCTTCGTGGTGTCGAGCTTCGGCAAAACTTACCATGTGACGGGCTGGAAGGTGGGCTACGTGGCGGCCCCGGCGGCGCTGAGCCATGAGTTTCGCAAAGTGCACCAGTTCAACGTGTTCACCGTCAACACCCCGGTGCAGTTTGGCCTGGCCGAGTACATGGCGCACCGGGACGCCTACCTCAAGCTGCCGGATTTTTATCAGCAAAAACGCGACTTTTTCCGGGCCGGCCTGAAAGACAGCAAGTTCAAGCTGTTGCCCTGCGAGGGCACGTATTTTCAGTGTGTCGATACCTCTCAAATCAACGACCTGAAGGAAGCCGATTTTTGTAAGTGGCTCACCGCCGAGATCGGCGTGGCGGCCATTCCCTTGTCGGCTTTCTACGGTGCCGGTTTTGACCAGCAGGTGGTGCGGTTTTGCTTTGCCAAGAAAACGGCCACGCTGCAACTGGCGCTGGAAAAATTACAGCGGCTGTGAATTAAAGGGCCTGATGGCCCGCGCTGTCAGCCGCGCAGCGCATCCAGGCTGCGGGCCAGGCCAGCTTCAACCGGCCAGGGTTCAGCGCCCCAGCGGGCGGCCAGCAACTCGGCGCACAGCACCGAGAAACTCAAACCCCGCGAGCCCATGCCAGCGCACAACCACAAACCCGGTTGCTCGCAGGTTTCCAGTGGCCCCACGGCGGGCAGTCGATCCGTGGTCACGCAGCGTGTGTTCTTCCAGCTTTGGAATTCGCCTGATTCAAACGCGGTTTGCAATTGACGGGCCAATTCAGGCAGCAAAGCTTGCAAGTGCTGCAGGTTGCTGAGGTGGTTGTCCAGGTCGCTGCGTTCAGTCTGGGTTGCGGGCTGGTACGACGAGCCCATGAACCAGGCCGAACTGCCCTCGATCGGTACGCTGGGCACCATGGCACCCGAGCCGTTGACCGGATACGCAGGGAAGGCCGAAGGCACTGAATTGTGGTGTGCGGCCCAGCTCAACAAGCCACGCAGACCCTGCATCGTTGGCAGGTGTGCCAAGCTGCCTGAGCGGACAGCATCGTCCTGCTGCAATTGCCTGAGCAAAGCAACTGCGCCACAAGCATTGGCAAGCACCACACGCTCGGCACGACACAGTACCTTTCCCTTTGCATCCAGCAATTCCCATGCGCCATCCTGATGATGCAGACGGGCCACTTCAGCATTGCCCATGAACGTGACACCGGGTTGCCTGAGCCAGGCGCGCACCAACTGAGCGGGTTTGAGCCAGGCGCCTTGTCGGTGCCACACATCCAGAGTAGTGTCGGAGTTGCCGGACCATGCGGTATCCTGCAAGGTCGGGGGTGCCAACCCCGACCATTCCTGTCCGGCATCGCTCCAGTTGGGGGGCAGGGTGGGGCTGCCGTCAATTTGCCGCTCCAGCACGCCGCTGGGTGCCCAGTCCTGGCCTGCCACCAGCAGGCTGCGCGCCTGTTGCAGCATCAGGCGCACGCCGCTGCGTGACAGCCGTGACAGCGCACAGTCGTCCGCCGAGACATGCGGCACGACGAGGCCGACCGGCAGTCCGGACGCGCCGGCTGCCGGGGCATCGGCCTGATCCAGCACCGTGACTTGCCAGCCGCGCCGCGCCAGCGCTGCCGCCACACTGGCCCCCGCCAAACCGGCACCGATGACCGCACAGGTGCCAATGGGCAATGCGGTTTCCATGGCGTTTTGTCGGGTGTTTTTCAGTGCCCAGCGCGGGTTGAAGCAGGTCTCAAAAAACGTGGGCTCTGTGGCTTGGTGGGTTGCCCCAGCGGTTTTTATTTCAAAGCCACATTGCGTCAAATGAAGACTTAATTCGGATACAGGCAGCGCGTTTTGGCTTCTTGCGACCAGGGCGGTGCCACGATGGCAGCAACGCGCCAGTGCCTTGAGGGTCCAAAGTGCGCCTGCATCGTCGTCTTGCACACGCCATTCAACGGCATCGGCTTCAAACTGTTGCTGGCGCAGCAAGCTTAATGTGTCGCCCACGCACAGGGTCAGCACAACCTGGTCCTGACTCAGTAAAAAACGATGGAAACCCGGCAGCAGGCCAAACCACTGGTCGACCAGTTCCTGCGCCAGCAGCGTCAGTGCCGGATCATGGCCCACGGCGTTTGACAAATCCGGGCCGGTGGGCGGATCTTGGGTAAACGCGACATAGTGCAGCAGACGCGAACGCTGTGGATCGTCACGCCAGGCTTGCCAGATTTTGAAAAAGCGTTCGCCCTGCTCAAACTGCGTGTCAAGCATGCGCCAGCAAGCCAGCCTTTGCCACGCGTTTGTAGGGTCTTTGTCCAGGGTTGGCTGCGGTTTTCCCGGATTAACCGCCATGGTGTGTGCTTATTCCTTGGGCGGCACATAGCCTTGGGCAGCATCGGCACCGCCGCCAAAAAAGTGGTTTTCCATTTGCCGTGCCAGGTATTGGCGCGCGCGCGCGTCGGCCAGATTCAGGCGATTTTCATTGACCAGCATGGTTTGGTGCTTGAGCCAGTCGGCCCAGGCCTGCTTGCTGACACTTTGCCAAATGCGCTTGCCCAATTCACCCGGATAGGGGGGAAAGTCGAGTCCCTCAGCTTCAATGCCGAGTTTGATGCAATTCACAGTGCGCGCCATAACAATCTTTCAAAGATGGAGTCAAAGCTTGCAACTGTAGCAAGGTTTTTCACAAAGCGCGCACCTGCGTTAAAATCCAGCGTATGTCAAAAGCAGATACCAAAACCAAAATCGTGGCCGATGGCCTGCGTTACAAATCCAAGGTGTCAGGTTCGCCTTTCACTGCAGCTACCTCATTTGGTGCCGCAACGATGTCGTGCTTCCTGTGCGGCAAGCACCGGGCGCGATCCCAGA
Source organism: Betaproteobacteria bacterium HGW-Betaproteobacteria-18 (assembly GCA_002842265.1). Lineage (GTDB taxonomy): Bacteria > Pseudomonadota > Gammaproteobacteria > Burkholderiales > Burkholderiaceae_C > Rhodoferax. The sequence continues at coordinate 3,080 of PHCO01000061.1, read as the reverse complement.
TGGTCTCCAAGAAAATTTTGGGCAAATCCCAGGCGGTGTGTGCGCCCTCTTGCAAAGCGCTGGATGAAGCGTCCAAATAACGCATGCTGAACGCATTTTTAGTCACATTGGACAACGCGCCTCGGCGCGTTTTCGCATTTTTGAGTGTGATCTGTCTGGCCATGCTGGCTTTCGGCTTGTATTTGCAACACAGCAAGGGCCTGGAACCCTGCCCGATGTGCATCGTCCAGCGCTATGCCCTGTTTTCGGTCGCCATCGTTGCCGCTTTACTGAGCGCCAGCGCATCAAGACGTGCTCATTTTTGGGGCGCCTTGGTGTTGCTGCTGGCCTCCGGTTTTGGGGCTTTTGTGGCGGCACGGCAAACCTGGTTGCAGTGGTACCCACCGGAAGTAGCCACCTGTGGCCGGGACTTTTACGGCATGATCGAAAACTTTCCGCTCCAGCGCGTCATTCCCATGATCTTCAAGGGCAGCGGCGACTGTTCAGCCGTTGACTGGACTTTTCTGGGCGGCTCCATCGCCAACTGGGCATTTCTTGTTTTTTGCCTGGTTGGCGTGCTGGCACTGGCCCTGATTTCGCGTAGGGCCAAACGCCGCTAAACGGCCTAGAGCAGTACGCTCCCTGGGTGCTCACCGCGTTCATACACCACATGGGCGCGCCCCACCAGCAAGGTGTCGAGTGTGCCTATGTTTTGCAGCTCCTTGTTGGTGTATGGCAATTTGTGCAGCACATACCGCATGGCATTCAGACGCGCGCGCTTCTTGCAGTCTGACTTGATCACGGTCCAGGGCGCATCAGCCGTGTCGGTCTCGAAAAACATGGCTTCCTTGGCCTTGGTGTACTCTTCCCATTTGTCCAGCGAGGCCAGGTCAATCGGGCTGAGTTTCCATTGCTTGAGTGGGTGCAGTTCGCGTTCTTTGAACCGGCGGCGTTGCTCTTTGCGACTGACTGAAAACCAGAATTTGATCAGGTAGACACCGCTTTGCACCAGTTGGCGCTCAAACAGTGGTGCTTGGTGAATGAACTGCTGGTATTCGGTTTCTGAACAGAAGCCCATGACGCGCTCTACGCCGGCACGGTTGTACCAGGAGCGGTCAAACATCACAATTTCACCAGCGGTTGGCAGATGCTGCACGTAGCGCTGAAAGTACCACTGCCCGCGCTCGGCATCAGAGGGTTTTTCCAGCGCCACCACGCGTGCACCCCGTGGGTTAAGGTGCTCATTGAAGCGGCGAATCGTTCCACCCTTGCCAGCAGCATCGCGCCCCTCAAAGAGAATCACCACACGTTGACCGGTTTCCTTGGCCCAGCTTTGCAGTTTCAGCAATTCCACTTGAAGCTTGTATTTTTGAGTCTCATATCGCTTGCGCGACATCAAGTTTTTGTACGGGTAACCACCAGTGCGCCAGTCGCTGGATAACTCGTCATCAGGCTTGCTGATTTTTCCTCCTGGCTGGGACTGGCCTTCCAGCAGCATCTGTCGAATGGCGGCCGCGTCGTCCGGGGAACTTCCTTCGAGCAGGGTTTTCAGTGCATCCACCTTGCTGGTGGTGCTGGCCAAAATATCGTTAATGGCCTGGTTTTTGCTTGTCTGGGCGGCATCGATGCTTTTTTGAACCACTTTGTGGGCGATGCCGGTGGTGGTTTTTGCTCCGCTGGTATCACCTCGCGCAACACGGCGCACAGGCGCTACGGCAGTTTTTTTTGCTACGCTGGCGACAGGTCTTGTGATGGCTTTGGCGACAGGCTTTTTTCGCGTTGCCGGTGTTTTGCGTATTGAGGCGGTTTGACCATCATGAGAAATGGAAGAAGGCGTATTTTGTTTCGTCATGGTGCTTCCTTGAAGATAGGCAATCGGTTGATTTTGAACTTCATCAGTTCTGGTTAATTTGATAGGCATCAAATCAATCAAGTAATTTTCTTCACCAAAACTTGGCTTTTGCGGTCCCAGTTGTACTTGCGCTTGCGGGCTTCGGGCAGCCACTCGGCGTCCACCTGGACAAAGCCGCGTTTCAGGAACCAGTGCATGGTGCGGGTGGACAGCACGAAAATGCTGTCCAGCCCCGCCGCTTTGGCGCGCTGTTCTATGCGCTTGAGCACCCGCTCGCCGTCACCCTGACCTTGTACTTGCGGCGATACCGTGAGTGCGGCCATCTCGCCAGTGCGGGCTTCGGGGTAGGCGTAAAGCGCGGCGCAGGCAAAAATCACGCCGTCGTGCTCGATCACGGTGTACAGGCCCACGTCACGTTCTATTTCGGTGCGGCTGCGCTTGACCAGGGTGCCATCTTTCTCGAACGGCTCGATCAATTGCAAAATGCCGCCGACATCATCTACTGTGGCTTCGCGCAGGCTCTCCAGCTTTTCATCGACCACCATGGTGCCAATGCCATCGTGCACATAGACTTCCAGCAAAATGGAGCCATCAACAGCAAACGGAATGATGTGGCTGCGCTCCACGCCGCCCTTGCAGGCCTTGACACAGTGCTGCAAATAAAACGCGGTGTCACTGGGAGTGTTGGCATCGGGCAAGTCTGCCAGCAGCTTTTCGGCGGCAGCCAGCGGCAACTCGGTGTCGATCGGGTTGTCTTCACTTACCGGTTGGTCCACATGGGTGGCAATACCGGGGATTTCGGTGACAAAAATCAGTCTGTCGGCTTGTAGTGCGGTGGCCACCGAGGTGGCCACTTCTTCCATGGTCAGGTTGAAGGCCTCGCCGGTGGGCGAAAAACCAAACGGTGACATCAACACCAGCGCACCCATGTCGAGCGAGCGCAGGATGCCCGCGGTGTCGATCTTGCGCACCACGCCCGAATGCTGAAAGTCCACGCCATCGACGATGCCAACCGGGCGCGCAGTCAAAAAGTTACCAGAAATCACCCGCACCGTGGCACCCGCCATGGGTGTATTGGGCAGTCCCTGGCTGAACGCTGCCTCAATCTCGTAGCGCAACTGGCCGGCGGCTTCCTGGGCGCAGTCCAGCGACACTTCGTCAGTGATGCGGATGCCTCTGAAATAGCGCGGCGTGTGGCCCTTGGCCTTGAGTTGTTCATTCACCTGCGGGCGAAAGCCGTGCACCAGCA
>PHCO01000060.1 GCA_002842265.1 Betaproteobacteria bacterium HGW-Betaproteobacteria-18 | reverse complement strand
TTTCCATGAACACAGCGTTTGGGCTTGTTGTGGGGTCGACTTCAGTCGACCATGGCGGACTGAAGTCCGCCCCACAGGGTTCAAGGTCCGTGTGCGGTAACGGGCCGATTCGGGCGGCTCGCAATGACGACTTTCTTTCATCGTTTGGGGCGACTGTGTAACCATGAAAGTTAACTTGCCGCGCGTTCAGCGGCTTCCAGGGTGTTGACCAGCAACATGGTAATGGTCATGGGGCCAACCCCGCCGGGCACCGGGGTAATGGCGCTGGCGACCTGGCGCACGCCTTCAAAGTCCACGTCGCCGCACAGTTTGCCTTGCTCGTTGCGGTTCATGCCAACGTCCAGCACCACGGCGCCGGGTTTGACCATGTCGGCGGTCAGCACGTTGCGTTTGCCGACGGCGGCCACGATCACGTCGGCCTGCAGCGTGATGGCTTTCAGGTCGCGCGTGGCACTGTGGCAAATGGTCACGGTGGCATTTTTTTGCAGCAGCATCAGCGCCATGGGCTTGCCCACGATGTTGGAGCGGCCAATCACCACGGCGTGTTTGCCTTTCAAGTCATAGCCGATGGATTCGAGCATCTTCATGCAGCCGTAAGGCGTGCAGGGCAAAAAGCCGGGCATGCCGGTCATCAGGGCACCGGCGCTGGCCACGTGAAAACCATCGACATCCTTGCGCGGAGAAATGGCCTCGATCACCTTGGTGGCATCAATGTGCGCGGGCACCGGCAACTGCACCAGAATGCCGTGAATGGCGGGGTCGGCGTTGAGCGCCGCAATGCGCGCCAGCAACGCGGCCTCGGTCAAAGTGGCATCGTACTTTTCCAGCACCGAATGAAAACCACAGTCCTGGCAGCCCTTGACCTTGTTGCGCACATAGACCTGGCTGGCTGGGCTGTCGCCGACCAGAATCACCGCCAGGCCGGGTGTGATGCCGCGCGCCTTGAGGGCTTGCACCCGTGTGGTCACGTCGGCGCGCAGCTTTTGGGAGAGCGCGACACCGTCAATGATGAGGGCGCTGTGGGTGCTTGTTGTCATGTCAAATCCATCAATAAAAAAGCCCGCAAGTCCAGAGGTGGCGGGCATGGGAAGTCAAGCTGAAAATAGCAAATGGTCAAGCCTTGGCTGCATTGGGCCCCAGCGCAATTTTGAGCAGATCGGCCACCGTGTTGGCACTGAGTTTTTCCATGATGTTGGCGCGGTGCGCCTCCACCGTTTTGATGCTGATGCCGAGGTCGTCGGCAATCTGTTTGTTCAGGCGGCCCGCCACAATGCGCTCGAGCACCTGGGTTTCGCGCAGGGTCAGGCGTCCCATCAGGGCATCGCGATCGAGGGCGTTTTGAAATTCGGCAAATGATTCCTTGGCCTGCACCAGCATGCGCTCCACCAGTGGTACCAGTTGCTCTTCGTTAAAGGGTTTCTGGATAAAGTCCATGGCCCCTTTTTTCATGGTGTCAACCGCCATCGGCACGTCGCCATGGCCGGTGATAAAGGCCAGCGGCAGCGGTGAGTGGCTTTCAATCAGGCGGTTTTGCAGCTCCAGACCGGTCATGCCGCCCATGCGGATGTCAACGATCAGGCAAGCCACTTCGCGCGCATCAAATCGGTTCAGAAACGACTCGGCGGAGTCGAAACATCGCACCCGGTAGTCTTTGCCCTCCAGCATCCACTGCAACGAATCTCGCACCGCCTCATCATCGTCGATGACGTAAACCGTGCCTTTTTTGGGGATCAAACTCATGGTGGTATCTGCAATGTGGGTTGGACAGAACGCTTTGTGGACGTTGTCGGCAGGGGCTCGGCGATCGGAATCCAGAAGGTAAAGCAGCAGCCCGTCACGACTTCCCCATTGTAAAGGTTCTCGGCTTTCATTCTTCCCATGTGCGATTCCACAATGGAGCGGCACAAGGAAAGACCAATACCCATGCCATCGGCCTTGGTGGAATAAAAGGCCTCGTAGAGGTGTTCCATCATGTCAGGCGAAATGCCCGCGCCCGAATCGACCACCTTGAACTCGATCACCGGCTTGTCGTTGACATAGGCTTGCGCCACCGTCAGCTTGATCAGTCGCTGGGCTGTGGGTCGTTGCGCCGCGTCAACCGACTCGGCTGCATTTTTCAGCAGGTTGAGCAAGACCTGTTCGATCAAAATCGGGTCAACCAAAACCATGGGCAGCCTGGGCACCAGGTATTGACTGAGCTTGACGTTGCGTCGGCGCAATTCAATTTCTGCCAGTTCCACCGCTTCCGTGACCATCGTGGTCACATTGGAAAGGGTGCGGTTGGGTTCGCTGCGTTTCACAAAGGAACGGATGTGGTGGATGATCTGGCCCGCCCGGTGCGCCTGTTTGGCCGTTTTTTCAAGGGCGCCAAGCAACTCATCCTCATTGATCTGCTTGCTCTTGATGCGCGACACCATGCCATGGCAATAGTTGTTGATGGCCGTGAGCGGCTGGTTGAGTTCGTGGGCCACGCTGGAGGCCATTTCGCCCATGGTGATCAAACGGCTGGCAGTTTGTGCACGTTCCGCTTGTACCTGGGACTGCTCTTCGGCATTCCGCCGGGCGGTGATGTCAGTGGCAATCACCATCTGCGCCAGTCGGCCATCGACCCAGCTCAGGTAACGGCTGCGAACTTCCAGCCAGAGGCCCAGGCTGCCCAGGTAAATTTCAGCACTCTCGGCCTCGTTGTCGGCCAGTTGGTCGGTGGGTAAACCGGCAAAGGCATCGACGGTGTCCCTGGTTTCATCGCTGCTGATTGGGGGAGGTACGCCTGCCTCAGCCACCAACTGCACATGACCCTGGGCTTGGGTGCCAAACCATTGTCGATACAGCTTGTTGGCGAACAGCAGCTCGTCACTGCCCAGGGGGGCGACCGAAATAGACGCATCCAGCGCTTCCAGCACCGTGGTAAAACGTTCGTACGAGGCGGCCAGCTGCTCGCGTGCCCGGTTGGGTTCGGTGATGTCGGTCATGGAGGTCATCCAGCCCGTTTGCATGCCAAAGGCGTCAATCAGTGGGGAGACGTAGAGTCGGGCGTCGAAGAGGGAGCCATTTTTGCGCTTGACTCGAAACTGGATACCGCTGGGCAAAATTTGACCCGACAGTTCTTCGGTGAGCCGATTTTTGAGCAGGTCAAAATCTTCTTCAGGCCAATACGGAAAAGGCGCGGTTTTGCCCACCAGGTCGGCTTCACTCCAGCCCGTCATCTGGCAAAAAGCAGCATTCACATAGGTGATGCGTCCCTGCAGATCCAGGGCGCGCATGCCGGTGAGCATGGAGTTTTCCATGGCGCGGCGAAACGCGGTCTCCTGCACCAGGGCATCTTGCGCCTGGATGCGCCTGCGGGTGTGACTCCAGTTGGCCAGCAGCAGCCAGGCGGTGATGGCACTGAGCACCATCACCAGCCAGAACAGGCCACTGCCAATCACGCCCAGCGAGGTTCGGTAGGCTTGACCGCGCAGGGTCAAGCCATTGCCGATGGGAGAAACAGGCATTTCGTAGGCGTTGATGGGGCTGGCCCAAGGCAATACATGGCGCTTGAGTTGACTTTCTGTGATGGTCGTGCCGGCCAATAGTTTGCCCTGCGCATCGTGCAGGGAAATGGCGTATCTGGCGTTGATTTCGTTGGGTACGCCGTAACGGAACATGGCATCCACCGAGTAAAGCGCCAGCAAAGTGCCTTTGAAACGTGCTTTCTCGATCAATGGCAAGTAGAGCTCCAGCGAGGTGGATAGGTCAGCTTGGTGATGTGGCGTGGAATATAGGGGAACCAGCAACTCGCGCACCAGACTGAAGTTGTCAACCGCTTGCGTGGTGCCATCAGCCACTTCACCGGTCTTTTGTGACGGTGCTGCGTAGTTGGCGGTGTGGTAGTCCACCCGTACCCGGCGGCGTTCGTCAATCCAGGTCAGCCCTTGCAACTCGGGGTAGAGATTGGCCAGCGCTTCGGCTCGGGTCATGAAATCGTTGTGACTGATTTCGCGGCTGGCCACTTCACGGGCAAAGCGTCCCAATTGCTCCTGTTGTTCGAGCAGGCGCAGACGCAGGCGCTGCTGCGTGTATTCCACGTCACGGTTGATGGCCTCACGCTCGCGTGATATTTCTTCCAGCCGCAGGTAGGCAAAAGCGGACAGGATGGCCACCAGAAAAAGCACCACCGCTGCCAGCGGTGCCAACACGGCAAAACGATCCTGACGCTGGGGTGTCAGGCGTGACCACCAGGTTTTCAGGCGCAGCAACGGCGTGGCTTGAAGTGCGTTTGGCAATGGAACTCTTTTTGACAGGGGCATAAGCAGGAGTGTAGGAGTGTGACGCTGTTATTTATCTCATAATATAAAATCAATAAACACAATTTGAAATATTTTGTAAATCCCGCTAAAATTCAATCCGTTCCAAAAATGGCAAACTCCACTACCATTCACGGGCCAAACAATACAGGAGACAAAGCATGTCAGTTATACCCGAGAGCCGAGTAGGCGCATCTGCGGCAAATGCGCCGGACACAGATACCCAGGAAACCCGCGAATGGATGGACGCCCTGAGCGCCGTCATTCAAAGTGAGGGCCCTGAGCGCGCTCACTATTTGCTTGAGCAATTGCTCGAACATGCGCGCCAAAGCAGCATTGACATGCCTTTCTCGGCCAATACCGGCTACGTCAACACCATCGAGACCGACCAGGAAGAGCGCTGCCCCGGCAACATCGAAATCGAAGAACGCCTGCGTGCCTACATGCGCTGGAACGCCATGGCGATGGTGGTCAAGGCCAACCGCCATCACCCCGAAGACGGTGGTGATTTGGGCGGCCACATTGGCTCGTTTGCTTCGCTGGCGCACATGTTTGGCGCCGGTTTCAACCATTTCTGGCACGCCGAAAGTGAAAACCACGGCGGCGACTGCCTTTATATCCAGGGCCATGTGGCCCCCGGCGTCTATGCCCGCGCCTACATGGAAGGGCGCCTGACCGAAGAGCAGTTGCTCAATTTCCGCCAGGAAACCGGCGGCAAGGGCTTGTCGAGCTACCCGCATCCCAAGCTGATGCCCGAGTTCTGGCAGTTCCCCACCGTCTCCATGGGTTTGGGGCCACTGATGGCGATTTACCAGGCGCGCTTTCTGAAATACCTGCATGCCCGTGGCATTGCCAACACCGAGAACCGCAAGGTCTGGGTGTTCTGCGGCGACGGCGAAATGGACGAAGTCGAAAGCCTGGGTGCGATCGGCCTGGCGGCCCGTGAAAAGCTCGACAACCTGGTGTTTGTCATTAACTGCAATTTGCAACGGCTGGACGGCCCGGTGCGTGGCAACGGCAAAATCATCCAGGAGTTGGAAGGCACCTTCCGCGGTGCCGGCTGGAACGTGATCAAGCTGCTGTGGGGCAGCAACTGGGACCCGCTGCTGGCGCGCGACAAGGACGGCGCCTTGCGCAAGGTGATGATGGACACGCTCGATGGCGACTACCAGACCTTCAAGTCCAATGACGGCGCTTATGTGCGAAAACATTTCTTTGGCCGTGATCCGAAAACGCTGGAAATGGTGGCCAAGATGAGCGACGACGACATCTGGAACCTGCGCCGCGGCGGTCATGACCCGCAAAAGGTCTATGCCGCTTACCACGCAGCCGTCAATCACAAGGGCCAGCCGACCGTGCTGTTGATCAAGACCGTCAAGGGTTTTGGCATGGGCAAAAGCGGCGAGGGCAAAAACAACGTGCACCAGACCAAGAAGCTCACTGACGACGACATCAAGATATTCCGTGACCGCTTCAACATCCCGATCCCGGACAGCCAGATCGCCAACATTCCTTTTTACAAACCGGCCGACGACACGCCGGAGATGCGTTCCCTGCACGAGCGCCGCAAAGCCCTGGGCGGCTATCTGCCGCACCGCCGTACCCAAGCCGATGAGCACTTTACCGTGCCAGCGCTGGAAGTCTTCAAGAGTGTGATCGAGCCCACCGCGGAAGGCCGCGAAATCTCCACCACGCAAGCCTATGTGCGCTTTTTGACGCAACTGCTGCGCGACCAGGCGCTGGGCCCGCGGGTGGTGCCGATTCTGGTCGATGAGGGTCGCACCTTCGGCATGGAGGGGCTGTTCCGCCAGATCGGTATTTACAACCCCGATGGCCAGCAATACACCCCGGTCGATAAAGACCAGGTGATGTACTACAAGGAAGATGCCAAGGGCCAGGTGCTGCAGGAAGGCATCAACGAAGCCGGCGGCATGGCGAGCTGGATCGCGGCGGCCACCAGCTACTCCACCTCCAACCGCATCATGGTGCCGTTTTATGTCTATTACTCCATGTTCGGCTTCCAGCGCATTGGCGACCTGGCCTGGGCCGCGGGCGACATGCAGGCACGCGGCTTTTTGCTGGGCGGCACCTCGGGGCGTACCACGCTCAACGGCGAGGGCTTGCAGCATGAAGACGGCCACAGCCACATCCTGGCCGGCACCATTCCCAACTGTGTCAGCTACGATCCGACCTTTGCGCATGAAGTCGGTGTCATCCTGCACCACGGCTTGAAACGCATGGTGGAAAAGCAGGAAAACGTGTATTACTACATTACTCTGCTCAATGAAAACTACGCCATGCCCGGCCTCACCCCGGGCACCGAAGACCAGATCATCAAGGGCATGTACCTGTGCAAACCCGGCGCTGAAGGTGCCAAGGGGCCGCGTGTGCAGTTGTTGGGCTCTGGCACCATCCTGCGCGAGAGCTTCTTTGCGCAAAAACTGCTGGCCGTGGACTGGGGCGTGACCGCCGACGTCTGGAGCTGCCCGAGCTTCAACGAGCTGGCGCGCGACGGCCAGGCCTGCGAGCGCGACAACCTGCTGCACCCGACCGCTGCGGCAAAAGTATCATTTGTGGCGCAGCAGCTTGAAGGCCACGACGGCCCGGTGGTGGCATCGACCGACTACATGAAGGCCTATGCCGAGCAAATTCGCTCCTTCATCCCGAAGGGACGCAGCTACAAAGTGCTGGGAACCGACGGCTTTGGCCGCAGCGACTTCCGCTCAAAACTGCGCGAGCACTTCGAGATCAACCGCCACTACATCGTGGTCGCCGCCCTCAAGGCACTCAGTGAAGACGGCAAGCTGCCGGTGAGCAAAGTGGCCGAGGCCATTGCCAAATACGGCATCAACACCGACAAAGTGAACCCCTTGTACGCATGAGAACCACACCAATAAAGCGAGACACAACATGGCAATCATAGAAATCAAAGTCCCCGACATTGGCGACTTCGCTGAAGTGGCGGTGATCGAACTGCTGGTCAAACCCGGCGACACCATCCGCGCCGAACAGTCCCTGATGACTGTCGAGTCCGACAAGGCATCGATGGAAATCCCGTCCAGTCACGCCGGCGTGGTCAAAGAGCTCAAAGTGGCCCTGGGCGACAAGGTCAAGGAGGGCTCATTGGTGCTGCTGCTTGAAGTGGCTGACGAAGCTGCTGCTGTGGATGCCTTCAGCGTGGCGCCAGCGGTGGCCATTGCAGCAGCAGCGCCAACACCCGCCACCGTTCGCCCTGAGCCTGTCGAAGGGCTCGCTCCGGCAACACTTGCAACAGCGGCTGCCGCGCTGGCCACACCAGCGCACAACCCCATGGCCACCCTGGCGCAGGGCCTGCCGCACGCCTCGCCCTCGGTACGCAAATTTGCCCGCGAACTCGGCGTGCCCCTGAACGAAGTCAAAGGTAGCGGCCTCAAAGGCCGTATCACCGACCATGACGTGCAGTCCTTTACCCGCTCGGTCATGACTGGCGCGGTGCAAACCCTGGCGGCACAGGCCCAAGTCAAGAGCGCTGGTGCCGCTGGCGGCAATGACGGTGCCGGCCTGGGCCTGATCCCGTGGCCCAAGGTGGACTTTGCCAAGTTTGGCCCGATCGAACGCAAGGAACTCAGCCGCATCAAGAAGATCAGCGGCGCCAACCTGCTGCGCAACGCCATCATGATTCCGGCTGTGACCAACCATGACGACTGCGACATCACCGACCTGGAAGCCTTTCGCGTTGCCACCAACAAAGAGAATGAAAAATCAGGCGTGAAGGTCACCATGCTGGCGTTCCTGATCAAGGCCTGCGTGGCGGCTTTGAAAAAATACCCCGAGTTCAACAGCTCTCTGGATGGCGACGCACTGATCTACAAGCAGTATTTCCACATCGGCTTTGCCGCCGACACGCCCAACGGCCTGATGGTGCCGGTGATCAAGGACGCCGACCAAAAAGGCATCTTCCAGATCAGCCAGGAGATGGGCGAGCTGGCCAAAAAAGCGCGCGATGGCAAACTGAGCCCGGCCGAAATGACTGGCGCCAGCTTCACCATCAGCAGCCTGGGCGGCATTGGCGGGCGTTACTTCACGCCCATCATCAACGCGCCCGAGGTCGCCATTCTGGGCGTCTGCCGCTCCACCATCGAGCCGGTGTGGGACGGCAAGGCCTTCCAACCGCGCCTGATGCTGCCGCTCAGCCTGACCTGGGACCACCGCGTGATCGACGGCGCCGCTGCGGCACGCTTCAATGTCTATCTGGGTCAGATCCTCGGCGATTTCCGTCGGGTGTTGCTCTGAGAGACTGACTTCCCTGTAGGAGTCGCGCCCCCGCGACGAAGGCTGTTTAGAAGTCATTCGCGGCGGGGCGCCGCTCCTACAAAGGAGAGCCCCTCTTTTTGGCGAACTTTCAATCTCATTTATTGGAAACCAACATGGCACTCATCGACATCAAAGTCCCCGACATTGGCGACTTCGCCGAAGTCACCGTCATCGAACTGCTGGTCAAACCCGGCGACAGCGTCAAGGCCGAGCAAAGCCTGATCACCGTGGAGTCTGACAAAGCCTCCATGGAAATCCCGTGCAGCCACACCGGCGTGGTGAAAGAACTCAAGGTCAAACTGGGCGACAAGGTCTCCGAAGGCTCGCTGCTGCTGGTGCTTGATGTCAACACCGCTGGCGCTGAGGGCAACACCGTTCGCGCTGAGCCTGTCGAAGCGCCTTCGACAGGCTCAGGCCGAACGGATAAATCATCGAATAAGGCTGCAGCGCCCGAGCAGAAAGCGCAAGCAGCTACGCAAACGGTAGCAAATCAGGTCGCAACACCCGCCCCCAATGCCGCCAGTTTTGCCGGTACGGCCGACCTGGACTGCGACCTGCTGGTGCTCGGTGCCGGCCCCGGCGGCTATTCGGCTGCCTTCCGCGCTGCAGATTTGGGTCTTAAAGTCATCCTGGTCGAACGCTACGCCCAACTGGGCGGCGTCTGCCTGAACGTGGGCTGCATCCCCAGCAAGGCGCTGCTGCATGTGGCCAGCGTCATTGACGAAGTGTCACACTTAACGGCGCTGGGTGTTGATTTTGGCGCGCCCAAGATCAACGTGGACACCTTGCGCGGTCACAAGGAAAAGGTCGTCGGCAAGCTCACCGGCGGCCTGGCCGCCATGGCCAAGATGCGCAAGGTCACCGTGGTGCGCGGCTACGGCGCGTTTGTCGGCGCCAACCATGTGCAGGTCGAAGAAACCACCGGCACGGCCCAGGAAAAAACCGGCAAGACGCAAACCATTGCGTTCAAGAAGTGCATCATTGCCGCCGGCAGCCAGGCCGTGCGCCTGCCCTTCATGCCCGACGATCCGCGCGTGGTGGACTCCACGGGCGCGCTGGCTTTAAAAGAAGTCCCCAAGCGCATGCTGATTCTGGGCGGCGGCATCATCGGCCTGGAGATGGGCACGGTCTACAGCACGCTGGGCGCGCGGCTGGACGTGGTGGAAATGCTCGACGGCCTGATGCAGGGCGCGGATCGTGACCTGGTCAAAATTTGGCAGAAGATGAACGCGCCGCGCTTTGACAACATCATGCTCAAGACCAAGACGGTAGGCGCCAAAGCCACGCCAGCAGGCATCGAGGTGACGTTTGCCTCCGCAGAGGAGGGTGGCACAGCCCCCGCGCCGCAGGTCTATGACCTGGTGCTGCAAGCGGTGGGCCGCACACCCAACGGCAAGAAAATCGCCGCCGACAAGGCCGGCGTGGCCGTGACCGACCGCGGCTTCATCAACGTCGATATCCAGATGCGCACCAACGTGCCGCACATCTTCGCCATCGGCGACATCGTCGGCCAGCCCATGCTGGCGCACAAAGCCGTGCATGAGGCGCATGTGGCCGCGGAAGTCATCGTCGGTGAATTGCAGGGCAACAAGGAGTTGGCGGCAGCCGCCTTCAACGCCCGCGTCATCCCGAGCGTGGCCTACACCGACCCCGAAGTGGCCTGGGTTGGCCTGACCGAAGACCAGGCCAAGGCCCAAGGCATCAAGATCAAGAAGGGATTGTTCCCCTGGAACGCCTCAGGCCGGGCCATTGCCAACGGCCGCGACGAAGGCGTCACCAAGCTGCTGTTTGATGATTCGCCCGAGGCTGGATCAGAAGGTGGCCATGCTGGCCGGGGCCACGGCAAGATCCTCGGCGGCGGCATGGTCGGCACGCATGCGGGCGACATGATCGGCGAAGTGGCGCTGGCGATCGAGATGGGCGCGGATGCCATCGACATCGGCAAAACCATTCACCCGCATCCGACGCTTGGGGAATCCATCGGCATGGCTGCGGAAGTGGCGCATGGGAGCTGCACCGATTTGCCGTCGACGCGCAAGTAACCTTCCTTAACCCTCAACGCAAAGCCCGAGCCCTCACAGGCTCGGGCTTTTTGCTGTCCGGACAGCGGTAGTGCGTGCGCTGCCAGATACCTAAACGCATAAGGTTATTCCAATACGGCATTAAGTGTAGAATTCGCCTTGCACCTGTTTGGTGCTGTCAACAGGCTAAAACCCAGGGTTCATGCAGGTCGCGGTCATTCCCACCCCAAATTGGGTCTGCTGCTTAGGCAGTCAATGCTGGTTGCACCTTTTTGGAGCACTGCAACCTTCCCGTTAGACGGGCGCGGTTTTTTGACAAGAGGTTGCCAATTTTTTTAAGCCAAAGGAATATGAAGTGAAGTACAAGAATTTGCCGGAATTTCTCGACTACGTCAAAGCCCGCGATCCGCACCAGCCCGAGTTTCATCAGGCCGTGCAAGAAGTCATGGGTAGTCTGTGGGGTTTCATCAAGGCCAACCCGCACTATGCCGATGCCGGCATTCTGGAGCGCCTGGTCGAGTCCGAGCGCGTCATTCAGTTTCGCGTGTCCTGGGTTGATGACCACAACAAAACCCAAACCAATCGCGCTTTTCGCATTCAGCACAGTTCGGCCATCGGCCCGTTCAAGGGCGGTATGCGTTTTCACCCGTCGGTGAACCTGTCGATTCTGAAGTTTCTGGCTTTTGAGCAGACCTTCAAGAATGCCCTGACCACGCTGCCCATGGGTGGCGGCAAGGGCGGTTCTGACTTTGACCCCAAGGGCAAGAGTCGCAATGAAGTGATGCGCTTTTGCCAGGCGCTGATGGTTGAGTTGTACCGCCACCTCGGCCCGGATACTGACGTGCCTGCGGGCGACATTGGTGTGGGCGGGCGCGAAGTCGGCTTCATGACCGGCATGATGAAAAAGCTGTCCAACAATGCGGCCTGCGTCTTTACCGGCAAAGGTATGTCGTTTGGCGGCAGCCTGATTCGGCCGGAAGCCACCGGCTATGGACTGGTGTACTTTGTGCAGGACATGCTGACGCGCAACAAGCTGAGCATGGAAGGCATGCGCGTGTCGGTGTCTGGCTCGGGCAACGTGTCGCAATACACCATTGAAAAAGCCATGGAACTCGGTGCAAAGGTGGTCACAGCCTCCGATTCCGGCGGCACGGTGATCGACGAAGCCGGCTTTACCACTGAAAAATTGGCGATCCTGATGGACATCAAGAACAACCATTACGGTCGTGTCGAAGAGTATGCCCAGCGACTGGGCTTGCGCTATGAAGCGGGCAAAAAACCCTGGAGTGTGCCGGTTGACATTGCCTTGCCCTGTGCCACGCAGAATGAGGTGGATGGCGACGATGCGCGCGAACTGGTCAAAAACGGCGTCAAGTGCGTCGCCGAAGGCGCCAACATGCCGTCCAACCTCGAAGCCGTGGATGTGTTCCTGGCGGCCAAGATCATGTACGGCCCGGGCAAGGCCGCCAATGCGGGTGGCGTGGCCACCTCGGGCCTGGAGATGACCCAGAACGCACAGCGACTGCCTTGGGGTCGTCATGAAGTTGATGCCCGTTTGCGTCTCATCATGACCGACATCCACAACAACTGCGTGCGTTACGGCGAGCGCGAAGGTGGCTTTGTCAACTACGTCGATGGCGCCAACATTGCCGGCTTCGTCAAAGTGGCCGATGCCATGAGCGCACAGGGCGTTTACTGACGGGGCCATGCACGCTTGGCCGACAGCGCGCAAGTAACGCGCGCTCATAACCCCCAACGCGAAGCCCGAACCGTCACCGGTTCGGGCTTTTTTACTGTGTGGGTGCAGAGTCAGTTACGGCTGGCAAAGTTGTATCTTAAATACAACTACCCAGAGAGAGCTTTCCCTTGTTACGCCGCAATTTATTTCAAATCATGAAATTTTGAAAATATAATCAAGCCCGGATTTACCACCTCTTTCCTCACTTGATTTTGTTGTGAGGTTTTGTCATCCGGGTTTGACCTTCCCAATCGTTTTGGAGTATTTTTGATGAAAAAGTTTGTGATTTCTGCGGTTGCTGCCGCGCTGCTTTCAGCTCTTCCAGTTGTGCAAGCGACCACTGTTACCAGCGATTTCAACGTGTCAGTTTCCCTGACGGCCATTTGCACTGCCAACAACTCGGGCGTAACGACGCTGGGCTTCGGCGAATACATCGCTTTTGGCGCCCAAAAGACGGGTTCCGTTGATCTCACCTTTAACTGCACCCGCGGCCTTGCTGCCCCGACCTTCTCGTTCGACGGCGCTGGCGCATACGGCGTGCTGTCTGGCCTGAACTACTCCCTCAGTGCGGTCAATCAGGCTAACGCAACGGGCACGGACGCCTCCGCCACCTCCGGTGGTGTTGGCACTGCGGACGTCCGCACCGTTCGCGTAAGCGGTGTCATGGCCGGGGGCCAGGCTGGCACCTGCGTGGGGGCGGATGCCGCCGCCTGCGCTCCGGTGGCATCGCACACCCGTACCCTGACGGTCACCTACTAAGCCCTGGCGTCTGCACATTGAAAGATCTGGTGCCCTGCTGTGCAGGGCGCCCATCTTCCATGAGCGCGAATCGTTCCCGTCCACTTCTGACCCTCGCCAAAAGTGCAACCAGGGCTGTGTGCCTGGCGTTGTTGCTGGCGGGCTGGACGCTGCCGAACAACGCTGCCCAGAGCAGCACCCAGTTTGCTGTATCGGTGACGTTGCGCAGCGCAGCCGCCGCAGTGAACACGGGACTGTGTCGCAGCACTGCGGGCGTGGGCGCTTTTGGCGCGACCCTGACCGTGACCTGCACCACCGGCAAGGTGATCGGACTTGACACCCCGGATTTGAGTTTGTCCTGGGTGTCGGCTTACGGCGGCGCCTACCGCGCCCTCACGCACGTGTCCGGTGACACCATGTCGGGCACCGTGGACAGCTACACCGGCACCGGAACCAGCACGGAGTTCAGGATCGTGAGTTTGGCGGACAAGGAGTACATAGAAATGACGGTGGTATGGTGAATACGACACATCGCACGCTGCGTTCGGCGACCGCGACTTCTTTCAAACTGGCAATCGCTTGCGCACTCGCCTTTCTGGGCGCGGCGCAGCCGATGCTGGCCGAGGCCGGTGTGTTTTCGGTCACGCCCGTGCGCATCTACATGGCGCCGCGGGATCGTGCTGTCGCCGTGACCGTGAACAACGAAGGCGATGAAGAGTTGGTCATGCAGGCCGATGTTTTTGCCTGGAAGCAGAAATCCGGCGGCGAGGACGAGTTGACGCTGACCGAGGACATGATCCTGTCGCCGCCCATCCTCAAGCTCGCGCCCCGATCGCGCCAGGTCGTCCGGCTCGCGCTGCTGCGCCCCAGGCCCACGACCGAACAGCTCACCTACCGACTGATCGTGAGCGAAGTGCCCGAAGCCCGGCCTTCGGACAAGAACCTGCAGCTGCGGATTGCGTTGGCGTTCTCGCTGCCGGTCTTCATCACGCCGCCCGGCGCCAAGCGCCAGTTGGGCTGCAGCGTCGAACGCGTGGCCGCTGACACTGTGCGCACCGCCTGTGAGAACACCGGCAATGCCTATGCCCAGCCGCGTGAGTTCGTCCTGAGCAGCGTTGCCGGAGAGAAACTGGCCGGTCGTGACTCGGGCGGCTACATCCTGCCGTCCATCAAGCGCAGTTTTGACATCAAACGCACAGAAGGCCGGATTCCCGGGGGGAAGGCCAAGCTCGCGGTCACATTGGATGATGGATCGACGCAAAGCTTTGATGTCACGGTCGCCGAATAGGCCCGTCATCGCACGCCCCATGCGACCCATGTTGAATGGGCAGCGTCCGCGCCGCATTTTTGGGGGGCCAGGCTGGCAATACCCATGTGCTTGCCTGATCGGCTGGCTCGCGGGCAGCGGGTCGGTGCTCGCCCAAGCCGCACCGACCCCCCCCGAACGGTCGCCATGCGCAACCGTATTGGCTGCGCATGGCGACCTCGCCGAGCGCGTCATGTCGCTGGAGGTCAGCGTCAACGGCGCCAAATACGGCACCTGGCCAATGGTCGAGCGGCTCGGCACCCTTTATGCGCCGCGCGATGCGTTCGAGGAATGGCGCGTCCAGTTACGAGCCGATGCCGCCGCCATCGTGTTCCGGGGCACGGAGTATTTTCCGCTGTCGGCCATTCCGGGCTACAGCGCCAGGCTCAATTCCGGCAACCAGTCGGTTGACCTGACGTTTTCGCCGCAAGCCTTCGCCGCGACACGGCTGACCACCGAGCTGTTCAGCAAGCCCGTGCTCAGTCCGGTCATGCCAAGCCTGTTCGTCAATTACGACCTGAATTACGCGATGACCGCAGCGCGCGGCGAAGCCGCCGCCAAAGACCTGGGACTGCTGACCGAACTCGGAGCCTCCAATGCCTGGGGCGTGCTGACCTCCAGCTTTGCGGGGCGCAACC
>PHCO01000059.1 GCA_002842265.1 Betaproteobacteria bacterium HGW-Betaproteobacteria-18 | reverse complement strand
CACGCCGGGTTCGTGGCTCAAGGTGTAGAGCGGCAAGATTTGCGACTCTTCGATGATGCGGAAATACGGCAGGGCAAAGTCGCCGGGGATGCCAAAAATCTGCCGGGCCCCGTGCTTTTTGAGCGCGGTCAGCAGTTGTTCGGTGAGATTCATGTGGAATTTCTCCTGGGTTTTGAGGTGGGTGGATTATCGCGTTAGGGCACGTCATTGCGAGCCCGCCGAATCCGGCCCGATACCACACACGGACCTTGAACCCTGTGGGGCGGACTTCAGTCCGCCATGGTCGACTGAAGTCGACCCCACAACAAGCCCAAACGCTGTGTTCGCAATGACAATCGTTAACATGATGGCTTATTTCAACAGGAGTTTTCAAGATGAGTATCACAACAGTTGGCATCATTGGCGCAGGCACCATGGGCAACGGCATTGCGCAGGCTTGCGCCGTGTCGGGTATCAACGTGGTCATGGTCGATATTTCAGAGGCGGCGGTGGCCAAAGGCATTGCCACGGTGTCAGGCAGTCTGGACCGCCTGCTGAAAAAAGAAAAAATCACGGCCAATGACAAAGCCGCTGCGCTGGTCCGCATCCAGGGCAGCACCAGTTATGACGACCTCAAGGGGGCGCAGCTGGTGATCGAGGCCGCCACCGAAAACCAGGAACTCAAGGTCAAGATACTCAAGCAGCTCGATGCCTTGCTGGCTCCTGAGGTCATCATCGCCTCCAACACCTCGTCGATTTCCATCACCAAGCTGGCTGCGGTGACCAACCGCGCCGACAAATTCATCGGCATGCATTTCTTCAACCCGGTGCCGATGATGGCGCTGGTGGAGATCATTCGTGGCCTGCAAACCAGCGACGCCACCCATGCTGCCGTGCACGCCATGGCGACCCAACTGGGCAAAACCCCGATCACGGTCAAGAATGCGCCCGGCTTTGTGGTCAACCGCATCCTGGTGCCCATGATCAACGAAGCCTTTTTTGTGCTGGCCGAAGGCTTGGCCACGGCCGAGGACATTGATGCCGGCATGAAACTGGGCTGCAACCAGCCGATTGGCCCGCTGGCGCTGGCCGACATGGTGGGGCTGGACGTGTGCCTGGCGGTGATGGAGGTGTACCTGAGCGAGTTTGGCGACAGCAAGTACCGCGCCTGCCCGCTGCTGAAAGAAATGGTGGCCGCCGGCCGCCTGGGCCGCAAAACCGGGCAGGGCGTTTACACCTACTAAGCCGGCATGGATTGTGTTTGTGGGGTCGACTTCAGTCGACCATGGCGGACTTCAGTCCGCCCTACAAGGTCCATGGTGCCTGTGTAGCTGCGACAATCATCCGCTTATTTTGATTGATGGCCGGGCTGGTCCCCGGCGCTTGTTATGTCCTTGATTACGCCTACCGAAGTGCGCCCCGCCATCCTGCGCGACGCCAAATCCATTGCCGACATCCGCACCCGTTCCAGCCAGGCAGCGTTCAAGGCGGTTTTCCCCGGTGAGGCTGTGCCCGTCGGCGGCTCGCCCGAGCACAGCCTGGTTTATTGGCGCGAGGCCATTGAGTACAGCGAACCCCAGGTGCTGGTGGCGGTGCAGAAGTCAACGGTGGTGGGTTTTGTCGGCTTTGACCGCTCGCGCGATCCCAAGACGCCCAACACCATGGGCGAGATCTGGGCGCTGTATGTGGCGCCTGAGCAGTGGGGCCAGGGCGTCGGCCTGGCGCTGTGGGACGCCGCCCGTGAAGGCCTGCTCTACGAAGGCTGCACCAAGGTCAGCGCCTGGGTGCCGCTGGGCTGCGAGCGCGCCCTGCGCTTTTTTGACATGGCCGGTTTCAAGCGTGAAATGACCACCATCAAAACCGTGCCCATGGGCAATACCCGGGTCGAAGAAATCCGCTTCAAGCGCGATTTGAGCTGACCGGGATTCAGGTGCGGCGCAGCACCGCACTGCCAATTGAATAACCCGCGCCAAACGAGCAGATCACGCCCACTTCGCCCGCCTTGATGTCGTCATGGTGGCGGTGAAACGCGATGATGGAGCCAGCCGAGGCGGTGTTGGCAAACTCGTTCAGGATGACCGGCGCGTCATCTGCGGTGGCATCACGCCCCAGCAACTTGCGGCTGATCAGCTGGTTCATGGCCAGGTTGGCCTGGTGCAGCCAGAAGCGGCGCACATCGCCGGGCGCGAATCCCAGTTTGCCCAGATGGCCGCTGATGTGCTCTGCCGCCATCGGGCAGACTTCCTTGAACACCTTGCGCCCCTCCTGGTAGAACAACATGTCGCGGTCGTCGGGGTTGCGGTCTTCGCTGCGCGCCATGTAGCCGGCGTTGTTGCGGATGTTGTTGGAAAACGTGGTGAGTAACTGGGTGCCCAGCACTTCAAAGGCGCCGGCCGGCGCGTGATCGAGTCGCTCGATCAGGATGGCGGTGCAGACATCACCAAAAATAAAGTGGCAGTCGCGGTCTTTCCAGGCCAGGTGCGGCGAGGTGATCTCGGGGTTGACCACCAATACGGCGCGGGCGCTGCCGCATTTGACGGCGTTGACCGCCATCTCGATGCCAAAGGTGGCTGACGAACAGGCCACGTTCATGTCAAAACCAAAGCCCTGGATACCCAGCGCGGTCTGAATTTCAACCGCCATGGCCGGGTAGGCACGCTGCATGTTGGCGGCAGCGCAGATCACACCATCGACATCGCTGGCCTGTTTGCCGACACGCGCCAGGGCATCGCGGGCGGCGGCAAGGCTGATCTCGGCCATCAGCGAGACCTCGGTGTCGGGCCGGATGCGCAAGCGCGGATGCATGCGGGTGGGGTCGAGCACACCAGACTTTTCCACGACATAACGCTGTTGAATGCCCGAAGCCTTCTGGATGAACTCGACGCTCGAATAGGGCACGGCGGTGCGGGTGCCAGCGGCAATTTCTGTGGCGTGGGCGGCATTGTCCAGGTCGGCAAACTGGTTGAACGATGCCACCAATTCAGCGTTGCTGATGACTTCTGGTGGGGTGTACAGGCCGGTGCTGCTGATACAAACGCGGTGCATAAATGGTCTTTCTGAAATAGGGGCGGTGCAAAATTTGCCCGGCAACGCGTCATTATCCTGCTGGTTGTGACGCTGGTGCAGCGGCTCAAGGGCAGGTTTTTCTAAGCGCTCTTTCGCTCGCGCTCAGGCTTCCGCCCATGCCGCTGACAGCAACTCTGCCTGTGCCAGCACGGTCTTGACGGCTTCGTCCTGCAAATCTGGCGGATAGCCGTACTTGTTCAGGATGCGTTTCACCATCACGCGAATCCTTGCCCGCGCGCTTTCGCGCAGCGTCCAGTCGATCGTCACGCTCTTGCGCACCTGCGTGATCAGTTCGGCAGCGATAACCTTGAGTTTGTCGTCGCCCATGGCGATGACGGCGGATTGATTGGCGGCGAGCGCGTCGTAGAACGCGACTTCATCGTCGGTCAGGCCGAGGGCCTCGCCGCGCTTGCTGGCGGCATCGAGGTCTTTGGCGAGTTTGATCAGCTCTTCGATCACCTGCATCGTGGAAATGGCGCGGTTGTGATAGGCGTTCAGGGTCTGCTTGAGCTTCTCGGAAAAGACCTGGGCTTGCACCAGGTTGCGCCGGGAGCGCACCTTGAGTTCGTCCTTCAGCAGTTTTTCCAGCAGCTCGGCGGCGACGTTCTTGTGCTTGAGGCCGCGCACTTCGGCCAGGAACTGCTCAGAGAGGATGCTGATGTCCGGCCTGGGCAAACCGGCGGCGGTGAAAACGTCGATCACCTGGCCCTCGGTGGTGATCGCTTTGGAGACCAGTTGCCGGATGGCGGCTTCGATCTGCTCCGGGGTCTTGAGGTTGTTGCTGTTCTGCTTGCTGAGCGCGGCCTGGATCGCCTGGAAGAAACTCACGTCGTCGCGAATCCCGGTGGCTTCATCGCTCGCGGCGCAGAGGGCAAAAGCGCGGGAGAGCTCCATCACCACCTGTCCCCAACGCTTCTTGCCGTCGTCTTGTTCGAGGATGTGCTCCTGCCCGGCGGGGATGAGGGCGAGTTGCTCGGTGGGTTTGCCACTGATCCATTTATCCCAATTGAAGCCATGCATCATGTCGCAGGCAATGCCGTGTTTCTCCAGCATCAGGCGAATAGCCTGTGCCATTTCGTAGGTGGGTGCGCCTTTACCTCCGCTTTCGGTATAGGTCGCCAGGGCGGATTTGAGTGCTTCACCAAGGCCAAGGTAATCGACCACGAGGCCACTGGGCTTATCACGAAAAACCCGATTCACACGGGCGATGGCTTGCATGAGTCCATGCCCCATCATCGGCTTGTCCGCATACATGGTCGTCAGACACGGCGCATCAAAGCCAGTCAGCCACATGTCGCGAACGATCACGATGCGGAACGGGTCTTTGCTGTCCTTGAATCGTTTCGCGAGTTCACGCCTCTGCGTTTTGTTTCCGATATGCTTCTGCCACGTTGGCCCGTCATCGGCGCTACCGGTCATCACCACCTTCAAAGTCTCGCCTGCCCATTCAGGGCGCAGGTCAACAAGCGCATCGTAGAGGTCCACGCAGATGCGACGGCTCATGCAGACGATCATTGCCTTCCCATTCATGGCCTCGAATCGTTTCTCCCAGTGCGCCACCAAGTCAGCAGCAATGAGCGCGATGCGTTTCGGGTCACCCACCATCGCTTCCAGCGCGCCCCACTTCGTCTTCAGCTTCTCTTTGCTCGTTTGCTCTTCGCCTTCGGTGATCTCCTCAAACTCCGCGTCGAGCTTCGGCAATTCGGCAGCGTTCAATGCCAACTTCGCGATGCGACTCTCGTAGTAGATTGGCACCGTGGCCTTGTCCGCGACGGCTCGCTGAATGTCGTAAACGCTGATGTAATCGCCGAAGACTGCCTTGGTGTTGGCGTCCGTCTTTTCGATGGGTGTGCCAGTGAAACCAATGAATGAAGCGTTGGGAAGCGCATCGCGTATGTTCACGGCGAGCCCGTGGGCGATGTAGCTGGTTCCGTCTTTCCGCTTCACCACATGCGAGCCGAACTCATACTGGCTTCGGTGCGCTTCATCGGCGATCACGATGATGTTTTGGCGATCTGAGAGTTGCTCGAAGCGATTTCCCTTCGTCTCCGGCACAAACTTCTGAATGGTCGTAAAAATCACTCCGCCACTGGCTCGATTAATAAGCGCCTTTAGTTGCTCTCGATCTGCCGCCTGCACCGGCATCTGGCCCAGGATGTCCGCGCAGCGCTGGAACTGGCCGAATAACTGGTCGTCCAGATCGTTGCGGTCGGTCAGCACCACCAGCGTCGGGTTCTGCATTGCCGGATGCCGCACCACGCGCGCGGCAAAAAAGAGCATCGAGAAACTCTTGCCGCTGCCCTGCGTGTGCCACACCACGCCCGCGCGCCGGTCGCCAGGCTGGCCGCCGTGCATGCGCCCCGCCCAATAATGACCCACATCCTGACGCAGCAGCTTGCTATCCGCCATGCCGCTGGCGCGCACCGTTTCCTCCACCGCCGCGTTCACCGCATGAAACTGGTGGTAGCCCGCGATGATCTTGTGCAGCGCGCCCGAGTCGGGGTCTTCCTCGAACACGATGAAGTGCTGCAGCAAATCGAGGAAGCGCTGCCGCTCGAACACCCCGCGCACCAACACCTCCAGTTCCAACGATTGGGGCGGCGCATCATGCTGGCCATCAATCGTGCGCCAGACCTTGAACCACTCCTGGTTCGCTGTCACGGAACCCATGCGGGCCTGCAAGCCGTCGCTCACCACCAGCGCTGCGTTGTAATGCAGCAGCGGAGCAATCTCTGCCTTGTAGGTCTGTAGCTGCGCGTAGGCGCTCCAGATCGTCGCGTCCTCATCCGCCGCGTTCTTCAGCTCGATCAGGCCCAGCGGCAGCCCGTTGACGAAGACCACGATGTCCGGCCGCCGGTTGTGCTGCCCCTCGACCACCGTGAACTGGTTCACCGCCAGCCAGTCGTTCGCCCGCACAACACCGAAATCCACCAGCCGCACATGATCGCCCGCGATGCTGCCATCGGGGCGGGGGTACTCCACCGGCACGCCATCGCGTAGCAGGCGGTGAAAAGCCCGGTTGGTCTGCGTCAGCGAAGGCGTCCCCACCCGCAGCACCTTGCGCAAGGCTTCCTCCCGCGCATCCTCGGGAATGGCCGGATTCAGCCGCCGGATGGCCGCGCGTAAGCGCCCCACCAGCAGCACCTCGCCAAATGACGCCCGCTCCGCCAGTGGCTCACCAGGCGCAAGCTGCGGCCCGTGGCCGATGGCATAGCCCAGCCCCCCGAACCATTCAAGGGCCGCGTCTTCGACGATGGATTCGTTGAGGCTCATGATTTCGGCGGTTTGGGTTTCTTGGGCTTCGGCAATTTCTTCAAATCCTTCGTGGCCTGCTCGAAGTCTGCGTCCACTGGGCGAGGCGCACTGGCTCCGAGCACTTTGAACTTGTCGTATTCCAACTCGGCCTTGGCTTGGGCCATTTCGTGCGAAATACGCCCGGCATGGGTGAGGATGTCGCGGTCGTTCAAGGTCAGGAACCCGTTCAACTTCTCGATCCAGTCAGCCATGTGCATCGGCACCCGGCGCATCGCCTGACCTTGGGCAAAGATCAGGTATTGCTCCACGAGGTTGTTCAGCGCCTCCAACTCCGGCTCGCTGAGATAATTCTTGGCGATGGCGACATCCTGCTTGCGGATCACGGCGCCCCGCCAGTTGGTCAGACCGAGGTTGGGCTTCGCCGCATCCACCCGACCGTGGACGATCTCAGCCGCCGTCTGCCCGGTGATGGCCCAATGCACCTTGTTCTGCACCGTCTTGAAAAACAGCAGGCTCACCTCCTGCGTGGGGTCGTAATCAATACTCGTCGCGTAGATGTCCGTAATCTTCTGGTAGAAACGCCGCTCCGAAGTGCGGATGTCCTGAATCCGCCGCATCAACTCATCGAAATAATCGAAGGGCTGATCCGGATTCTTCAGTCGCTCGTCATCGAGGAGAAAACCCTTCACGATGTATTCCCGCAGCAGCCGGGTAGCCCAGATGCGGAATTGCGTGCCCCGTAGCGATTTCACCCGGTAGCCCACCGAGATGATGACATCCAGATTGTAGAACTCCACCCGCCGTTGCACGGAACGCTTGCCTTCCAGTTGAACTGTCAAGGATTCCTTGACAGTTGCCCCGCGTTCCAGCTCCCGCTCCTCGTAGATGTTTTGAATATGGAGACTAACGTTCTGCTTGGTCGTCTGAAACAGCTCCGCCATGTGTTGCTGCGTGAGCCAGACGGTCTCGCCCTCAAACCGCACGTCGATCTTCAGTTTCCCGTCCTCCGTCTGGTAAACGAGGAACTGGCCGCCCGGCGGGGGTGCCCCAGAATCTTTGCTCATGGTTTTGGCCTCCTCTGGTTTGAACTATCCGGAAATTCCGGAGGGTTGCCGCCCGCCACGCTCAACTCCCCGCTCAGCAGTTGCGGCAGCAGCGTGTCGCGCAGGGTGGCTAGGGTGCGGGACTGGTGGAGGTTGGTGGTGATTTGGGCGTAGTGCGGCGCAACTTTGACGGTGAACGCGGCCATCAGTTCCTTCGGCGGCAGCACGACGCGGATGGGGCGAAAGTTCTGTTTGCTGATTTCGGCGAAGGTGGTGCCGGTGGCGCGGCTCTCGATCTCGGCCATGTTCGTCTGGCACCAGTTCAGCATGAAGAAGTTCGAGGCGCGTTCGTTGCACTTCATGGCGATGAAGCCCTGATTGATGGCGACGGGCATGGCGGCGATGGCGAGATAGCCGACGGGGGCGCGGGAGGAAAGCAGCAGAGTTCCGACGGGAAGCAGGCCGGAGGAAATCTTGGCGATGCCGGCATCGGTGAGCTTGCGATTGGTGTCGAGGAGGACAGGCGCTTGGAGTGAAGAGAAGTCCTTCGGTGTCGTCCAGTGGTGCGTGCCGCCTTCCCAATACTTTGGCTCGGCAGTGCTCGGCGTTCCGCCGCCGACGCAATCGACAACTTTACCGACTGGCTCGATGGTCCAGTCTTTCGGAATGTGACCGGCCTCGGAGTCTTGGAAGTCGGCGGGGAAGAGGGCGGCGGTGACTGGGTCGAGTCCGACGGGGTGGCGGCCGTCGAGTTTGGCGCGGACGGGGTCGAAATCGACGAACCAGCTCTGGAACAGCGAGCGCGCCATGACCTCCAGCGTCGCGTTCATCCGCCGGTTCAACTCGATCTTGTCGTCCAGCGCCCCAAGCACCGCCGCGATGGCTTTTTGTTCGGCGAGGGGTGGGAGTGGAAGTTCAAGCGTTGAAACTTGATCGAATGTGATCTGCGGGAATGTACCCGAGCGAGATTCCGCTAGGTGCTGGAGCCACTTTGTAATTTCGGAGCTGGTCAGGAACTGATAGAGGAACTTTGGAAACAGGCGGTCTTGCTTTGCCCGGATGACCATCAATTTGGTCGAGACAACAAAATCGTCAGCATCATGCGCGACGTAAGCCCAGCGCCCGTTTGCAGGCCTAATCTCACTGAACAGGATGTCGTCCTTGCGAACGGCCTTTTTCGCTTGACCTGGCCAATCCTTGACCGCCGAGTAGGTGCGATGAAGGAATTTCCCATGCAGGATGTCAGACGTGTTCAGGAAGACCAGTTGCTCCTTCCCGAGCTTGTGCGTGTCGGAAATAGAGGATGCAACTTCGCCAATCTGCGTAACGGGGTAGTCAACTGCCATAACCCAGTCCTGTCAGATTTGCTTTGATGGCCTGCTCCAGTTTTGTGGACTCGGCGAACTGGGTGGAAAGCACCATGGCAACCGCATCGCTTTTGGCCGTTGTTTTAGTCGTCATGCCCGATCTCCTTCCCCAGTTGTTGCAGGAATTTTTCCATGGCGGCTTTGGCCGGCATTTCCACGGCGTAATTGGAGACGAAGAGGCTATTGGGCAGATCCCCGAGAGCAAATTCGACGAGGGCCTGATTTTTCCGGGTGCAGAGCAGAATGCCGATTGGGGGCTGGTCGCCAGCGGTCATTTCATGCTTTTTGTAATAGGCGACGTAGGTATTGAGCTGGCCGAGGTTTTCGTGGGTGACGGCTTGGGTCTTCAGCTCGACGAGGATGTGGCACTTGAGGACGCGGTGGTAAAAGACGAGGTCCACGAAGAAATGTTCACCGCCGATGAGTATCCGTTTCTGGCGCGCTTCGAAGCAGAAGCCGTGTCCCATTTCGAGAAGAAACTCCTGTAGCCGTTCGAGCAGGGCATCTTCCAGATTAGATTCGCCCATGGTGTCCCGCGAGCGCAGACCGAGGAACTCGAAGACGTAAGGATCACGGATGAAGTGGGCGGGCTGGAGAGTCTCCGCCGTGGAGTGGGCTATTTCGGAGAGCTTTACCTTGTCCTTTGATAGCCCGCTGCGCTCGTAATAGAGGCTGGCGATCTGGCGGCGTAGCTCGCGGACGGACCACCCGCCCCGGATGCACTCGATCTCGTAGAAACGGCGCTGGGTGGCGTCGGGGAGTTCCAGCAATTCGGCGAGATGCGAAAAGGACAGTCGCTGGAGAAGGGCGACGGGTGGATTTTGGGATTCGGGAGACAGTGTCTCCACAATTTGGGATTTGGCAGTCACCGACTCCCGAATCGGGGATTGAGAATCTGACAAAAATGCTAACAGGGGGGCGAATTCAGAGGCGAGGCGAAATTGTGGAGACAGTGTCTCCACAATCTTTGGATAAGTGATATAGAACTGTCGGTAGCGGTAGAGCTCACGGCGATCACAACGGGTCCAGCCTCTGGCGGCTACCCGCTCGCTTAAGGCGACCATCAGTTTGTCCCCATAGGCGGCTCGATCCAGTCCCTTGCGCTCATACAGTTCGATCTGTCGTCCGATGAGCCAGTTTCTCAAGGTAAGGCCAATGTTGACAGCCTTCGCAGCAAATTTTTGAGCTTCGTGGTGGATTCGGACAATGGATGTCACGAGCGATTCGAAGTCGGTATTCACCGAAGGTTTGTTCGGCTGCTTTTTAACTGCCATAACCGAGCCCCTTCAAGTTGGCCTTGATGGCTGCCACCAGCTTGTCGGACTCGGCGAACTGTTGGCGCAACTCGGCAACCAGGCGCGGCATTTTTTCTTCAAACGGTTCGCCGTCGTCTTCGACTGCTTCGGCGCCGACGTAGCGGCCGGGGGTGAGCACAAAGCCGTGGGCGGCGATTTCGGCGGTGGTGGCGGATTTGCAGAAGCCGGGGATGTCGGTGTAGTCAGCCAGTCCTTCGACAGGCTCAGGACGAACGGATGCGGGCTCAGGACGAACGGATGCGGGATCAGGACGAACGGATGCGGGATCAGGACGAACGGCGCCCTGGGTATTGCGCCACGTGTGATACGTGGAGGTGATTTTCTGGAGGTCGGCGTCGGTCAGCTCTCGGTGGACGCGGTCGATGAGGGTGCCGAGTTTGCGGGCGTCGATGAAGAGGGTTTGTTTGCGGCGGTCGCGCAAGCCGCGTTTGGCATCAAGCCCTTTGTTTTTCGTGACGAACCAGAGGCAGACGGGGATTTGCGTGCTGTAGAAAAGCTGGCCGGGGAGGGCGACCATGCAGTCCACGAGGTCGGCCTCGATGAGGGCGCGGCGGATGTCGCCTTCGCCGGACTGGTTGGAGGACATGCTGCCGTTGGCGAGGACGAAGCCGGCCATGCCTTGGGGCGAGAGGTGGTGGATGAAGTGCTGCACCCAGGCGAAGTTGGCATTGCCCTTGGGCGGGACGCCGAACTGCCAGCGCACGTCGTCGTCCTTGCGGAACCAGTCGGAGTCGTTGAAGGGCGGGTTGGCTAGACAGAAGTCGGCGCGGAGGTCGGGATGGAGGTCGCGGCGGAAGGTGTCGGCGTGCTCGGGGCCGAAGTCGGCTTCGATGCCTCGGATGGCGAGGTTCATCACCGCGAGGCGGCGGGTGGTGGCGTTGCTCTCCTGGCCGTAGATGGAGATGTCGCCGAGCTTGCCGCCGTGGGATTCGACGAATTTTTCCGACTGCACGAACATGCCGCCGGAGCCACAGGCGGGGTCGTAGATGCGGCCCTTGTACGGGGCGAGCATCTCGACGAGGCAGCGCACGACGCAACTTGGGGTGTAGAACTGGCCGCCGTTCTTGCCCTCGGCGCTGGCAAAGCGGGTGAGGAAGTATTCATAAACGCGGCCGAGCAAATCGACGGAGCGGTGGGTCTTCTCGCCCTCGCTGGCGGCGGTGAGTTCGATGGTGGCGATGACGTCGATGAGTTCGCCCAGGCGCTGTTTGTCGAGGCCGGGGCGGGCGTAGTCCTTGGGAAGGACGCCTTTGAGGCGCGGGTTGTCGCGCTCGATGGCGACCATGGCGTCGTCCACGGTCTTGCCGATGGTGGGCTGCTTGGCGCTGGCCTGGAGGTGGGACCAGCGGGCATCGGCGGGCACCCAGAAGACGTTCTCGGCCTTGTATTCGTCGGGGTCTTCGGCATTGGCCCCGGCGTAGTCGCCCTCACCGGCGAGGAGCTTGGCGCGGTGCTCCTCGAAGGTGTCGGAGATGTATTTGAGGAAGATGAGGCCGAGGACGACGTGCTTGTATTCCGCCGCGTCCATGTTGTTGCGCAGCTTGTCGGCGGTGAGCCAGAGCTTGGCCTCGAAGCCGAGGTTGGCGGAGGAATCGTTCTTTTTGCTGGGTGCTTTCGCCATCAGTTTCCCTTTTGCTACCGGGGCATCTTAGCCGACTTGGCAGCTCAGCCGAGCGGGCGAAACATCCTGAACAATTGCTCCGGCCCCACCGAGAAATAGTCGGCCGGGCCGCCGCCGCGCAACACGTGGTCGGCCCGCGCCGTGTCATAAATGCCGTTGACCAGCAGGCGCTTGGCAATGTGCACCGCCACCACTTCGCCCAGCACCAGCCAGGTTTGCAGCTTGTGGCCTCGGGCGTCCTGCAGTTGAAGCAGTTGGGTGAGTTTGCATTCAAAGGCGACCGGGCTCTCGGCAATGCGCGGCGGCGCCACTAGGCGGGATGCCAGTGGGGTCAGGCCGGCCAACTCGAACTCGTTGACTTCGGGTGCCACGGCGGCGCAGGTCTGGTTCATGGCCTCGGCCAGCGGCCGGGTCACCAGGTTCCAGACGAATTCGCCGGTTTGCGCGATGTTGCGCACAGAATCCTTGTAACCGATGCTGGCAAAACCGACGATCGGCGGCGTGTAATTGAAGGCAGTAAAAAAGCTGTAGGGTGCGGCGTTGAGCACCCCCTGCGCGCTGCGGGTTGAGATCCAGCCAATCGGACGCGGACCGACGATGGCGTTGAACGGGTCGTGGGGCAAGCCATGGCCCAGGCGCGGCTCGTAAAAGTGGCTATCGTCAGACATGGCTGTATCTGGCTTGAATGCTCTCAAAGCACCTTGAAACCGTGCGTGCCGTCGCGCGCCAATTGCGCCACCAGGCCATATTCCCAATCCAGATAGGCTTGCATGGCCTCATGCGGGTTGTCGGTGCCTTCGTAGGGGCGGCGATAGCGGTGCAGGGTCGGTGGCAAAGGCGGTGGCAACTGGCCGGTTTCGCTGAAATCTGTGGTTTGCAGGTCGTCGAGCACCCACACCTCCCAGCCCATCTGGGCCAGCCACGAGGCCGTCATGTTGGCGCGCACGCCGTCCAGGTCGGTCAACGCCGCCCGCGCGCCGCGCACCGGCATGGTGACATCGGTTTCCTGCACCAGTTGGCCGCCGGGTGCGCTGGCAAAACCTGGCAGGTGGCCTGTCGCAAATTCTTCTGGCGTGCGGACATCCAGGCAGTAGCTGGTGCGCGTTGTTTCACGGCGAAAGCGCGCCACATCCGCCAGCCGCGCACGCTTGACCCCGGCACGATCCGCCACCGCACGCGCTTGCTGTGCGGCGTCAAGACGTTGCGGCTCTGAAACCGCCACCGCCCGGCGACCGGTACCGTGTTCGAGCGTCTGTCCGGCCAAGGTCCAGCCGATGGTGCCGTTGCGCAAGGCGGCTACCGGGTTGCGGATGCCCGCGTTCACCAGCGACTGCGTGCCGATGATGCTGCGGGTACGGCCGGCGCAGTTGACGATGATGCGGGTGTTGGGGTCTGGGGCCAGCGCGGCGGCGCGCAACACCAGCTCGGCACCCGGCACGCTGATGCTGGTGGGAATGCTCATGGTGTGGTATTCGTCAAAGCGCCGGGCGTCGAGTACGACCACATTGGCCTGGCGGTCGAGCAAGGCCTTGACTTCTGGCGCCGACAACATGGGGGGATGCCGCTGCGCATCGACCAGCTCGCCAAACGCCTTGCTCGGCACATTGACGTCCTTGAACACTTCGCCACCCGTTTGCTGCCAGCCTTGCAGGCCACCGGCAAGCATTGCCACCTGGGTGTAGCCGAGTTGCTGCAGGATTTGGGCGGCGGTGTGGGCCAGACCTTCGCCGTTGTCATAGACCACGATCAGGGTGTCACGGCGGGGTATGCGGCGCCGGGCATCCACTTCAATCCGTCCCAGTGGCAGGTTGGCCGCAAATAGCGGATGCGCCTGGGCAAAGGTGTCCTCCTCGCGCACGTCCAGCAGGGCAATCTCCTGCTTGTCCAGCAAAGCTTGCCGTACCTCCTTGCAGGTTTTCAAAGGGAGGGGTGTGGGCACGGCGTTTTCCGAGAGCGTCATCGGCGTGTTTCAGGCGGGCCTGTGGCGCATTGGGTCGGGCTTTTCAGGCATGGGATGGCGGTGCCAGCTCCGCCAGCGAAGCCAGCAAATCGCCAAAGCGCTCGCCCTGCACCACCACATGGTCGCGCAAAGTCTGCGCCGCGGTGTCGGCATCACCGGTCACGATGGCTTGCACGATCGCTTCATGCTCTTTGAAGGAAGTGCCCATGCGGTTGCGCACGCGCAACTGCAAGCGCCGGTAGGGGCGCAAACGACGTTGCAATTGCTGCGCCTGCTCGCCCAAAAAGGCATTGTGGCTACCGGCGTAGATGGCGGCATGAAAGCGTTCGTTGCAGTAAAAATAGGTATCAGAATCCTGGTCGGTGCGCGCTGCTTCGCAGGCCTGGTGGGCTGCCAACAGTTCCGCATGTTCACCCGCGCTCATGCGCCGGGCAGCAAGACGTCCGCACATGGCTTCAAGCTCGGCCATCACTTCAAACATTTCCAGCAAGCGACCCGGTCCGATGCTGGTCACCACGGCGCCGCGGCGCGGCCTGATCTCGATCAGACCTTCTGCGGCCAACTGAATCAGGGCTTCCCGGACCGGTGTGCGCGAGACGCCGTGTTGCTCGGCCAGTGTGGCCTCGTCCAGGGCACAGCCCGGCGGCAGCTCGCCAGTGGCGATTTGCTCTTCAATTTTTTCGCACAGTTGATCGGAAATTTTCATGTGTGAATTCTCTCACTTCTGTTTTTACTGAATCCAATAATTCTTTTAGGGTATTCACTAATGCATTTAAAAAATACAAAACATACATTAATCAATACATTTAATACATAAGTTGAATGCGTTAGACACGGTAACCCATTGATTTCTTAACACCCGTAACAGGAGACACACCCATGAATTGCCCTTCCCTTGCCAAATCCCTGACCGGCTTGCTGGTTGCCGCCCTGCCGTTGACGGCTGCGCTGGCCGACAGCATCACGCTCAAAGCTTCTCATCAATTCCCGGGCGGCAAAGGCGATGTGCGCGACGAAATGGTGCAGATGATTGCGCGTGAAGTGGCCGCCGCCAACGTCGATCTCACCATCAAGGTGTTTCCAGGTGCCAGTCTGGTCAAAGCGCAAGACCAGTGGAAAGCCATGCAGACCGGGCAGATTGACATGACCTCGCTGCCGCTGGACTACGCCTCGGGCATTCACCCGCAGTTTGGCGCCACGCTGATGCCGGGTCTGGTCAAGAATCATGAACATGCCAAGCGCATCAACAGCTCGCCCTTCATGCAGGACATCAAGGCCATCATTGCGCAAGGCGGGGCTCACGTGCTGGCTGATGCCTGGCTGGCAGGTGGCTTCGCCGGCAAGGACAAGTGCATCCTCAAGCCCGAAGACGCGGCCGGCATGAAGGTGCGCTCTGCCGGTGCCACTTTCGCGCAGATGTGGGCCGGGGCCGGTGCTTCGGTGGTGTCGATCCCGTCCAACGAGGTCTATAACGCGATGCAGCAGGG
>PHCO01000331.1 GCA_002842265.1 Betaproteobacteria bacterium HGW-Betaproteobacteria-18 | reverse complement strand
CAGCGCCCACAGGGCGCGCAGACCTTGACGGCGAGAACGGTGTGCAAGGATGAAGGGAACAGCAAGCCAGCCCCACCCCCCAAACGCCACCCATGCAGTTGCAAGCGTAGCGCGCAGGTCGGATGACCGAAGGCGTCAGGGATCAAAGCCGCATGGCCGTGACTCGGCACGAGGCCCGGGGCAACGCCCGCGAGTCCGACGGCGGTACGCCGGGACGCACTGTTATCAACTCACAAGTGCACACAATGATCAGTCCGCAGCGAAAATATGCGAACACACAAAATTGTGGCCGATGAATGGTGCATTGACCGAGAAAAGGGAAACCATGGAAAAGAAGATTCCACTTCAAGTGTTGGAAAGCATCTTCGATACGTTGAGCGAAACCAACCTGCGATCCGGCAAGTCAACGTCAGACAAGTTGGCCAATGAGATTGTTGTCAGCGGCTGGACTTTCCCTTGGCAACTTGAAGATCTCCTGCTGGAAACGGACTCGCGAATCCATCGCATGGATATCGAAAGCCTTGCCACGTATTTCGATATCCCGCTGAGATATGTTTTCCACAAGCCCCGTTTCGTCAACGCAGGCGCCGTCGGACATGAAGGACTTTCAGCCACTGATGCCGCTTGCTTGTTGATGAAACTGGAAGACATCGGTTTTGACACAAACCCAATGCCCTTTGTACGCGGCATTGCGCCCGGGCTTGCCAATGCGAAATACGTCGACGAAAGCGAACTATCGATCATTTCGTATGAATGGCAGCGTCATCGCTGTCATACCGTCATTCGGTCAGATGCCGATATTGATGACGGGGAATGGGAAACCAAGAAGGTCAAAGATGCCGTCGGGCGGCGGTTTGAGTTCACCCGCGTCGGCGGCAAGGCTTACATGCTGGAAGTCAAGGGGCCCAAATACAGACGCCAGCCCAATCGTCGGCTAGTGACATGTGACTACTGTGATTACCGCTACACCAAAGGTGACCCTGAGTCCAACCTAGCGCACCGTTCGGAGCACGCACGCGTTCGCAAGATATTGGATCCGAAACCATTGCCAGCGTTTTCCCGGCGGCTTCTAACGAAGCCGAATCCTGAGTTGGTCGATGCTTCATCGCCGAAGTGGATGCACGGTGAAATGTATGAACGCGCTTGCCGCTTCAAGCGCGAGCTGAAGTTCGACTTCATTCAATGGGAGGGGAATCAGGAGCGAAAAAACATTTCGGCTCAAAGCCAAGGCTACCTATTTTCCGACCACACAAGTCCGCATATGCCAGAAACTATCGTTGGAGCCTGCGCTTTCTGGAAGGACGCGGATCAATGGCGCCTGCGGTGGGTCTGGGTATGTCCCAAAATGCGCCGAAAAGGCGTTCTCGCCCATCGCTGGCGCCAGTTTCTGGAACGCTATGGCGATTTCGAGATCGAAACGCCATTGTCAGAGGAAATGCGCCACTTCGTGCTGATGCACGGGAGTCCACAACAATGTGCGGCAGTGCAACCACCCGTTCCAACCTAAAATCATTTAGGTCAATGGTCTTTTCCAGCCTCAAGCAAGCCATGCCAATACCTTCACCGCTGATCGGATGGGCTGTGTGGGGCTGCCTCGAAAGGCACAAACAAATAGAGCTCATCTTGTTGAAAGGGCATCTGATTCTAGAAATAGTACTGGGGGACTGCATTGCCCGTCTCTCTGGAGAACCTGGCATTGATGTCTCAAACCACTCATTTCACCGGAAAACAGAGCTGCTTGCCAAGCTACTCCAGAGGGCCAATACGGAATCTCAAGGGCTGCTTGCATTGGTGCGCCGTCTGAATACACTTAGGAACAGGCTTGCTCACGAGTTTCAGTTTGAGGACGGCGAAGAA
>PHCO01000330.1 GCA_002842265.1 Betaproteobacteria bacterium HGW-Betaproteobacteria-18 | reverse complement strand
AATCACCCAATGGCGCGCGCAGGCAGGCCTGGTCACCTCGCTCGAAGTTGAACAAGCCCAAACCGCCGTAGCTCAAACAGCGGCACAAATCCCGGCGCTGCAAAGCAGTCTGGCCAAAACCCGGCACAGCCTGGCCGTGCTCACCGGTCAACGCCCCCATGAATTGGATACCCTGTTGCAGGCCACTTTAGCCATCCCACAAGTGGCCGCGCAAGCCGCTGACGTGATTCCGGCAGACAGCCTGCGTCAGCGCGCCGATGTGCGTGCCGCCGAAGAACGCATCGTCGCCGCACTGGCCGCGGTGGATGCCGCCCAGGCGGCGCGCCTGCCCAAGTTCAGGTTGGGCGGTTCCTTGGGTCTGACCGCACTCACCCTGACAGGCTTTAACAACGGTGCGGCACTGGCCACGCAGATATTGGCCAGCATGTCAATGCCGGTGCTCGATGGCGGCGCGTCCAAGGCCCAGGTGCGCGCCCAGCAAGCGGTGCTGGCGCAAACGCGTGCGTCTTACCAAAATACCCTGCTGACGGCACTCAAGGAAGTTGAAGATGCCCTGATTTCCTTGCGCAATGACCGCGAGCGGCTGGGTTATCTGCAACTAGCCGCCAGCGCCGCCAACAACGCCGCGCTACTGGCGCAAAACCGCTATAGCAGCGGCCTGATCGATTTCCAGACCGTACTGCAAACCCAGCGCACGCTGCTGGGCGCGCAAGACAGCGTGGCCGGCCTGCAGGCCGATCTCAGCAGTGGCCATGTGCGTCTGATCAAAGCCATGGGCGGAGGTTGGTAATGAACAAGACAAAGAGCACCCTATGACCGAACCCTCACAAAAAATCCCTCAAGCCAGTAGCCCGGAACCCAAGGACCTGCAAGCGCTGCTGCGCGAGCCTGCCCAGTCAGTCTGGTGGCGCCGCCGCGCCCTGTGGGCCGCCTTGGCCGTGCTCATTGCCGCAGGTGGTGGTTATTATTTCTGGCAGCAAAGCCAGCAACGCAATGCCGCGCCCAGCTATGTCACCGAACCTGCCAGCAAAGGCGACCTGACGCTCACGGTCACGGCCAACGGCACGCTGCAACCCACGCGCTCGGTCAACATTGGCAGCGAGCTATCCGGCACCGTGCTGCGCGTGCTGGTGGATGTCAACGACCACATCAAGAAAGGCCAGGTGCTGGTGGAGTTGGACACGGCCAAACTCAACGATCAGGTGATCCGCTCGCGTGCCGCTCTGGCCAGTGCGACGGCACAACTGGCACAGGCGACGGCCACCGTCAAGGAGAGCAGCGCCAGCCTGGCCCGACTGGAAGAAGTGGCCAAACTCTCTGGCGGCAAAGTGCCCTCCAAAACCGAACTCGACAGCGCCCGTGCCGCCCATGAGCGTGCCATCGCGGCCGAGGCCAGTGCCCACGCCAACGTCGACTCTGCCCGTGCCTCGCTGGCCACCGACGAAACCAACCGCGCCAAAGCCTCCATCCGCTCACCCACCGACGGCGTCGTGTTGACACGCTCGGTCGATCCCGGCAACGCCGTGGCGGCTTCGCTGCAAGCGGTGACGCTGTTCACCGTGGCCGAAGACCTGCGCCAGATGCGCCTGCAGGTTAACGTGGATGAGGCCGATGTGGGTCGCGTCAAGGTCGGCCAGGCGGCCAGCTTTACCGTCAGCGCCTTCCCCAGCCGGCGCTTTCCGGCGTCGATCACCCGCGTGGCCTACGGCTCCACCATCACCGACAACGTGGTCACCTACCAGACCCTGCTCGATGTCAAAAACGACGACCAGAGCCTGCGCCCTGGCATGACCGCCACCGCCACCATCACGGCCGTCGAGCGCAAAGGCGTGCTGCTGGTGCCCAACACCGCGCTGCGCT
>PHCO01000329.1 GCA_002842265.1 Betaproteobacteria bacterium HGW-Betaproteobacteria-18 | reverse complement strand
CTGGTTCAGTGGCGCACCTGGTGCAAAGCTCAAGCGAATCTCACGGCGCTCGTGCGGCAAGAGGAAGTTCTCGGCGGCGAAGTGCCAGGATTCATGGCGGGCAACACGGTCCATGTTCCGCGCGCGCAGTGAGAGAGTGATGCCGCCGTTGAGATACCGTCCAGGCACCTCAATGCCCTGCGCCACGTCGTAGAGCTTGGCCACAAAGCGGATGCTCTGGGCAGACCCGAGCATTTCGGTGCACTCACGGATAACGGCCACGCGCTCAGCGCTCCTCAGCGGGTCTTCCACATCCATGCCGCGCGTGAGGACCGCATCCCGGCTGTACAGAGGCATGGCCTCTTGCAGTGCTTCGCGCACCTTGGGTGTCATTTCAAACCCCAGGACATCCTTCGGGCCGTTCTTTGTCTCGATGGTCATGTTGGTGATCCTTCCGCCGGCTTTTTCAATGAGCTTTTGCGCCAACTTCTTGACGATGGTGTCATAGAAGGTCTGCAGGTCGTCACCCTCCGTGGTCGACTGCCACCCGTTGCGCATGTTCGAACGCAGCCATGCAAAGCGCTCGCAAGCAGGGTCTTTTGCCGCGGTCTGCATCAGGTCCCTCAAGACCAGCCCAGCCCATTGCTCGGTGTTCGTCACGAATGGCGCTTTTGGATAGCCACTCGACCAGTCATGGCGCCGGCCCTGTTGCGCCCAGTCGGATTGAATTTCCTCAACAAAGAACAACCCATCTGCCTTGCTCATTCGAGCGTGGGCCATGAGGTTCTTGCCGTGCTTCTCCACCTTGTCGCTGTAATGGTGGCTCTTGAAATCGAACATGTCCGGGCGGACCTTTCGCAGCATGGCAAGTTCGGCCTCCAGGCGGTCCACAAGGAACGGATCTTCCATCAGGGGCGAGGGATCAAAGCCCAGTTCTTCAACCCGGTACAGGAGATTTTCGATCTCGTCGTCGGCGGTCATGGCCTCAGAGCTCAGCACATACAGTCGCTCCGTGTATTTCCCCCCCTCAATGTTCTTGTAGCTGCTGTACTGCGCGGAGCCGAGATCGATGCGCTTGATGCGTGGCATCCGCCGGGCTATCGCTGCGATCAGCGCCTCCTTGGTGATCTTCTCCTTGGGATCAAACCCCCCAAGGATTTCGAACACAGCGCTGTCGTCCAGCTCTGCCTGCTTGACGCCCTTCTGAGTGAAAGATCTGATAGTCCCCACCCACTGCTCGGGGCCCGCTTTTGTTTGCTTGCTCTCTTCCAGCGTCTTGATCAGCCTGCTGAAAAACAGGTCCAGTACGCCGGTTGACTTGCCGGAGCCCGGATTCAGGTACACAACCGTGTCCGCCATATTTTTCCCCGATGTAGCAATACACGGAGATTATAGGCGAGTGGACCGAAGTGTACAAAAAGTATTAACCGATATCGTTTATTAATTTTCGATATCGGTTAATATCCGGGCGTGAGCCCAAAGAAGCGTTCTCCTTCATCGCCGGAAAGCGCCGCCCCCCAGCGAGGCCGGCCGGCACTGCCTGATGCCAGCCCCGTTCTCGTTCGCCTGAGTAAGTCCGATGTCAAGACCGCCAAACGACTTGGGAAGGGAGTGATCGCGGAAGGAGTGCGGGAGGCATTGAGCCGGGCAAGGATCCCATCCGACCTGAAGGATCTGGAGTGAGCAGTGCCGCGCAAAGGCTTCGATCTTTGATCGCCCCCCCCAGGCAGCGCCCTCCCCTCGCTCCCGGGCCTCCCTTGGGGAAACGTTCGTTGAGCCCTTCTCCACGGCCTCCTCTCCTGGAACCTTCGCAGGAGATCTCCCGCCGCCTGCTCCCACCCACCAAGCGGGCTACCTCGTTTATTGACGGGAAGACGCTTGCCC
>PHCO01000328.1 GCA_002842265.1 Betaproteobacteria bacterium HGW-Betaproteobacteria-18 | reverse complement strand
ACGCACATAGGCCAGAACGGCCTCCGCTTTGGGATGGCGATGTGGCGAGGCGCACCAAGAGGACAGGAGCGTTTCATACCCTTTGACCATCTCTCCTTTCTTGTTCTTGTAATCGGTGTAGAAAGGCGTTTTCTTCCCGCCCCATTCCGAATAATCGGCTGCACAGTATTGGACTTTGTCGCAAAGCGGATGAGGTGCGCAGGCATTGGTTCTCCCCGCTGATTCTTCAGTCGCTGGGATGACGGTTTCTTGCTTGCCGATGAACTGTGCGGATTTGAACGTTCCTTGCGCATCCAGTGTGACTTCCACATGCGCCTGTTGGTAGGTGTGACTGATTGGCAGCAAGGGTTCCGAGCCTTCTGGCTCATGGCCTTGGCACTGTTCGTAAGTCTCATAGAGCTTCTGAATCCAACTCATCTCACACCCCCAAATCGGTGGCTTCGTGCTCGACGTCGCGCACGCTGCCTTTGCCGAACTGCTTGCCGTGCATGGTGCGGACGAACTTGCGGACGATGTCCGGTTCACCCGCTTCCGGGCGTGGAAACTCAATACGTCCCCGGCGCATGACAGGTCGCCAGAAGCGCGCCCACAATTCCGGTTTACCCGATTCGTCCGGGTAGTCGAAGCCATGAAAACTCAGGCCGTAGGCCAATTCGTCGAGGCCGTCATATGCGCCGCTGCCGCTGCCGTATTCGCACGGTTCGACGTAGCCCTGGCAGTCGCGGGTGCCGAGGAATACGTCTTGTCGCCCGCCCAATTCCAGCATGCGCCGGGCGACTGCGTAGTGCTTGCCTTCGATGCGGTCGGACTCAAGTTTTGGCTGATACAGGTTCCACTCGAAATGAGCGCGCACCTGATATTCCACGTCAGACAAGAAGGTGTAGATCGCCAGCGTATTCGGTGGTTCTTCC
This sequence comes from Betaproteobacteria bacterium HGW-Betaproteobacteria-18, assembly GCA_002842265.1. GTDB lineage: Bacteria > Pseudomonadota > Gammaproteobacteria > Burkholderiales > Burkholderiaceae_C > Rhodoferax. The sequence goes on along the minus strand of PHCO01000328.1, from coordinate 961 downwards.
TTTTTTGTCGGGTCGCGCTCGCTAGGATAGACGCCGCCGTAGTTCAGCGGCTTGGTGCCCTTGGTCTGGGTGCGGATTACCTTCATCACCCGAACTTCGTCGATGACCCAGATGAAGGTCGGCTTCCAGTAGACCGACTTGGCAATACCCTTGAGCGCCTCGTAGGTAGGCAGGTGATAGGAGCATTTCTCGCCACCGATTCGAGTCAGCGGATCGGTAAACAGCGCGTTACGCGCTGTCACTTTGAACTCGATACTGTTCCGGTTAGCCACAAAGATTCTCCATCAAGCCATCGGGGGTGTCAGACAAACCGTATTCCTCGCTGTAGTAGCGTGGATCGGTGAGAACCAGAATGCCGCAGCCGGGCTGGATTTCCTGCACCGCGCGCACTTTCAGCAGTTTATCCAGCAGCCAAGGCATGACATTGACGCTGTATTGCTGAGCCCGGCGTAAAAGTTTGAGGGCCTGAACAGGCAGGTATTCCGCGCACAAGTCGGCAATAAGCGCCTTGCCTGCCTCGCCGTGCGGCACGATGATGCCGCGCGCTGGGGTGTCGATGGCTTTGAAGGATTTCGCGGCTGTCATGAATGATTGCCTTAGCGGTATCACGGGGCCTTTGCGGTGCTCACGTTTATAGTCTTCGACCACCTGAACATTGTGACCCAGCAGGTTGAGCAGCGTGTCGTCCCTGCCCAATGCGCCACGCGGCAACCAATAGCTCATCTCGCTGGCGCGCGCGAAGAAATAATTCGTGTAGTACCAGGTCATCGCTTCGGGGCCGAGCAGGTTGCCGCCATAGCGCTCAGGAGATTCAGCGAACTCGTCGAATACACGAGCAGCAGTGTCTCGACCGATGCGGATATCATGCAGAGAATCGAGGTTTTCGTCCTCGGGGCGCGGATTGACGACCAGCACTTTTCCGCGCGCACGACGACCGTTGCGGTTGCAACGGCCGCCTGCC
>PHCO01000058.1 GCA_002842265.1 Betaproteobacteria bacterium HGW-Betaproteobacteria-18 | reverse complement strand
CTTCGCAACGGGTAGAACCCCATTGCCCGCACTTTGGTTTGCACACAGGTGCCTGTGGTGGCTGCAAGATGCAGCATTTGCATGTGGCCGCACAGGTCGCGGTCAAGCAACGCGCCCTCGAAGACAACTTGTGGCATTTGGGCAAAGTCAAGCCCGAGACCATTTTTCGCCCGATCGAAGGCCCGGCCTGGGGCTACCGTTACCGGGCACGCTTGTCGGTGCGTTATGTGCGCAAAAAAGGCACGGTGCTGGTGGGTTTTCATGAGCGCAAGAGCCGTTACGTGGCCGACATGCGGGTGTGCCCGGTTTTGCCGCCGCATGTGGAGACCTTGCTGATGCCTTTGCGTACGCTGATTGCCTCGTTGGACGCGGTAGAAACCTGTCCGCAAATTGAATTGGCCTGTGGCGACAGCGTGACGGCTTTGGTGCTGCGCCATCTGGAGCCCTTGAGTGACGCTGATTTGGCCCACTTGCGCCTGTTTGCCCGGCAGCATGCGAGCGTGCAGTGGTGGTTGCAGTCCAAGGGGCCTGAGACGGTCCGCCTGCTTGATGAGGGCGGTGAACTGCTGAGCTACGCTTTGCCCGAGTTTGGCATCACCATGCCGTTCAAACCCACCGATTTCACCCAAGTCAATCCACATATCAACCGGGTGCTGGTGTCGCGCGCCTTGCGTCTGCTGGAGGTGCAACCCCATGAGCGTGTCATTGACTGGTTTTGTGGATTGGGAAATTTCACATTGCCTTTGGCGACTCAGGCGCGTGAGGTGTTGGGCATCGAGGGCAGCGAAACACTGGTGGCCCGGTCACGTGAAAATTACCAGAAAAATAAAACGTTAACCAGCACAAACAGCTTGTTGGCTGCGACTGAATTTGTTGCCAGAAATTTGTTTGAAATAACGCCTGAGCACCTCATTCAGGATGGCATTGCAGATAAATGGTTGGTGGATCCACCGCGCGAAGGCGCCTTTGCCCTGGCACGTGCCCTGACGGATTTGCACCTGAAAAAATTGGGGCTTTCAGAGGAGCCAGCCACACCGGGAGCGCAAAGCTGGCGCCCGCCCAAGCGCATTGTCTATGTGAGCTGTAACCCGGCAACGCTGGCCCGGGATGCGGACTTGTTGGTGCACCAGGCGGGTTACCGCTGCAGCGGTGCCGGCGTGGTCAACATGTTTCCGCACACCGCCCATGTCGAGAGCATTGCGGTCTTTGACCTCATCGGCTAGCGCCTCGAAGTGACCATGAAAAAAGGCTCCTCGGGAGCCTTTTTTTGTTTGGGTTGAAGAACTGTTTAGTCGCGGTCGCCACCAAAGATGCCCAGCAGCATCAACAGGCTCTGGAACACGTTGACGATGTCAAGGTAAAGCGCCAGGGTGGCGCTGATGTAGTTGGTTTCGCCGCCATCGACAATGCGTTTCAGGTCGTACAGCATGTAGGCGCTGAAGACGCCAATGGCAGCCACCGAAATGGCCATCATGCCGGCGGTCGAGCCGACAAACACGTTGATGATGCCACCGACGATGATGGCCAGTGCGCCGACAAACAGCCATTTGCCCATGCCCGAGAGGTCGCGCTTGATGACGCTGGAGAGGCTGGCCATGACAAAAAAGACACCGGCGGTACCACCAAAGGCGGTCATGATCAGGTCAGGACCATTTTTGAAACCGAGCACCATGGCGATCATGCGCGACAGCATCAGGCCCATGAAGAAAGTGAAACCCAGCAAGACAGGAACACCTGCGGCAGAGTTCTTGGTTTTCTCGATGGCGAAAATAAAGCCGAAGGCGCCGCCCAGGAACACGATCAGACCCATGCCGCCGGTCAGTGATTGGGTGATGCCGCTGGCAACACCCAGCCAGGCGCCCAGCACGGTGGGAATCAGGCTCATCGCCAGCAGCCAATAGGTATTGCGCAGGACTTTGTTGCGCTCTTGCGCCAGGGCGCCAAAGCCATGGCCACGTTCGATGGATTGGACGTTATCAGTCATGTTCAAACTCCTTGCATGGGTTACTGTCAAACAACAGGTGGGGATTCTAGGGTGCAAGCTGCTATTCCAGGAAGTCAGCTTGAGTCGTGTTCCTACTTTTCGTGAGGATACTTTAACCTGTAATACAGGCAAATCAGGGGCCAGGCCGCGTTATGCTTCCATTACTTTTTTAACTGATCAAATCCTATGAAGAACAAACCGACGCTTGAACTGTCAGACCTCAAAATCATCGCTGCCGCAGCCGAGGCCGAAGCCCTCAAAAACAACTGGCCGGTGACGATTGCCGTGGTGGACGACGGTGGTCATTTGCTTTGGCTACAGCGTCTCGATGGTGCAGCTGCCATTTCTGCGCACATTGCGCCTGCCAAAGCCCACACGGCTGCGCTGGGTCGCCGTGAAAGCAAGGTTTACGAGGATGTGATCAATGGCGGCAGAAGCTCTTTTCTGAGTGTGCCAGCCATTTCCGGCATGCTCGAAGGCGGCCTGCCGATCATGAAAGATGGCCATTGTCTTGGTGCCATTGGCGTCAGCGGTGTGAAATCAACCGAAGATGCACAAATTGCGCGCGCTGGCATTGCCGCGTTGGGACTGGTTTAGTTCAGCGAGAAGTTGATCGGCACGTTGAACCACATGTCTTGTGACTTGCCATCTTGCCGCCCCGGGACATAGCGCCAACCCATGACGGCGCGCAAGGCCGCCTGATCCAGACGGGCATAACCACTGGTTTGATGAAGCTCTGCTTGTAACGGGTTGCCGTCTCTGCCAATGAGCACCCGGATCACCACTTTGCCCTGTTCACCCAGTCTGCGGCTGATGGCCGGATAACTGGGCGCAGGGTTGTTTAAATAGTCGGCGTTGCTGGACGGCAATACCGTAGGCGCAGTTGCAGTCTGCGCAAGCAAGGCATGCGCTGCTGTACCCGCGTTCACACTGCTTGTGGTGGGTTTGTCACTGGTCTTGCCAATAGCCTCTGTTCCCGCTGATGTAGGCGTCTCTGGTGGCACGCTGGGCAATTCTGCGTTGGTGCCAGCGGTCGCCATGGCCTGCGCTGGCGTCGCCCTCGGGCTTGATTTTTGCACCTTGTTGGGAACGGTCTTCGGGGGGTGGATCGATTGAATCGGTCGTATGCTCGGCGCTGTTGTTGGCTGAATTGGCTCAGGTCTGGGAGATAAATGGAACAGTAGGGGTGGCGCTGTCGCAACAAAACGGTCAGGGACTACAGGGAGCCACCCCAGCACAGCCAGGTGGACACCAAGCACCCCAAAAATCACCCAGACAATGCGCCACAAGACCTGAACCCCCGGGCTTTAATAGGCCATGCGCTCAATGCGCAGCTCTTGCAAAATGGTGGTTGCTATTTCTTCGATCGATTTGGTGGTGGTGGACAACCACTTGATGCCTGAGCGACGCATCATGGCTTCAGCTTCCTTGACTTCATGACGACAGTTTGCCAGCGAGGCGTATTTGGAGTGGGGCCGGCGCTCGTTGCGGATTTCGCTCAAACGCTCGGGATGGATGGTCAGCCCAAACAGTTTTTTGTGGTGTGGTTTAAGCGCTGGGGGTAAATCCTGCCGCTCAAAATCTTCCGGAATCAATGGGTAGTTGGAGGCTTTGAGTCCGTATTGCATGGCCAGATACAGTGAGGTGGGTGTTTTGCCACTGCGGCTGACCCCCACCAAAATCACATCGGAGCTTTCCAGGTCGCGATGAGACTGGCCATCGTCATGGTCCAGCGAGAAGTTGATGGCATCAATGCGGGACTGGTATTGTTTGCTTTTGCTGGCATCGCTGAAGCGACCAATCCGGTGGTTGGACTTGACGCCCAACTCCTGTTCAAGCGGATGCACAAAAGTGCCGAACATGTCCATCAACATGCCCTGGCAACCCAGGCTGATGACTTCCATGACTTCTTCGTTGGCCAGCGTGGTGAAGACCAACGGTTTTTTGCCCTCAAGAGCACCTGCCTGGTTGATTTGTCGCACCGCCTGGTGTGCTTTATCCACCGTGTCGGTAAAGGGCAGCCGAACACGTCGAAAGTCAACCTCGAACTGGTTCAGGATGGCGTGGCCAAAGGTTTCAGCGGTAATACCGGTGCCATCGGAGACAAAGAATACGGTGCGATTGGGCATGATGAAAGAGGGTTTTGGTAATTTTTCGAGCGAGTCAAAGCCTACAATAATTATCCGACCAAATTCAGAGCGCCAAACGATTCGACAAGTCAAGCAACAAGCAGATACGTTTGCCTCGCCATGAGGTGCAGGTTCATCTGCGCGTCATTAAAACCGGTTTTTTAACTTCTGGAGTTTTTTCATGTCAACTCGATTTGCAGCGACCGCCCTGGTCGTCCCCTTTGAAAATTTGAGAATGACCGATGTGGATTCGGTGGGTGGTAAGAATGCCAGTTTGGGAGAAATGATCTCCAATTTGCCAACAGGTGTGAAGGTCCCCACCGGTTTTGCCACTACGGCGCATGCTTTTCGTGAGTTTTTGGCTTTTGGTGACCTTGCCGGCAAAATCAACGCCCGTTTGAGCACCCTGGATACCGACGATGTCAATGCGCTGGCCGTGGCCGGTGCCGAAATTCGTGCCATGATTGAGGCACAACCGTTTCCAGCCGAGCTTGAAAAGGAAATTCGTCAGGCGTTCATTACCCTGTGTGGGGACAACAACAAGGCTTCTTTTGCCGTGCGTTCATCGGCCACCGCTGAGGATTTACCTGATGCGTCATTTGCCGGCCAGCAAGAAACCTTCTTGAATGTGACGGGCATTGAAGAAATTCTGCACAAAATTCGCGAGGTGTTTGCTTCACTGTACAACGACCGCGCCATCAGCTACCGGGTGCACAAGGGTTTTGCCCATGAGCATGTGGCGCTGAGTGCCGGTATTCAACGCATGGTGCGCTCGGATTTGGGTGCCGCCGGTGTCATGTTCACCCTCGATACCGAATCTGGGTTTGACCAGGTGGTGTTCATCACCTCCAGTTATGGCTTGGGTGAAACGGTGGTGCAGGGCGCGGTGAATCCGGACGAGTTTTATGTGCACAAGCCGATGCTCAAAGCCGGCAAGTTGGCACTGATCCGCCGCAGTTTGGGCTCCAAACTGATTCAGATGCAGTTCTCGACACCTGAAGAAAAAGCGGCCTCGGGCCATTTGGTCAAAACAACCGATGTGCCCACTGAATTGCGCAACCGTTATTCCCTGACCGATGCTGATGTACAAAAACTGGCGGCCTATGCGTTGGTGATTGAAGAGCATTACGGTCGTCCCATGGACATTGAATGGGGCAAAGACGGCATTGACGGCGAGTTGTACATCTTGCAAGCACGCCCTGAAACGGTCAAAAGCCAGGCAGCAGGCAAGGCGGAGCACCGCTATAAACTCAAAGGCAAAGGGGCCGTTTTGGTAGAGGGCCGCGCCATCGGGCAAAAAATTGGCACCGGCCCTGTCAAGGTGGTGCACAACCTCAGCGAGATGGATCGTGTGCAGCCCGGTGATGTGCTGGTGACCGACATGACCGATCCCAATTGGGAACCGGTGATGAAGCGGGCTTCCGCCATTGTCACCAACCGTGGTGGCCGCACCTGCCACGCCGCCATCATTGCGCGGGAGTTGGGCATTCCCGCGGTGGTGGGTTGTGGCCATGCCGATCAGGTGCTGAAAGACGGCATGCTGGTCACGGTGAGTTGCGCTGAGGGCGATACCGGTTTCATTTACGACGGCTTGCTGGAAACTGAAGTGACCGAGGTACAGCGCGGTCACATGTCCGAGATTGATGTCAAGATCATGATGAATGTGGGTAACCCCCAACTGGCCTTTGATTTCTGCCAGTTGCCCAACGCAGGCGTGGGTCTGGCGCGGCTGGAGTTCATCATCAACAACAACATTGGTGTGCACCCCAAGGCGATTCTGGATTACCCCAACATTGACTCCGACCTTAAAAAGGCAGTGGAGTCGGTGGCAAGGGGTCATGCTTCGCCACGCGCTTTTTATGTGGACCGTGTGGCAGAAGGCGTGGCTACCATTGCTGCCGCTTTTTGGCCCAAACCGGTGATTGTTCGTCTGTCTGACTTCAAGAGTAACGAGTATCGCAAGCTCATTGGCGGCAGCCGTTACGAGCCCGAAGAAGAAAATCCAATGCTGGGTTTCCGCGGCGCCGCGCGTTACATCAGTGCTGACTTTGGCGAAGCTTTTGCCATGGAGTGCGAAGCCATCAAACGCGTGCGCAACGACATGGGTCTCACCAACGTGCAGGTGATGGTGCCATTCGTGCGCACCTTGGGCCAAGCCCAGAAGGTGACTGAGTTGTTGGCCCAAAAAGGCCTGAAACGCGGTGTTGACGAGCTCAAGTTGATCATGATGTGCGAAATCCCCAGTAACGCCATTCTGGCCAAGGAGTTCCTGCAATATTTTGACGGGTTCTCGATTGGCTCCAACGATTTGACACAACTGACACTGGGCCTGGATCGTGATTCTGGACTGGAACTGCTGGCCAAAGACTTTGATGAACGTGACCCTGCGGTCACAAGCTTGATCAGCCTGGCGATCAAGGCCTGCTTGTCAGAAGGCAAGTACATTGGCATTTGTGGTCAGGGCCCCAGTGATCATCCTGACTTTGCGCGCTGGTTGATGGCGCAGGGCATCTCGTCTATTTCCTTGAACCCTGACACGGTGGTGGCGACTTGGCAAAATCTTGCGCAGTCCAAGTAAATAAACCTCCCCTGGAGCGCCTGGGGATGCCGACATCAGCAGATGGTTGACGCCGACTTGCCATCAACCAATAGCCCGCCTGTCGCAAACCTGATGCGTTTGCACGGCTGGTTGTTGCTGGTTTGGTTTGCAGCTTCTTTCGGTCTTGTTTTTTTTGCGCATGATTTGCAGCAAATTGTGGCGGGTTGGCCTGTTTCTTACTGGTTTGCAGCGCAAGGCAGCGTCATCGTATTTATAGGTATCGTGGCGGTTTTTGCCTGGGTTGCCAATCGGCAGGGATCCCAGGTGCGCTCAGTACCAACGGCTATCAAGGCCTACCACCGTCGCATCCATCGACGGTTTGCCACTTTCGTGGTCCTGCTCATCCTGTTTATCCTGGCTTTGGCCTGGGCGGAGCAGGCCGGGCTGCGGAAAATTTGGGTGGGTGCCATTTTTCTCTTTGCCACAGTTTTTCTGTACGCATTGATCGGCATTTACGGACGAACTTCCAACGCGTCGGAGTATTACGTGGCGGGTCGGCGTATCCCTGCCATGTACAACGGCATGGCGGTGGCCGCCGACTGGATGAGTGCGGCTTCCTTCATCAGCATGGCGGGCGGGCTTTACTTGCAAGGTTTTTCGGGTTCGGGCACGCATCCTGGTGGCTTGGTTTATGTCTTGGGCTGGACCGGCGGCTTCTGTCTGGTGGCGCTATTTGTTGCACCGTACTTGAGGCAATTGAATTTATATACCTTGCCAGATTATTTTGGCCTGCGTTTTGGTGGGCGCTGGCCCCGCATCATTGCTGCCTGGTCGGCGGTTTTGTGTTCGTTCATTTATGTGGTTGCGCAAATTTATGGTGTTGGACTGATTACCTCCCGATTGACCGGTGTCCAGTTTGAAATTGGCATTTTGTTGGGTCTTGGCGGGGTGCTGGTGTGTTCATTTTTGGGCGGCATGCGCGCTGTGACGTGGACGCAAGTGACGCAATACGTGGTGGTCATCCTTGCCTTTTTGATTCCCGTTTCATGGCTTGCTTACAAGCAGTTGGGTAATCCTTTGGCCGCTGTGGTCTATGGTCAACAACTACCCAAAATTTCAGAACTTGAATTGCATTTGATGAAGGCACCTGAGGAGCAGCAGGTCATCCAGGAGTACCAACGACGCGCACGCGACTATGAACGCAAACTGGTGCAATTGCCAGCCTCTCTTGAACAGGAAAAGAAGGCGCAAAAAGAGGTCATTCAACACTTGATGAAGGTACGTTCTGATGAGTCTGTCATTGTGGCGGCAAGACGCCAGTTGGCGGAATTGCCGCGTGATGAAGCAACGGCACGTGAGCGCTGGACCCAGGCCATGCAGGAAAATTTGGCCCGTGCCAAGCCTTTGGCTGGCATGCCATTGCACACCCAGCCTTTTGCGGGCAATCCGCAAGGTACGTCGGAAGAGCAAAAAATGTTTGACGTGTCACGGCGTAATTTTTTAGCCTTGATGTTTTGTCTGATGATTGGAACGGCTGGGCTGCCGCACTTGCTAACACGTTTTTACACCACCCGAACCGTGGCTGAAGCCAGAAATTCTGTCACCTGGTCCTTGTTTTTCATTGCGATTTTGTACCTCTCGGCGCCTGCCTTGGCGGTTCTGGTGAAATACGAAGTCATGAGTCAATTGGTGGGCTTGCGCTTTGATGAATTGCCGGTCTGGATTGCACAATGGGCCAAGCTCGATCCTGCCCTGATTTCAGTCAGCGACATCAATGGTGACCATATTTTGCAGTTTGCCGAACTCCAGCTGGGCCCCGATATCGTGATGTTGGCCACCCCGGAATTGGGTGGTCTGCCTTATGTGGTGTCGGGTTTGGTGGCGGCTGGTGGTTTGGCTGCTGCCTTGTCAACTGCCGATGGCCTGTTGCTCACCATTGGCAACGCCCTGGCGCACGATTTGTTTTACTGGAAAAATATTGATCGCGCCGGCACTGTTCGGCGCGTGATGTTGTCCAAGTTCGCGCTCCTGGTGGTCGCTTTGATCGCGGCTTATGTGGCGGCACAGCGTCCTGCTGATATTTTGTTTTTGGTCTCTGCCTCGTTTTCCATTGCCGGGTCCGCCTTTGTTCCTGTCATGATTTTGGGTATTTTTTGGACGGGTGTGACACGTTTTGCAGCCGTTGCAGGCATGTTGACTGGCTTGTTTTTAACGCTTTATTACATGGTGATCAATATTGCCTCGGTCAGGACTCTGCTGGCTTTGGATGGCTCTGGCCTCTGGTTTGAGATTGAGCCTGTTTCGGCGGGCGTTTTTGGGGTAGGTGCGGGCATCTTGGTGACCGTCATCGTCAGTTGGATGACGCGAGGTTCCGCTGCCTCTTCGTAGTCATCTATAAAGCGCGATAAACGACTATAATTGCGAGTTACCTTGCCACACCTCAATGAGACGCTGAGGGTGGTTTTCTGCCTCACCAGAGGTTCATCCAAAAGGAGTTTCAATGCGTCATTATGAAATCATTCTCATGATCCATCCGGATCAGAGCGAACAAGTTCCAGCCATGCTGGAGCGCTACAAAGGCATGATTGTTGCCGGCGGTGGCAAAGTGCACCGTGTCGAAGACTGGGGCCGTCGTCAACTGGTCTATCTGATCAACAAATTGGCCAAAGCCCATTACTTGTGCGTCAACATTGAAGCCGACCAAGCGGTCATGGCTGAGCTTGAGCATGCCTTCAAGTTCAATGATGCCGTGTTGCGTCATTTGACGGTTTTGAAGAAAAAAGCCGAAACCGGCCCTTCATCCATGATGAAGACCGTCGAGCGCGAAGACGCCCGCAAAACGCAACAAGCCGAATACCAGGCTTGAATTTATTGAGTGACAACACCTAGTGCGAATGCTGCTGTTAATCAGTTGATGCTGACGGCGCAAATTGTCGAATCCAGCACCATGCGTTATACGCCCTCTGGTGTGCCTGCCTTGAATTGCCTGTTGGAGCATGCCTCTGAAGCGTTTGAAGCCAGTCAGGTCAGACAAGTCAAAGCACTGCTGAAATCCGTGTCCTTTGGTTCTGTAGCCGAGCGATTGGTCAAACAGGAAATTGGAAGCAACTGGCTCTTCAAAGGCTTTTTGGCTTCCCCACGCGGTACCAAGCAACTGGTGTTTCATATTCAAGAATTTACTCAAAGTTAAAGTTTTTAAAAATTTAAGGAGTCCATCATGGCCGGACCAAAACGTTTCAATAACAAAGACAAGCGCCCAAAGCGCCCCGCTCAAAATCTGCTTTTCAAGCGCAAACGCTTTTGCCGTTTCACGGTGACTGGTGTTGAAGAGATTGATTACAAAGACATCGACACCCTGCGTGATTTCATTGCCGAAAATGGCAAGATCATTCCCGCTCGTTTGACGGGTACGCGCGCTATTTTCCAGCGCCAGCTCAATACGGCTATCAAGCGCGCGCGCTTTTTGGCGATGCTGCCTTACAGCGACCAGCACAAGATATAAGGACTACAACCATGCAAATCATTCTGCTCGACAAGGTGGTGAACCTTGGTAACCTGGGTGAAATCGTTCGTGTCAAGGACGGTTATGCCCGCAATTTTCTGATTCCCTCCGGCCGCGCCCGTCGCGCCACAGAGTCTGCCAAGCAAGAGTTTGAAGCACGTCGTGCCGAGCTCGAAAAATCGGCAGCAGCCAAATTGGCTGAATGCCAGGCAATTGGTGAAAAACTGGCTGGTCACACTTGCAAACTGACGCAAAAGGCTGGCGTCGATGGCCGCTTGTTTGGTTCGGTGACCAATGCCGACATTGCAGAAGAACTGACCAAGGCAGGTTTTGCTGTGGCCAAGTCTCAAGTTCGTATGCCCAATGGCCCGATCAAGACGGTCAGTGACAGCACAGTCAGCGTCGCGCTGCACACCGATGTGGTGATTGACATCAACGTTTCGGTTTACGGCGAAACTGCCTGATATCGATTCGTCCATAAAAAAGCCGCCTGTGTATCAACACTAGCGGCTTTTTTTCGGTTTGGGCTTGAATGAACCACCAGGTGTTACGCGGCTAATAGGTCATCAAACCTTTGTACAACATATAGGCTGCCAACACATACAAAAGACTGGCAAAGACGCGCTTGAGGCGTTTTACCGGGAGATTGTGAGCAGCTTTGGCGCCCATCGGTGCGGTTAAAACGCTGCAACTGGCAATGACAGCCAAACCAGGAAGCCAGATGTATCCCAGGGCATAGGGCGGCAAGTGCTCAAGGTTGAAACCGCTGAAAATATAACCCGTTGCGTTGGCCAAAGCGATGGGAAACCCCAGCGCCGCAGACGTTGCAACGGCATTGTGGATGGCAACATTCACCCAAGTCATGAACGGCACACTGACAAAGCCGCCGCCAGCACCCACCNNNACATAAAACCGATCACGGAACCCGCCGTGAGCAATCCTGCGGTTTCCGGAATCTGGCGGCTTGGGGATGGCTTTTTATCCAGAAACATCTGGGTGGCTGAGAAGCCGACAAACAGCGCAAAAAATATGGCCAGTGAAGAACCTTTAAGCAAGGCAAAAACTCCCATACTGGCAACAGCGCTACCCAAAATAATGCCTGGTGTTAATTTCTTAACCAGGTCCCAACGCACCGCACCCCGTTTGTGATGCGCCCGGACGCTGGCAATTGAGGTGAAAACAATGGTTGCCATGGAGGTGGCGATGGCCATTTTGACCGTCAGCTCAGGCGCTACACCACGATTGGTCAAAATAATGGTCATAAAGGGCACCATGATCATGCCGCCACCAATGCCTAAAAGACCCGCCAGAAAACCAGTACACAAGCCGAGTGCTGCCAATTCAACAATTAACAAGGGTTCAAAGTGCATGAGGCTGGAAGTGGGTAGGGTGCCTGCGCATGTCACCGGATCCTCATCCTGAACCGGGGTTCAGGTGGGCGAGGTCAGTCGAAGTCTTGGGTTCGTCTAACGCGAGACGATCACGCTGACAGGACAATGTTCCAAGCCCGAGCTCTAAGAGCATTGGTTCAAGGAAATATAAAACCCGGCATACACGGCAGGCAAATTGATTGTAGTGTTGCCAGGACGTGCCGTGGCGAAAAATGCATGAAATTATTGAACCGTTCAGCGTCGCGCAATCTGAACGTAAATCTCATTGATTTTGATCATGCCCAGTTCCATGCGGGCTTTCTCTTCAATCATTTCGAGACCTTCTTTCAAATCCCGAACTTCAGCGGCAAGTTGCTGGTTGGCCTGAACGGCTTTTTGATTAAGCTGGGCTTGCATTTTGAGCTGCGCATGCAACTGGGCGACGTTCGATATGCTGCCGCGCCCTAGCCACAACTGCGCGTGAAGAATCACGAGCAGCGCAATCAAAGAGAGCATCACCGAACGTGAGCCCATGGCTTGTCTTAGCGCAGGTTGTAAAAGGCTGCACGCCCAGGGTAGGAGGCAATGTCACCCAGGTCTTCTTCGATGCGCAGCAACTGGTTGTATTTGGCCGTGCGATCCGAGCGGCTGAGTGACCCGGTCTTGATTTGGCCAGCGTTGGTGCCGACGGCGATGTCGGCAATGGTCGAATCTTCGGTTTCACCGGAGCGGTGACTGATCACCGCCGTGTAACCTGCCTTTTTGGCCATTTCGATACAGGCAAAGGTCTCGGTCAAGGTGCCAATCTGATTGATTTTGATCAAAATCGAATTGGCAATGCCTTTGTCAATGCCTTCCCTGAAAATTTTGGTGTTGGTGACAAACAAGTCATCTCCCACAATTTGCACCTGTTTACCCAGACGATCGGTCAAAATTTTCCAGCCATCCCAATCGTTTTCAGCCATGCCGTCTTCAATGCTGATGATGGGGTATTTGTCGACCCAAGTGGCCAGCATGTCAGTCCAGCCTTGGGCGTCCAGCACCAAACCCTCACCTGCCAGGTGGTACTTGCCGTCTTTGTAAAACTCGCTGGCAGCGCAATCGAGGCCAATCGCAATGTGTTCACCCGCGGTGTAACCCGCTTTGTCAATGGCTTGCAAAATCAATTGGATGGCGGCCTCATGATTTTCCACGCTGGGGGTGAAACCACCCTCGTCACCCACCGCTGTGCTCATTCCTTTTTCGTCGATGATTTTCTTTAAAGCATGGAACACTTCTGCACCATAACGCAAAGCTTCACGGAAACTTGGTGCACCCAGCGGGATGATCATGAATTCCTGCAAATCCAGGCTGTTGTTGGCATGTGCGCCGCCGTTGATGACGTTCATCATCGGCACCGGTAATTGCATGCCACCCATGCCGCCAAAGTAGCGGTAAAGCGGCAAGCCGGATTCTTCGGCGGCGGCACGGGCCACGGCCATGGACACGGCCAGCATGGCGTTGGCGCCCAGGCGGCTCTTGTTTTCAGTGCCGTCCAGATCAATCAATGTTTTGTCCAGAAAGGCTTGCTCGGACGCATCCAGCCCCAGCACAGCTTCAGAAATTTCGGTATTGATATGCCCCACCGCTTTGAGCACGCCTTTGCCCAGGTAACGTGATTTGTCGCCGTCACGCAGCTCAATGGCCTCACGGCTGCCCGTGGAGGCGCCAGAAGGCACCGCAGCGCGGCCCATGGTGCCAGACTCCAGCAACACATCGCACTCGACCGTGGGATTACCACGGGAGTCCAGAATTTCACGACCAACAATATCGACGATTGCACTCATGGGTTTCTTTCTCCAAAAACAAAGTTCAAGTGGGTAAAAGCGTATGCAAGTGCTCAAGCCGCAAAATGATTTTCAAGAAATCCGTGCCGCTTGGTCACCTGATCCAGCGCCAGCAGGGTTTCCAGCAAGGCTTTCATGTGTTTGAGCGGTACCGCATTGGGGCCGTCACTCAGGGCTTTGGCTGGATCCGGGTGTGTTTCCATGAACAGGCCTGCCACACCGACCGCCACTGCCGCGCGTGCCAGCACCGGCACCATCTCGCGTTGGCCACCGCTGCTGGTGCCCTGGCCGCCAGGCAATTGCACCGAGTGGGTGGCATCAAACACCACGGGCGCGCCCGTGTCGCGCATGATGGCCAGTGACCGCATGTCGCTCACCAGGTTGTTGTAGCCAAAGCTGACGCCGCGTTCGCAGGCCATGAAGTTGTCTTCAGGCAGTCCTTTTTCGCGGGCCGCGGCGCGGGCCTTGTCGATCACATTTTTCATGTCACCGGGCGCCAGAAATTGCCCTTTTTTGATGTTCACGGGTTTGCCGGACTGCGCCACAGCGCGAATAAAGTCGGTCTGGCGGCACAAAAATGCCGGGGTTTGCAGCACGTCCACCACCGCAGCCACTTGCGCAATCTGGTCTTCAGAATGGATGTCGGTGAGCACGGGCAAGCCCAGTTCGCGTTTGACTTTGGCCAGAATCTCCAGACCTTTGTCGATGCCTGGGCCCCGAAATGTGCCGCCACTGGAGCGGTTGGCTTTGTCAAAGCTGCTTTTGAAAATGAAGGGGATACCCAGGCTTTGCGTGATTTCTTTCAAAGTGCCAGCCGTGTCCATTTGCAACTGCTCGGATTCAATCACGCAGGGCCCGGCAATCAGGAAAAAGGGGTGCGTCAGTCCAGCGTCAAACCCGCACAGCTTCATCAGGCCACCGCTTTCAATGTGGTTGCGGTGCTTTGGTGCTCCAGCGCAGCACGGATGAAGGCATTGAACAAGGGATGCCCATTCCACGGTGTGGATTTGAATTCGGGGTGAAACTGCACGCCCATGAACCAGGGGTGCACGTCTTGTGGCAGTTCCACAATTTCTGTCAGGTTTTCGCGCTGCGTCAGGGCTGATATCACCAAACCTGCCTTGCGCAGCGTGTCGAGATAATTGACGTTGGCCTCGTAACGATGGCGATGGCGCTCGGTGACCACATCACCGTAAATTTTGTGGGCCAGCGTCCCTTTGGCCACATCGGAACTTTGTGCACCCAGGCGCATGGTGCCACCCAGATCAGAGTCTTGATTGCGCGTTTTGATGCTGCCGTCTTCGTCCTTCCATTCCGTGATCAAGGCAATCACCGGGTGGGGAGTCGTGGGGTTGAATTCGGTGCTGTTGGCATCTTTCAGACCGGCCACGTGACGGGCAAACTCAATGGTGGCCACCTGCATGCCCAGACAGATGCCCAGGTAGGGCACCTTGTTTTCGCGGGCGAACCGGGCGGCGCAAATTTTGCCTTCCACGCCGCGCACGCCAAAACCGCCGGGCACCAAAATTGCGTCAAATTTGGCCAATTGCGCCACGTTATCAGGTGTGATGGTCTCGGAATCAATGTAATTAATTTTCACCCGCACATGATTTTTCATGCCGGCGTGGCGCAGCGCTTCATTGAGCGATTTGTAACTGTCGCTCAACTCCACATATTTGCCCACCATGACGATGTTGACATCGCCTTGCGGATGCGCGGTCTCGTACACCAGGTCGTCCCAGCGCTTGAGATTGGCGGGCGGTGTGTTCAGGCGCAATTTGTCACAAATCAGGCCGTCCAGGCCTTGCTCGTGCAACATGCGAGGCACTTTGTAGATGGTATCGACATCCCACATGGAAATCACGCCCCAAATGGGCACGTTGGAAAACAGCGAAATTTTTTGCCGTTCTTCTTCAGGGATGGGACGGTCAGCGCGGCACAACAGGGTGTCGGCCTGGATGCCGATTTCACGCAGTTGTTTGGCGGTGTGTTGGGTTGGTTTGGTTTTGAGTTCACCCGCAGCCGCAATCCAGGGCACGTAGCTCAAATGCACAAAAGCGCTGTTGTTGGGGCCCAGTTGCAAACTGAGCTGGCGTACCGCTTCCAGAAAGGGCAGCGACTCAATGTCGCCCACCGTGCCGCCAATTTCCACGATGGCCACA
Source organism: Betaproteobacteria bacterium HGW-Betaproteobacteria-18 (assembly GCA_002842265.1). Taxonomy (GTDB): domain Bacteria; phylum Pseudomonadota; class Gammaproteobacteria; order Burkholderiales; family Burkholderiaceae_C; genus Rhodoferax. Next base: position 10,782 of record PHCO01000058.1, on the reverse strand, counting down.
TCAACCGCCTCCGGGGTGCCAAAACCGGCGCCGCGCTTGATGAAGTCCTGGATTTCATTGGTCACATGCGGGATCACTTGCACCGTTTTGCCCAAGTAGTCGCCGCGGCGCTCTTTTTCCAGTACGCTTTTGTAGATTTGACCCGTGGTGAAGTTGTTGGCTTTCTTCATGCGCGTTTCAATAAAACGCTCGTAGTGGCCTAAATCCAGATCGGTTTCGGCGCCATCGTCAGTCACAAACACTTCGCCGTGCTGGAACGGCGACATGGTGCCGGGATCCACATTCAGGTAGGGGTCGAGCTTGATCAGGGTGACTTTGAGGCCGCGCGATTCCAGGATCGCAGCCAAAGAAGCGGAGGCAATTCCCTTGCCCAGGGAAGACACTACACCGCCGGTGACGAAGACAAATTTGGTCATGTCAGAGTGAGCTATGTGCTCAGGGAGCTGGTAAAGCGAGATTATAGGGGCCATGTCAGGAAAATCTTCACGGTCTGTTACATTGCTGCGCATGAAAGATTTAGCTGGAAAACACATTGTTTTGGGTCTTAGCGGTGGCGTTGCCTGCTACAAGTCGGCCGAGTTGTGCCGTTTGTTGATCAAGGCTGGCGCCTCTGTACAAGTAGTGATGACGCAAGCTGCCGAGCAATTCATGACGCCAGTCACGATGCAGGCGTTGAGCCAACGCCCGGTGTATGGCTCGCAGTGGGACACGCGTGCGTCCAACAACATGGCGCATATCAACCTCACCCGCGAAGCCGATGCCTGTTTGATTGCGCCCGCCAGCGCGGATCTCATTGCCAGGCTGGCGCATGGCCAGGCCGATGATTTGCTCAGTTTGATGTGCCTGGCGCGCCCTGCGGACCGGGTGCCCTTGTTGGTTGCACCCGCCATGAACCGTGAAATGTGGCAACACCCGGCTACCCAGCGCAATGTGGCGCAAGTGACCGCTGACGGTGCTTGGGTGCTGGGCGTGGGCTGTGGCGAGCAGGCTTGTGGCGAAACGGGCGATGGCCGCATGCTGGAGCCGCTTGAGTTATTGGACGAGCTGATTGCCTTTTTTCAACCAAAGGTCTTTCAGGGTCAGCATGTGCTGGTCACTGCCGGCCCGACTTATGAAGCCATCGACCCGGTGCGCGGCATCACCAATCTGTCGAGCGGCAAGATGGGTTTTGCCGTGGCCCGTGCCGCGCACGAGGCGGGTGCCACGGTGACGTTGGTGGCCGGGCCGGTGAGCTTGCCAACGCCGCGTGGTGTCCACAGGATCAATGTCAAATCTGCGTTGGACATGCTGGCAGCCGTGACAGCGCATGAACCGCAAGCTTCCATTTTCATTGCCACTTCGGCCGTTGCCGACTGGCGGCCAGCTCTAGCCTCTGAGTCAAAAATCAAGAAAGACGGCAGCGGCCAGCCCCCAGAGTTGCACTTTGTTGAGAACCCCGACATTTTGGCCACCCTGGCGCAATCCGAGCGTGGCAAGAGCCGCGCGCTGTACTGCGTCGGTTTTGCCGCCGAGAGCCACGACCTGCTGGCCAATGCCCAGGCCAAACGGCAGCGCAAGGGCGTGCCGCTGCTGGTGGGCAACATTGGCCCGGATACTTTTGGCCAGGACGACAACGCCTTGCTGCTGGTCGATGAAACCGGAGCCCGCGAGTTGTCACGCGATTCCAAGCGCTCACTGGCTCGCAAATTAATCGCTGAAATCGCCTCTCGTATTGGCGTTGGAGAACAGTCATGATGAAAATTGACGTGCGGGTGATCGACCCGCGCATGGCCAAGCTGTTGCCTGCCTACGCCACGCCCGGCAGTGCTGGTCTGGATTTGCGCGCCTGTCTGGACGAACCCTTGACGCTGGCCGCCAATGCCTGGCAACTGGTGCCAACCGGCATTGCCATTTATTTGCAAGACCCCGGTTTTGCCGCCATGATCCTGCCACGCTCCGGCCTGGGGCATAAACACGGCATTGTGCTGGGCAATTTGGTCGGCCTGATCGACAGCGACTACCAGGGCCAGTTGATGGTCAGTGCCTGGAACCGCAGCGATGTCGCTTTCACCATCGAGCCCATGGAGCGCATTGCGCAACTGGTGATCGTGCCGGTGGTGCAGGCGCAGTTCAATGTGGTGAACGAATTTCCGGCCAGCGTGCGCGGCGAGGGTGGCTACGGCTCCACCGGCAAGGCCTGAAGTTATTGCAGCAAGTCGCTGCCCGGCGCCAGGCTGTGCATGGGGGTGATCTTGAAGAATCCTGTGCCGGCGCTACCGCAGCCAATTTCTTCTTCTGTGGCTTCACGCACGGCGCGCACCTGCAGCATTAAACGCAGCGCAATGCCCGCCAGCGGATGATTGCCATCCAGCACCACGTGCTCGGGGTAAATGTCGGTCACGCTGTAGAGCACGTCTTGCGGCATGGCAGGGTTGCAGCCCGCGGGCAGGGCAGCGCCCTCGAACGTCATGCCTTCTTCGAGTTCGGGGGGAAAGAGTTCTCTGGGTTCCAGAAAGATCAGTTGGTCGTTGAATTCGCCAAATCCCTGCTCGGGCTCGATGTGCAGGTTAATGGTGCTGCCAACTCCGTGGCCTTGCAGCGCGGTCTCAATGACCTCAAACAAGTCACTGCCCCCCACCAGAAACTCAACTGACTCTTCGAGCACATCCAATTCCTCACCCAAAGAGTCTTTGAGTGTCCAGGTTAAAGCGACGACGCATTGTTGTGTGATTTTCATACGAGAATTGTCGCAGACAAAAAACCTGACGGAGAACCCTATGGATGTTACCCAAGCACTGCCTTTATTAGGCGGCATCAGCCCACAATTGTTCATGAAACGCTACTGGCAAAAGAAACCCCTGCTGGTGCGCCAAGCCATCCCCAACTTCAAACCCTTGCTTGATCGCGCGCAATTGTTTGAGCTGGCAGCCAACGAAGATGCCCAGACCCGCATGGTCATTCAGGAACCTGGCAGTAAACCGGGCTGGCGTTTCAAGCATGGGCCGTTTCAGCGCCGCGCCTTGCCGCCCCTGAAACAGCCGGGTTGGACCATTCTGGTACAGGGTGTCGATTTGCACCATGACCGTGTGCATGCCTTGATGAACCAGTTTCGTTTTGTGCCCGATGCCCGGCTGGATGACTTGATGATCAGTTTTGCCACCGATGGCGGCGGTGTGGGGCCACACTTTGACAGCTATGACGTGTTTTTGTTGCAGGCGCAGGGTCAGCGGCGCTGGCGCATTGGCCGCCAGAAAGACCTGAGCTTGCAACCCGATGTGCCTTTGAAAATCCTGGCTCATTTTGAGCCCGAAGTGGAATATGCCCTGGAGCCGGGTGACCTGCTGTATTTGCCGCCACGTTATGCCCATGATGGCATCGCGGTGGGCGAGTGCATGACCTATTCCGTTGGTTTTCGCATTCCCAACCGGGCCGAACTGGCACGTGAACTGCTGCAGCGCCTGGCCGAAGAAGCCGAGGAGGAGGTGGGCGTTGGTTTGTACCGTGACCCGAATCAGGTCGCCGTAGATCAACCGGCTGAAATCCCTGCCAGGATGCTGGAATTTGCCCAGGATGCACTGCAAGCTGCACTGCAGGACAGCCGCGCCCTGGCGCGCGGTCTGGGCGAGTACATGACCGAACCCAAACCCAATGTCTGGTTTGAAGCACATGCCGAGTCTGACGGTGATGCTCAAGCGTTGAAAGCGCGAGGCATTCGCCTGGATCGGCGTACCCGCATGATGTTTGATGCACACCATATTTTCATCAACGGTGAGAGTTTCAACGCCTCGGGTCGGGATGCCACTTTGATGCGTGCTCTGGCCAATGAGCGCGATTTGTCGGCTCGGGACGTTAGCAGATTGAGTGGGCAAGCACTGGTTTTGTTAACTGCATGGTGGGCAGCGGGTTGGCTCAATGCGCCAGCATGAATGACGACACGTTCCACGTTGATAGATTGTTGCAAACATAATTTGAGTTTTCAGTCAAGCGTAAAAACCAGTAGTTTTTCACTATAATTCGGCCCCGAGCTGACGCAATACTTGCTGTGTCGGCTTGGTTTTGTGGGTCTCCACAAAGCAAATTCCGGAATTTTTTATCAGGTATTACAAATGAATAAATCTCTCGTTCTGATCGCTGTGATCGCTGCTGCTGCTCTGGTTGCTTGCGGCAAAAAAGAAGAAGCTCCTGCACCTGCACCGGCTCCCGTGGCTGCTCCCGCACCCGCACCGGCTGTTGAAGCTGCTCCTGCTGCCTCTGCCGCTGTGGCTGCTCCTGCTGCTGCCGCTGCTTCTGAAGAAGTCAAGAAATAATTGCCACGCAATTTTTCTTCAAAGGCCACCTTCGGGTGGCTTTTTTTTGAGTTTTGTTTTTTGATCCCAGTGCGCTGGATCAACCAGCAGTGATTAAGGGCAAGTCGTGTCTTGGGCTAAACGTAATAGAGGATGAGGAAGCCCAGCAGTAGCACGAGCACCCACAAGGCCATGCTTCTCGTTGACCAGGTTCGCGCAAACCGGCCTTCCTGGCGATGTTGGTAAAGCACCAAAGCTGCAGACTCCATGATCAACACATACGCACTGTGAATCAGCATGTTCCATAACTTGCCCAGTGGCGTGCCTGCCTTGATGAACAATGCAGGCAACAACGTGCGCCAAACCCAATCGGTATCGAGCGTGATGGTCAGCGTGCGTTTCAGGTAAGGCAGCAGCACAAAGAAAGCCAGACCCGAGAACAACAGCAATTGCAACTGCGTTACCACATGCGCCCCGGTGTAAGGTACAAAATTCACGGTGTAGGGTAGCAGTGCATACAACGGCTCCGGCCAGACACCCAGCGCGATGCAAAGAAACGAGAAGACGACCATGGCCCAGCGCATGCTCACTGGAGGCTCGGCCGGGCGCAGTCCAGAATCTTTCTGGAAAAATACAAACCAGGGGAACTTGATGCCTGCATGCAAGAACACGCCAGCCGAGGCTGCTGTCAGCAACAGCCACACCCACAACAGATGCCCATCAAGTGCCGCCTGCGATACCATGGATTTGGAAATAAAACCTGAAGTGAGCGGGAAAGCCGAGATTGCCAATGCACCGATCGTGCCGCAGGCCGCAGTCAGGGGCATGGTGTGGAACAGGCCGCCCAGTTCAGAACATTTGCGTTTACCTGTCATCAGTACCACCGAGCCGGCCGACATCAACAGCAGCGCCTTGTAAATGATGTGGGCAAAGGCGTGGGCCGCTGCGCCATTGAGCGCCATCTCGGTGCCGATACCGATGCCGGCAATCATGAATCCGACCTGGTTGATGATGGAGTAGGCCAGGATACGGCGCAGATCGTTTTCGAGCAGCGCATAGATGATGCCGTAGAACACCATGAACAGGCCGACCCAGATCAGCAACTCGGTGCCTGGAAAGCCACGAATCAACACATAGACCGCCGTTTTGGTGGTGAACGCCGAGAGAAATACCGTGCCGCTCCAGGAAGCTTCCGGGTAGGCATCCGACAACCAGGCGGACAGCGGCGGCGCGCCCGCGTTGACAAGGAAGCCGATCAGAATCAGCCAGTGTGCGGGTGAGTCAAGCGCCATGCGTGTGAAAGCCACGTCGCCCGTGTCCACGATGTGGCCAGTGACACCGGCAAACAGCACCACGCCGCCCATCAGGTGGATCATCAGGTAGCGCCTTGCGGCGCGGTAAGAGGCCTCGGTGCCGTGGCTCCACAGCACCAGGGTCGAGCCGACGGCCATCAGTTCCCAAAAAGCAAACACAGTGACCAGATCGCCGGCCAGTGCCACGCCGATGGCAGAACCGGCATAGACAAAGGCCGCAGGCACTTCGATACGGCTTTTTTGCGACATGGCAAAGAGACCACCACCCGCAGCCATCAGCGCGAAGATGGTGGCGAACAACCGTGAGAGCTTGTCACCCTGAAGTGGCGTGATGGTGTAATCCAGAAAACGCAGTTGCCACGCCGGTCCGTCGGGCACTTGCCACACCAATGCCAGCACCAGCAAAGGTAATGCCACCACCGCGACCGAGCGCAGCACGCCGCGCAAAAATGGCAGCAGCAGGGCGCCAACGATGAGCACCAGCCCGGGATGAATCATGCCGTCAGTCATTGTCTTTGCCGTAATAGGTATCGGGTCGTTTGAGGAAAAGCGCCAGGCCCTTGGCCACACCGATCATCAAGGCACACACCAGAAAGCCGTACCAGGCGTTGAAACCAAAAATGGACTCAATTGCAAAGTGCGGATGCATGGGCACCAGAAACTCGGCCAGCACGGTGAGCACGAGCACAACCAGAAAACCGCGCCACAACAGCTTGACGTTGCGGGGCTGATCCAGCCAGTGGGGTTTTTCGTCCATCGGTTTCATCCTCATGGATTGATCATCTGACGGGCCAGCGCCAACGGCACGTCAGGAAAGAAGAACAACAGCACCGTACCAGCGGCCGTGGCGGTTAACGCGATCACCATCAACAACGGGGCCTCACCATGTGGATGGCCATGCGGGTCGGCCGCTGGTGCGACGAAGAAAGCGCGGTACACGATGGGCAGGAAATAGCCCGCATTGAGCAGCGTGCTCAAGACGATGACCGTGACCGCCAACCAGTGCTGGCTGGCCATGGCCCCTGACAACATGTACCACTTGGAGATGAAGCCTGCCGCTGGTGGCAAACCGATCATCGACAGCGAGGCGATCGCAAAGGCGCCCATGGTCCACGGCATGCGCCGGCCGATGCCGTCGAGCTGGCTGACCTCGGTCTTGTGGGCAGCGGTATAGATGGCACCTGCCGCAAAAAACAGGGTGATCTTGCCGACGGCGTGTGCCGCGATGTGCAACACCGCGCCCACCAGTGACAAGGGTGCCAACAGTGCTGCAGCCATGGTCACATAAGAAAGCTGACTGATGGTCGAATAGGCCAGCCGACGTTTCAGGTTGTCTGCAGTCAGCGCCACCGCCGAGGCCGCAATGATGGTGAACCCTGCCAGCGCCACCAGCCAGTGGGTCGCGCCCGCCGATGAGAGGGTGTCAACGCCAAAGACGTAAACAATCACTTTGACCACGCTAAACACGCCGGCCTTGACCACGGCCACCGCATGCAGCAGCGCAGACACTGGCGTGGGGGCGACCATGGCAGCCGGCAACCAGCGGTGGAACGGCATCAGCGCGGCTTTGCCGATGCCGAAAACGCACAGTGCCAGCAATACGGCGAGCTCGCCAGGTTTGAGCTTGTCGGCCAGGATGCCCCCCACCGTGAAGTCGGTGGTGCCCGCGATGTACCAAATGAACACCAATGCAGGCAGCAGGAAAACGGTGGACGTGCTCAGCAGCAGACCGAGGTAAACGCGTCCGCCGTCGCGTGCTTTTTCGGTGCCGTGGTGGGTGACCAGCGGGTAGGTGCTGAGTGTGAGCAGTTCATAAAAGATGAACAATGTGAACAGGTTGCCGGAGAAGGCAATGCCCATGGTCGCTGCAATAGCCAGCGCAAAACAGACGAAAAAGCGCGTTTGATGTGCTTCTTTGTTGCCGCGCATGTAGCCAATCGAGTACAACGAGTTGACGATCCACAAGCCCGACGCGATGAGTGCAAACAGCATCCCGAGTGGCTCGACCTTGAAGGCTATCTGCAAGCCTGGCAGCATGCTGAATAAGACGATGTCAGGGCGCGCGCCATCCATCACAAGGGGCAGCAGGGTCAATACGATGGCCAGCAGTGCTGCTGCAGTGGCCAGCGTGATGCCTTCGCGCAGGTTGGGCACGTGTCCAGCCAACGAGATCAGCAAAGCGCCCGTCAGGGGCACCGCCATCGACGCGAGGATGGCCTGTTCGGGTGTCAGCATCAGCGCAGCCCTCCCAAGAGCGACGCAGCGGCCTCTGATGCTGTGCCGATCGTGAACGAGGTATCCAGACCGAAATACACAATGGCGATCACCAAAATGGCGGTTGGCACGCTCATCAACCAGGGTGTGGCTGCAACGTTGGCCGTGTCTTTACGCGGCGCATGGAAGTACGCCGCTTCGACGAAGCGCCAGACATAGACTGCGGCCAGCAAGGACGACAAAACAATCATAAATACCAGCCACCACTGACCCTTTTCCAGCGCAGCCAGCAGCAGGAACCACTTGCTGATAAAACCCGCCGTACCTGGAACACCGATCAAGGACAGGCCACCAATCACAATGCCAAAGCTGGTCAGGGGCATGCGCTTGCCCAGACCTTGAACCCGTACCAGACTCGTGCCGCCCATGCCAAGCGCCACACAACCCAACAGCATGAATATGGCACCTTTGGTGACACCGTGATTAAAAAGATGAACGATGCTGGCGGTCAGGCCGCTGACCGAGTTGAATGACATGCCGAGAATGATGTAACCAATTTGCGCCACGCTGGAATAGGCAAACAGCCGCTTCAGGTCGGTCTGGAAGATGGCAATGGTGGACGCTGCAAACATGCCGGCCAGCGCCAGCAGCAGCATCATTTGCTCCATCGGCAGTTTGGCAAACACCGCTGATTCGCCAAAAACCGTGAAATAGAAGCGCAGCAGTACGTAAACGGCAACCTTGGTTGCCGTGGCTGCCAAAAAGGCCGACACCGCTGAAGGTGCGAAAGTATAGGCATTAGGCAACCACTGGTGCAGTGGGAAGAGAGCAAGTTTGAGCGAGACGCCTACGGTAATGAAGGCCAGCGCTGCCAGTACGGGGCGTGTACCCTGCACCGAAGCGAGACGTTGTCCCATATCTGCCAGGTTGAGTGTGCCCGTCATCAGGTAAAGCATGCCGATGCCGATGACAAGAAAAGTGGCACCGATGGAGCCCATCAGCAGGTATTGGTAGGCTGCAAACAGCGCACGCCGGTCCCGCCCTAGCGCAATCAGCACGTAGGCGGATAGCGAGGAGACTTCCAGGAATACAAAGATATTGAACGCATCTCCGGTAATCGCGATGCCGAGCAGCCCGGTCAGGCATAGCACAAACATGGTGTAGAAAAGGTAGTGCTGCTGGGGCGGCACTTCGGCTTCGATACTGGCGCGACTGTAGGGGAGTACCAGGGCGGCAATGCCCGACACCAGTACCAAAACAAAGGAATTCAGGCGGTCAATACGGTATTCGATGCCCCATGGCGCTGGCCAACTGCCGATGGCGTAAGAAATGGTGCCGCTGTTGGCCACCTGTAGCCACAGCAGAATCGAGATTGCCAGGGCAATCCAACTTGCCAGGAGTGCCACAGCGAACGCCGCGCTACGCCGGCGCAGTAACACCGTGAGCGGCGCGGCGATCAGGGGGACGATCACTTGCAGGGCGGGTAAATGTGGGAGCAGACTCATTGTTCTCTTCCATCGCGTTCCGGTTTTGAATCCCGGTCAAGAATCTCATCTTCTTCGATGCTGTCGTAGGCCTCGCGGATGCGCACCACCAAGGCCAGGCCCAGGGCCAGGGTGGCCACGCCGACGACGATGGCCGTGAGAATAAGAACGTGGGGCAGGGGGTTCGAGTACACCGTGAACGCGTCACTGAGTATCGGGGCCGTGCCACCCACCAGTTTGGCCGGCGCAATGTAAAGGAGATAGACCGAGGTCTGGAAGATACCCAGACCTACCAGCTTCTTGATCAGGTTGCTGCGCGAAATGACAATGAACATGCCCGCAACCATCAGGAACACCGTGATGAAGTAGGTAAAGTGGCCGCTCAGCGTCATGGAGGTTGTTGCGCCTGTCATTCTTCGTCCGCCTTGCTGCGGTCAGCGAACATGTAAAAAATCTTCAGCATCACACCCGATACGGTGGTAGCCACTCCCACCTCGACCCAGAAGATGCCGCGATGTTGGCCGTGCACCGGGTTCGGGTCAAGCACAAAGTAATCAAGGTAGTTGCCCCCCAGTACCAAACCAGCCACGCCGACCCCCGCGTAGATCAGGACACCTATCGCCATCATCGACTCCACCAATGGCTCGGGCACCACCTTGCGTGCATCGGCCAAGCCGTAGATCAGGGCATAAAAAATGACTCCAGCCGCCAGAATCACCCCAGCCTGGAAACCACCACCCGGACCAAAGTCGCCGTGAAATTGCACATAGAGGCCAAACAGCAGAATAAATGGAATCAACAGCTTGGCAATGACCCGCAGGATCAGGTCGTTTTTCATAGTTTGCGCCCCTTGCGGCGACGTCGCAGCAAGGCGACGACTCCGGCTCCGGCGGTGAAGACCACGGTGGTTTCGCCCAGTGTGTCATAGCCCCGGTAGCTGGCCAGTACTGCCGTGACTACATTGGGCACATCGACCTCTTGCTTGACCTCGTTGAGATAACGCGGTGCAACATGCACGTGGATCGGGGCTTTGGGGTCAGAGAATTCAGGCAAGCCGAGCGTGCCGTAGATCAGCATGCCAGTTACCGACACGGAGATCAAAAGCGGGACAAATGGCTTGCGGGGTGCTCGGGCTTCTTCACTTTTACAGAGGTAAAGCGCGCCCAACAAGAGAACGGTCGAGATACCGGCACCTACCGCTGCCTCGGTCATGGCCACATCTACCGCGTCCATTGCGACCAGCACAGTGGCCATCAGGAAGCTGTAAATGCCGCTGATAACAATCACGCCAAATAGATTGCGGCTGCGCATGATGAGCAACACACTGGCCGCCATCATCACCATCAGCACATTGATGATCAGAGTTTCGATGGTGTTTTCTCCTCAACCGCCAACAGGGGTTTGAGCCCTCGAACCATGGCTGCGCGGGCCAGTGCGTGCGTGGCTGTTGGGCTGACAAACAAGATCAACACGCCAAGCATGAGCAACTTGACGGCCACCAGGGTA
>PHCO01000327.1 GCA_002842265.1 Betaproteobacteria bacterium HGW-Betaproteobacteria-18 | reverse complement strand
CATCTTCGGCTCGATGATCCAGGCCGTTGCCGAGGACGAGGAACGCGGCGAGCTGGGGATGCACTACACCAGCGTTCCCAATATCCTGAAGGTGCTGAATCCGCTGTTCCTCGACGACCTGCGTTCCAAGCTGGAAGAAGCGGGCGACAACCCGCGCATGCTGCTCAACCTGCGCAAGCGCATGGCGCGCATCCGGGTGTTCGATCCGGCCTGCGGTTCGGGCAACTTTTTGGTCATCGCCTACAAGCAAATGCGCGCCATCGAAACCGAGATCAACCGGAAGCGCGCCGAGCCGGATCGCGCCTCCGACATCCCGCTCACCAACTTTCGCGGCATCGAACTGCGCGACTTCCCGGCGGAAATTGCCCGCCTTGCACTGGTCATCGCCGAGTACCAGTGCGACGTGCTGTATCGAGGCGACAAGCTGGCGCTGGCTGAGTTCTTGCCGCTGCGCAACGAGAACTGGATCACCTGCGGCAACGCGCTGCGGCTGGACTGGCTGGGCATCTGCCCGCCGACCGGGACCGGCGTGAAGATGCAGGCAGACGACCTGTTCGAGATGCCGCTCGATCAGGTGGAAATCGACTTCGAGAACGAGGGTGGCGAGACGTACATCTGTGGGAACCCGCCTTATCTCGGTAGCACATGGCAATCCGCCGAACAAAAAGACGACCTCAAGGCGATTTTTGACCACCGCTGCAAAACATGGAAATCGCTGGATTACGTGGCGGGCTGGTTTATGAAAGCCGCCGATTACGGCAGGCATACCCCGTCCACCGCCGCCTTTGTCTCTACCAATTCCATCTGCCAAGGGCAGCAAGTGCCGATTCTGTGGCCGCTGATTTTTGCCAGCGGTCAGCAGATTGTCTTTGCCCATACCTCGTTCAAGTGGGCGAACCTGGCAAGCCACAATGCCGGCGTGACGGTGGCGATTGTGGCAATTGCCAATCAGAGCGGCAAGGCCAAACGCTTGTTTTCCGTGGCAGAAGACGGTGCGGCCATCGAAAAACAAACCGATTTCATCAATGCTTATTTGGTGGCGGGTGCTGATGTGGTGGTGGAAAAAGCACCCCGTCCTTTGAGCCAACAGGCAGAAATGAGTTTTGGCAATAAACCAGTAGATGGTGGTCATCTGCTGCTATCCAGAGATGAAGTCGAGGCACTGGGATTGACGGCAGTGCAACACGCTCGTTTTGTTCGCCGCATCTACGGCTCGGCGGAGTTTATTCGTGGGCTGGAGCGTTACTGCCTATGGATCGAGGATGCCCATCTGGAAGAAGCGATGGAGATTGATGGCATTCGTCAGCGCATCGAGGGCGTGCGGGCTATGCGCTTGACAAGCCGCGATGGTGGAGCCAATGAAATGGCTACGCGAGCGCACCAGATGCGGGAAATGAACATCGCACAAAAGTGGTCAATTACTGTTCCCAGAACATCCTCCGAGAACCGTCCCTTTTTACCAAATGGCTTGATTGATGCCCGAAGCACTGTGACAAGCGAGGCTTTCGCCCTCTACGACGCCCCGCTCTGGAACATGGCGCTCATCGCCTCGCGCCTGCACCTGGTCTGGATCGCCACCGTCTGCGGCAAGCTGGAAACGCGCTACCGCTACTCCAACACCCTCGGCTGGAACACCTTCCCGGTGCCGACACTGACCGAGAAGAACAAAGCCGACCTGACCCGCTGCGCCGAGGACATCCTGCTGGCGCGCGAGCATCACTTCCCCGCGACCATCGCCGACCTGTACGCCCCCGAGCACATGCCCGGCGACCTGCGCGCCGCCCATGAGCGCAATGACGAAGTGCTGGAGCGCATCTACATCGGCCGCCGCTTCAAGAACGACACCGAGCGGCTGGAAAAGCTGTTCGACCTC
>PHCO01000326.1 GCA_002842265.1 Betaproteobacteria bacterium HGW-Betaproteobacteria-18 | reverse complement strand
CGTTGAAACCGTGACTGTGGACATGAAACGCTTCCTGGTGATCGATACAGTTATCGTAATACGCTGAACGCATCGATGTCAAAACCGGTGCAAAAACCGGGGTCAGGTCTCAGTTTTTCTGGACCCCGGTTTTTCTGACCCCGGTTTTTCTCTCCGGGAGAGGGGTTGGGATGAGGGTTCGTGGCTTCGGCTATCGGCTATCCAGTCCGAACCCTCATCCGGCCCTTCGGGCCACCTTCCCCCGGAGGGGGAAGGAATGCAGGATGAAAGCTGGGATGAAAGCTGGACACCCATTTGCATAACGCTGGATGTCTTGAACTTCCGCCAATGCGCCCCTGTAGGAGCGCTGCCGGATCAAGTCCGGGGCAATGCGCTACGCCGCGACAGTACGATTGCCGCTCAGGTCGCCAAGCCCGGCAAGCAGCCCGGCGATGGATATGTCTTCGTCAAGCTCGTCCCAGTGCAGCCCATGCGAGCTGATGCGCACCTGTTTGCGCTGCGCGGCCGAACTGTGCAGCAGGCGCGGAAACCATGCCAGCGGAACGCCCAGCACACGCCCGTCGGAAAGCTCGACCCACATGCTGTCACGGTCGAATCGGATATTTTTGGCGTTAACCGAAGAACTCATTCCAGGCCCTTTCGATCTGCTCGCGGTGCTGCTCGACGATACGCAGCAGGTCATTCAGCGTCTTGGCGTTGAAGCCGTCGTGTAGGCGACGCGCACGCCGGGGCGCAGCCAGAGCTTTGCCTCGAGCGCGTTCTTCTCCACATGCACGTGGAGCGGCTCACGCGGGCTTGCTTCGTTGGAGTAAAAGAAAAACCGGAAGCCCTTGTAGCGGAAGATAACCGGCATGGCGCAGTCTAGCGCGTGGCCTTGTTGCCGGGCAACCGGATGCCAGCGCGGATTCCAGCGCTGGCAATGCCGTGGTTGGTGCGCGTGGGCGGAGCCGTGAGCTGGCTCCGGGTTACGGTTGCGACCTTTTGCGCCTCGTGTGCATCGTGTAGGCGTATAACCCGATAACCGCAGACAATGTTCGGGCGATAATGCGCGGGCTGCATCCACGCGCTGCGCTTTGCATACACCACTACAGAAAGGAATCACATGGCCCAGAAGTTACCGCTTGCACAGCAGCCCCGGCTGCGGTTGATCCTTGTGGCTGTGGTGTTGCTGGTGCTGGCGGTGCTGTGGCTGCGTGGCGGTGGCGGCAATGGCTTGAGCTATCGCACGGTCGAGGCCGGGCGCGGGCCGATCCAGTTGTTGATTTCGGCCACCGGCAACCTGAAGGCACTATCCACGGTGGAGGTGGGTTCGCAGGTGTCCGGGCAGGTGCTGACGGTGAATGTCGATTTCAACGATGCTGTGAAAAAGGGCGAGATCATCGCCACCATCGACCCGGCCAATTTTCAGGCGCGCTTGACGCAGGCGCAGGCCGACCTTACTTCGTCGCTGGCCAATCTAAGCGCCGCGCACGCCAATCTGGGCGAGGCGCAGGCCACGCTGCGCAATCTGGAAGCGGAATATGCGCGCAAGCAGCAGGTGTTTGAGCGCAAGCTGATTTCGCGCAGTGAATACGATGCCGCGCTGAGCGCGCGCGACCAGGCGCTGGCGCGGCTGGCTTCGGCGCGTGCCGGCATCAAGGTGGCGCAATCGCAGGTGGCGCAACGCCGCGCTGCGGTGCAAAACGCCGAGCTGGATGTGCAGTACACAGTGATCCGCGCGCCGGTGGATGGCGTGGTGCTGTCGCGCACGGTAGAGCCGGGGCAGACGGTGGCGGCCAGCTTTCAGACGCCGGTGCTGTTTTCGATTGCCGAAGACTTGAGCCAGATGCAGATCGACCTGAATATCGATGAAGCCGATGTTGGCCAGGTGCGCGAAGGCTTGCCG
>PHCO01000325.1 GCA_002842265.1 Betaproteobacteria bacterium HGW-Betaproteobacteria-18 | reverse complement strand
CGACCATCGCCAACTGCCGAGGCGGCATCTACGTGGCGATGTCCTCCAGTGAACTGGATGTGCTGCAGTCAGCTTTCCGCGAGGCGGGTGGCAAGTGGTCGACCTTCGTGATCTGGGCCAAGAACACTTTCACGCTGGGTCGCTCCGACTACCAGCGCCAGTACGAGCCGATCCTCTACGGATGGCCCGAAGGCGCGACGCGCCACTGGTGCGGGGATCGCGATCAGAGCGATGTCTGGCAAATCAAGAAGCCTCACAAGAACGATCTGCACCCGACGATGAAGCCGGTGGAACTGGTGGAGCGTGCGATTCGCAATTCGAGTCGCCCGGACAATGTGGTGCTCGACCCTTTCGGTGGCTCCGGCACGACGCTGATCGCCGCCGAGAAATCAGGACGGCTGGCGCGTTTGATCGAACTCGACCCCAAGTACGTCGATGTGATTGTGCGCCGCTGGCAGGACTGGACGGGCAAGAAGGCTACCCGCGAATCTGATGGGTTGGCGTTCGATGATCAGGCGGCGAGCGATTCGTCGGTGATCTCGCAGTGAATCACAAAGCCCGTCAGGTAGGGCAAGCCCCGTGGGATGCCGTAATCCTGGGTGGTGTGGCGGTTGATCTTCCAAGTCATCCACTGCGTTGTTGCTGCGTGGATCGCGTCGACCAGAGCGCGTCCCGCGTGGATCTGGTTGAGGACATCGTCTGCAAAGTGGCGTCCGTGGCGGCTGTCGAGGAAAAGTCTGACCAATTCGAGAGGCTGGTTGGTCGCGTCCGAGATGGCGGTCATCGCCAGTGGCCACGCTGTGGCGGCGTTCTCATTCATCGTGCCCCAAAAGCCCCAGTCTTCGTTCTGGGTGGCGGGGATTTGGTTGATGGTGTTCATCGTTGGCTCCTTGGGGTTGATCGTTGCGACACCCGTAGTAACGCGCTGTTCGATTGAGAAGCCAAGCTGTTCTCTGCTTTTTCTCAAACGATCCGGTAGACACGCTCGCCGCCGTCGGTCTTGTCCGAAAGGATGGCGAGTCCAAGTTTCTTCTTGAAGGCTCCGGCGAAAGTGCCGCGCACGGTGTGCGCTTGCCAGCCGGTGGTCTCGCAGATCTGACGCACCGTTGCGCCCTCGGGACGCCGCAGCATCTGGATCACGGTGGCCTGTTTGCTGTTCTCGCGGGTGCGGGGTTTGGTGGCGGTTCGCTCTTGCGCCCACGTGGCCTCTGCGGCCGTCACGGCGGCCTCGATCTCGGGGCCTGCGGCCAAGGGCGCAGGCGCTGGACGGGCGCAGCCCAGTGCGTCGTAACCCTCGGAGGCGACGAACCAGTCGGTGCCGTTGGAGGTGATGAGGGCGCGGTTGAACAGTCCGTCGAGGACTTTCTTGCGTGCGCCGCCTTTGATGTTGTCCGGGAACCAGTCGAGCTTGCCATCGCTGTGGTGGATGGCGTGGGCAAGGACCGCGTGCTGGCTGGCGGTGAGTTGGGTGGTGGCCATGTGGTGCTCCTTCGAGGTGGTTGATGGTGATGTGATGAACGCGCTGTTCGGGACTGAAGCCAAGCGTTTCGTGCTTGGCTTCGCTGTCTTTCGATCAGCTGTTGGCAATCTCTGACTCCGTGGCCTTTGGCAACGACGCGCCGACTTCGGCACCCGCTTTGAACGCGGCTTCGAGGGCGTCGCGGATGCACCAGACCGCCGTGTCGTGGAAGTCGAGGCTGTCTGACTTGCGCGTTTCCAGGGTTTCGATGCCGAGGTGCTTCTGCGCAATCAGGGTGAGGATGGTTTCGATCTGGCTCATTTCCGTGTCCTTTGAAAAAGTTGATGACGAACGTATGAACGCGCTGTTCCAGATGGAAGCCAAGCTGAATCCATGTAAATGACGAACAAATGATTGAAGAGGCCGAT
>PHCO01000324.1 GCA_002842265.1 Betaproteobacteria bacterium HGW-Betaproteobacteria-18 | reverse complement strand
GGGATCAAGGAGTCAGGACAGAATTTCTCGCCGGCAAGCATTGGCTGGTCATCGAGTTGAGAACAGCATGCAGGGTACGGGACAGGTCATAGCCTTGACCATGGACTAAAACACGCGATGGGGCAGGGTGATTGCTTGATGCGTGGGCGAAGTTCTTGTCTGCCAGCGTGTCAGCCTAGAAATTGCGTGCCGATTTGGCACAATGCCAGAATGACAAACAACGCAAAAGGGTAGGACCAGTAATGCCAGTTTCCAAGGAAGAACTCGAAGCACGGCGCATTCCGTCGCAACAACGCGCTGCCTACGTGAATCAGATGGTCGCGCAAGCATTTGCGCCTCACCAGAATACTTTCCAGCAACGTGTGCAAGC
This sequence comes from Betaproteobacteria bacterium HGW-Betaproteobacteria-18, assembly GCA_002842265.1. Taxonomy (GTDB): domain Bacteria; phylum Pseudomonadota; class Gammaproteobacteria; order Burkholderiales; family Burkholderiaceae_C; genus Rhodoferax. The sequence goes on along the minus strand of PHCO01000324.1, from coordinate 1,532 downwards.
CGTTGTCAGCGGTAACAGCAGCAGCAAGACGAAAATGTATAAGTTGCAGCAAATCATGTCGGACGTTCGCGTCTTCAGTGCTCCCTATTCGGCTTGCAAGGAAGGCTGTTCCAATTGCTGCCACATGCGTGTGCTGATTTCTCAAACTGAAGCCAATGCGATCGGGGAAGCTATTGGTGTGAAGGCTGCGCAGCTTCCATTGGGTACTCCCGTCAAAGAGGAAGACGACTTTGGCCGTAATACTCCCTGCACATTCCTGTCCGCTGACAAGTGCTCGATCTATGCCAACCGACCGGTCCAGTGCCGGAACTACATCAACATTGATGTGGATCCTCTGCTGTGCAGCTACGAAAACTGGGACCTGGCCAAGAAACGCGATCCTGCAAGCGTTGGAATACCGATGCTCGGGGCTGCGCCGATCATGTCCGCCTACCAGATGGTCTCCAACGGAAAAGCGGAGGTCTATAACGATATTCGCAAGTTTTTCCCTGGCGGCATCTAGTCGAGAGGCCAGCCAAGTTGCAATTCAAAGTGCTCCGAAGCGACGTGAGGATACCGCTCGTTTCGGAGTGCGCAACGCTCCTGGATTTTCATAATGGCTAATGCGGCAGTCGTTTGGCCGTCTTGCCCATGACAGATATTTCGGAGTAGCATTCGGCTACGGTAGCTGGCGTTACCGTGCCCCCAAGCCAGCAGAGTCGATCAAGGCATTCGTCCAACCGTCGCCAGTCGCGGTATCGGCATTTTTCCAAGCGTCGTGAAAAGTCCTGTCCAGAGAGCGTTTGCGCTCCGGAGAGGATTTTCTACGCCTTCGTGCGTGAAACGGTAGCTGGCAGCACCGGGCATTGCGTCAAAGCCAGCATGTCATCAACTCAACCCATCCGGGATACCTCTCCCGGATGGGCGTGGTGTTTCCCGGTTTTTCCGGAGATCCATCATGAACATCATGCTGTTGCTGTTGGGGATCATCGTTCTCGCCGGCGTAGTTGTTGGGAAGCACTCAACCGCTTCCGAACAAGCGCCGAACGACGAAGAGGATCCTGATCAACGCTGGGCCGAATTGGTGTCTGCGGATCAGTGCGACACCTTCTGGGATCCGCCTGGTGACGACACGTAAGTGTCGGCCGGTGGCCACCAATATTTTCTTAACCCGCGGGGTATTCATTCCCCGTGGGGGATGAGTCTCCGCTTTTTCTATGGAGGACATCATGCATATCATTTGGAGCGATGCATCCGTGCAGGCCGCGCTGATTCAGGCGATTGGTGGCGTTGCGGCGGCGGCAATTGCTGCAGCTGCTGCCGCGATCATCGGTAAGCGATTCGCTGACCAAAAGCGACTGCAGGAAAAGAACGCAGCATTACAGAGCGATCTTTTCTTTCTGCTTGCCGTTGAGGACGAGCACTGCCAGCGTCATGGGCACAAGATCGTCATTCGCGAATCAGTCCGTAAGCAGGGCTTCACCTGGTCAGGAAAATACACTCCTGGCCGCGTCAAGGCTCAGTAAGCATCCACCCCGAGGGTCAAACCTCGG
>PHCO01000323.1 GCA_002842265.1 Betaproteobacteria bacterium HGW-Betaproteobacteria-18 | reverse complement strand
GAGTAGAACGGAACCAGCGCGTTGGCCAGCACGGCCTCGCTCATGCCGTTGCCGCGGTCCATCACCTCGATGCGTGTCCCACGCGTAATTTCGCGCACGCGCAACTGCACCTGCTGCGGATCGGAGCCCGATTCATGCGCATTTTTGATCAGGTTGAGTAGCGCCTGTTCCAGTTGCGCAGCATCGGCGCGCAGCGGTGTGAGCGGCAGTTCGCCTTCCAGTACGAATTGCGCATGATGATGCAGGCGTTCGAGAAACGCCGGCCACTGCAATGCTTGCAGACGCGGCGTCGGCAGCTTGGCAAAACGGGCGTAACCGTTGATGAAGGCTTCCAGATGACGCGCGCGTTCTTCGATGGTGGCGAAGATGGATTCGATGCGTTGAACCTGCTCGCGCCGGATCAGCTCGGCGCCCGAATGCGCCAGCGAGGCGATCGGTGCCAGCGAGTTGTTGAGCTCGTGCGAGATCACCCGGATCACCTTCTTCCAGGTCTGCACTTCCTGCCGGCGCAATTCACTGGTGAGCTGGCGCAGCAACAGCAGCTCGTGCGGACGGCCATTGAGGCCGAATTGCTTGCGCGCCAGGTGGTACACCTCATCATCATCGGCGGTGTCTGCGGAGTCTGGTCGAATCACGAACAGGCCATCGCCCGGCCGCGCCACCGCCTCGGCCAGCGACGGCGGCGCGCTCTGCAGCAAGGAATCGAGCGTGTAGCCTTCAAGCTTGCGGCCCTCATTGAGCAGGCGCCGTGCGCTCAGGTTGGCGAACACCACGTGCCCGCCGGGTGCGATCAGCAGCATCGCCACCGGCGTGTTCTGCACCATGGTGTCGAGCAGCAACTCGCGCTGCACCAGGCTGAGGCGTTGCTCGCGCAGCGCCGCGCCGAGCGCGTTGTGCGCAGCCACCAGATCGCCGAGCTCATCGTTGCCATCCCAGACGATACCGAAGCTGAAATCGTTGTCGCGATAGCTGCTCACGGTGCCGCTGAGTGCGCGAAACAGCGACAGTACGGCACGCAGCAGGCGGCGGCTGAAGGCGAGCGTCGACAGCAGCATCAGCATCGCGAGTACGACTGCCAGCACCGTGTCGAAATCCGGAAACTGCCGCAGCAACCACCATTGCAACGCCAGCCAGCACGCGGTCCACAGCGCCAATGCCAATGCCAGTTTGCCGGCCAGCGAAAAGCGGCGACGTTGGGCGATCATTGCTTCATCCGCGCGACAGCCCCAACCGCTCCATGCGCCGGTACAGGGCCTGGCGGCTCAGCCCGAGTTCGGCAGCGGCCTGGCTGATGTTGCCGCCGGCATGGCCCAGCGCCGCTTCGATGGCGGCACGGTCGGGTTCGCTGTCGGCGTTGGTGGTAGCAACCGCGATGCTCGACAAGCCCAGATCCCGTGCTTCGATACCGGCACCAGCAGCCAACAGACAGGCGCGCTGAATCACATTCTTCAGCTCGCGCACATTGCCCGGCCACGGGTAGCGTTGCAGCGCGCTCAACGCGGACGGCGCCAGTTGCTTGCCCGGTTCGAGGAAATGAATCGCCAACGGCACGATGTCGGCGGGGCGTTCGTGTAGCGGCGGCAGCACCAGCTCGATCAGGTTGAGGCGGTAGTACAGGTCTTCACGGAACTGCCCGGCGCGGATCATCGTGCCGATGTCGGCGTTGGTCGCGCTGATCACCCGCACCTGCACCTGGCGTTCGCGATTGGAGCCCAGGCGCTCGAAGCGGCCGGTTTCCAGCACCCGCAGCAGCTTCATCTGCCCGGCCAGCGGCAGGTTGCCGATTTCGTCGAGAAACAGGGTACCGCCATCGGCGGCCTCGAACTTGCCCTCGCGCGCCTTGTTGGCGCCGGTGTAGGCGCCGGCATCGGCGCCGAACAACTCGGCCTCGATCAACTCCGCCGGCAAGGCGCCGCAA
>PHCO01000322.1 GCA_002842265.1 Betaproteobacteria bacterium HGW-Betaproteobacteria-18 | reverse complement strand
CGACTTTTCCCTGTCGTTTCTGGCCAGCGCCAGGTTGCACTCGCTGAGCAGGCGCAAGGCCCGATTGAGCCGATTTTGTTCGTGCAGCGACTTTTTCCGCTCGGAAATGTCGGTATGGATACCGATCATGCGCAGCGGCCGATTCTCGGCATCCCGCTCGACCACCTCGCCGACCGACTGAATCCAGATCCAGCCGCCGGAACGGGTCTGGCGCCGGTACTCCATGGTTTGCGCCCCCGGTTGCTTGAGGCAGCGATCGAATTGCAACTTGAGCGCCTCAATGTCGTCGGGGTGAATATGGTCCAGCCAGTTGGCCAGGCTGGACTTGAACTCACCCGGCTCCTCGCCCAGCATGCGCGGATAGTTCGGGCTGACGGCCACCGCCCCCGTTCTCAGATCGAGATCGAACCAGGCCTGATTGGCTGCGTGCAGAGCCAGACGCAGCCGCTCTTCGCTCTGCCCAAGCGCCTCGATGCTCTCTTTGCGCTCGGTGATGTCTTCATGGATGCCGAGCACACCGATAGTCTGGTTGTTGGCGCCCTTCAGCGGCACCTTGGACGAGCGCAGCCAGATGGTTTTCCCGTCCGGCGTCGTCTGCGGCTCTTCGTAGTTGAGCTTGGGGATGCCGGCTTCGATGACCCTGCGATCATCGGCGCGATACAGATCGGCTTCGGGCGCCCAGCCCATTTCGTAGTCGCTCCGTCCGATCAGCTCCTGCGGCGATGCCTTGCCGGCATCCCGGGCAAAAACGGGATTGCACCCCAGGTAGTTGAGGTCGCGATCTTTCCAGAAAATGCGCACCGGAACGGCGCTTATCACGGTCTGCAGCACGCTTTCCGAGTGCTCCAGCGCAGCCTTGGCTTCGATCAGCGCCGTCTCGGCCATCCGGTGTTCGGCCAGCTCGCGCATGAGGCGCAGCGTGTTGCTCGACAAGGTGCTGTAGATCGCCAGGATAATATCGATCAGCGTTCGCGTGGTTCCGCCCATCTCCTCCTTGGCGCGGCTTTTCGCGGCATCGACCGAGAGCCCCTCCTGGATGGCGAGAACGGTGTAGGCCATGTAACGATCGGTCTCGAGAATGTGCGAGGCCAGCCAGCGGGCAAGGAAGCCGAGCGTCTCTTCGGCAACGTCCATGATGGGGCGCGTTGCCAGCCCCTCGCGCATGCGCCCGACTTCCCGCACAAAGGCTGAATGGGTCTTGCGGTGCGCGGCCTCACCCGGGTCATTGAGCAGATACTCGCGCCAGATCGCCTCTTCCGACTCGAAATGGTAGACCGCGTACTCCGCCAGTTCGTCGAACAAGCCGTCGAGCATCAACCCGTCGGACCTGAACGCGACGTGGCCGGCCAGCACATTGAGCAGGCGGACCAGGTTGCGATGCTGCTCGTCGACCGTGAGCAGTCCCGTATTGAAGTTGTCATCCCAGGGGAAAATATCAATTGAACTGATCTGGGAGGACACCGGAGGGGTGGAAGGCAACGCCATCTGAGGACTCATGGGAGCTATGGGGTGATTCTAATCCTTCGTTCAAGCTGGGTGGTGATCCTTCCGGCAGCGCCGGGCATCGATGAATCAATTTTTCTCATCCGCCGTGAACAAAAAAAGGGGCCCGAAGGCCCCGAAAGGGATGAGACAACGGGCGCTGTTTCCCGTATCTCGTCCGCAGAGTGACTTAGTGCGCGTGGGCGCCGGCAGCGCCGAGCCCGGTCTGGGCGCGAATGTACTGCTCCTCGAAAGCATCCGCTTCGCTGCTGGCGCGGGCGCTCTTGTCGGTAACCGAACCAAGCCAGGTAACCAGGAAAGCCGTCGTCATCGAGATGATCGCCGGGTGGTCGTAGGGGAAGATGGCTTGGGCATTGCCGAGCACCTTGACCCAAACGGCCGGCGACAGGATGACCAGCGTAACGGCCGACAGCAGGCCG
>PHCO01000321.1 GCA_002842265.1 Betaproteobacteria bacterium HGW-Betaproteobacteria-18 | reverse complement strand
CAGCGCCTGAGGCGGCATGTCTTCGATGTCCTCGATCGGCACATCCATGAAGCGCGCCTTCTTGCGCTTCGTTGCACGTGGCGTCGCTGCAGCCGGATCAAAATCGGCGGCCTCAACCAGCGCCTCCGCCACATTCACCCCCTCGGCGGGAGCAGCAGGCAGGGCATCCGGCCTGTCTGTCGACGCTTCTGGCTCAGCTGAGGCAACTGGCGCAATGGCCGTCGCCTCGGAAGACTCGTCGCCGCCAGCATCCAGGGTAGCCGAATCGGCATCGGCGTCCTGCAGCAGGCCCGAATCTTCCAGGTCTTCGATATCAACTTCCTTGATCCGCACCGTTGACAGGCGCTTGTAGATCACATGTCGCAGGAGGTCCCGCAAGGTCGGGACCCGGATGTGGATCTCGCCGTCATCTCGTGCAGGGACCTGCGCCAGGTGATCACGGACCATCGAATCCAGCAAGCTCTCGCTGGTCGCATCCGTCACGATCACCGGCTTCATGCCTTTGGCAATCGACTCCAGAGCGATATCAGCAACGTGGTCAGCGTTGAGGGCGCCCTGCACCCCCTTCATGACTTGGTAGATCACCGACCCGCCGCCAAAGTTGGCACTGAAGAGCTTTGCCCTGACCGAAGTAGCCCGCACATCGCGGGCGCCCTGCAGCCGGGCCACCGAATCGGAGTTCGTGCGAATGAACACCTGTTGCATGTCCCCCGCAACAAAGGCCGCGGCCCCAAGGACATCAGCCACTTTGTCCGAAACAGCCTCGTTCTGCGCCACGCGGTTCTCATCAATCCGCATCTCGACTTCGAGCTTCGAGAGGTCGTGTTCACGCCGGATCAGAGCACCTTCGGCGCACAGCATCGCCGAGAAGATTTCGGCGAAGCTCTCGCCACCCTTTCGCATGGTCTCTGCCAGCGTGCCCACCGAGACGGACATGGGGAACGCGCGCTGGTAGATGTGCAGGTTGTCGTGGGTCTTTGCCCAAGTCGCCGTCGCAAACTGGACATACGGCGCCAGGGCGGCAATTTCGCTGATCTGCGTGGCGATGTTGGAATCACTGCCGGCCGCCACATGGGCTTCGTCAAAGATGACCAGCGAGTTGGGCAGTTGGTTCTTGATGTATTGAGCTTTGAGGCTTTCCTGACCCGAGATCTGCGAATACGACAGGAATCCGATGTTGCGCATCAGTGATGCCAGGGACAGGTTCTCACCCAGGATCCGATTCATGCTCTCGCCAGGCTCTGCGCTGGCCAGCACCGTCAGCGGTCCCCCTGGGTTCTCCTCAACAGTGATCTCGCCATCGGTGTTAAATACCAGCGGACGGAAGCGGTCCCACTCACCAATGTCGCGCAGATCACGCGCCAGGTCGCTGAAGAGGGTCGAGCGCTCGGTGATGAAGAACACGTTCATCCCGCGCTTGTTTGCCCACACAGCCATGGCTGCCAGCTGACGGCCCTTGCCGATACCGGTGTCGTCGGCCAGGATGGAGCTCCGTCCCACCAGGTTGCGCGCGATCATGATCGCTATGCCGTCAATCTGCTCTGGGCTGAACCGTTCGGCCATGGTCTTCTTGCCCATTCCCAGCTCTCTGGAAACGAAGTCATCCACCGATCCGAAAGTGGATTCAAGTTGGGTCAGGAAAGCCTGAGCAGGGGCTTGCAGGTTCGCCGGCACCATGGTCCTGGCCTCGCCGATCTTGGAGAACGCGATGTAGGGACGCTGATAGGTCTCATTGGCCTGGGCGCGCTCCAGCGCCACGCTCTCGCTCTGCGCTTCTCTCAGCGCGATCGTGGTGATCAACTCGTCGACGTGGCTCTTGACGCTGTTCCAGCTCGTGAGCAGGGGCACCCCAGCTGATGACCACTGCTCGATACGCGCACGCTGCTCTTGCGAGTCCTGCGGATCGATGGCCCGGACGCTGAAGA
>PHCO01000320.1 GCA_002842265.1 Betaproteobacteria bacterium HGW-Betaproteobacteria-18 | reverse complement strand
AACAACGGCCCCTCGCCAATCCAGGCGGAGGTTGCGAAACTGGAAGAAGCGTCGTTCAAGCTGTGTGAGATCCCCGCCGTGCAAGGGTTGTCGCAGGAGGGGGGCAGCTTTAGCTTGATGCTGATCACGCTGGACGGGTTCATTCCGGTCACTGTCTTTCGAGCCAGTTGCGAACACTCGCCGTTGGTGCGTGTTGATTCATCAGCACAACTGAGCCAGTGGGGGTGCGGCTAAAAACTTGGACTACCTGGAGGTAGTTCATGTATTCCTACGAAGACCGAATCCGAGCCGTCAAGCTCTACATCAAGCTTGGTAAGCGCCTCAGGGCCACCATCCGCCAGTTGGGCTATCCGACCAAGAACTCCCTCATTGGCTGGTACCGGGAGTACGAGCGGAGCCAGAACCTGCGAGCCTGGTACTCGCGATCAGGACAGAAGTATTCCGATCAGCAGAAGCATGCGGCGGTGAAGCACTACCTTGATCACGATCGGTGCATTGCCTCGACCATGCGGGCATTGGGATATCCCGGCCGGGCGTTACTGACAGAGTGGATTGATGAACTGCACCCGGAAGTTCGCCACCGAATGGTGGGCCGGGCACCTAACACACTGCACTCCGAGGCGCTTAAAAGTGCAGCGGTGATTGAGCTTTGCACCCGTAAGACCAGCGCACAGGAGATCGCCCAGAAGCTGGCGGTGTGTCGGCCTACGCTGTACAACTGGAAGAACCAGTTGCTCGGCCGCGAGGTGCCCGCATCCATGAAACGTCAAAACAATTCACCGCCAGTGCCTGATGCTGCCGAACTGCAGCGCCAAGTCGAGTCGCTTCAACAGAGCATTCACCGTCTTCAGCTCGAACATGACATCTTGAAGAAGGCCAATGAATTGTTAAAAAAAGGCCTGGGCGTCAACCCTCAGCTCCTGAGCAATCGGGAGAAGACTCTGCTGGTTGACGCCCTGAAGCCCATCTACTCGCTCACAGAGCTACTTGGCGAACTTGGCCTGGCTCGCAGTTCCTACTTCTACCATTGCGCCCGCCAGCGAAGGCCCGACAAATACGCTGACGCCCGCGTTGCCGCTGCCGATGTGTTTCAGAGCAACCACCGCAGCTATGGCTACCGGCGCATGCGTGCGGCGCTGGGTAGACGCCAGTTGCACCTGTCTGAGAAGGTCGTGCAGCGCCTGATGAAGCAGGAGGGCTTGAGTGTTCCCGCGCGCAAAAAACGTCGATACGGGTCCTACCTCGGAGAGATCAGCCCTGCGCCTGACAACCTCCTCAATCGTGACTTCCAGGCGGCAACACCGAATGAGAAGTGGCTCACCGACATCACGGAGTTCCAGATCCCGGCAGGAAAGGTTTACCTCTCGCCTGTGATCGACTGCTTCGACGGCATGGTGGTGAGCTGGACGCTTGGTACCCGACCGGACTCCGAGTTGGTGAACACGATGCTCGATGCGGCCATTGACACGGTGCAATCGTGCGACAGCAAGCCGATCATTCACTCCGACCGTGGTGCCCATTACCGTTGGCCGGGCTGGCTTGATCGGATGCACAGTGCGAAGCTGACGCGGTCGATGTCGCGCAAGGGGTGCTCACCAGACAACGCGGCCTGCGAAGGCTTCTTTGGGCGCCTGAAGAATGAGATGTTCTACCCGGGAGATTGGAGGTCGACCACCATTGAGGTGTTCATCCAAGCGGTGCACGAGTACATCCTCTGGTACAACGAAAAACGGATCAAGATGTCGCTGGGCTCCCTCAGCCCCATCGAGTACCGCGAAAGTCTGGGCTTAATCAACTGAAACCAGTCCAAGAATTACGCCGCACCCCCAGTGATCACGTCGAAGATTGAGCCACTGGGTTAATGGATGTTCTGGCTACTCGGTTGTGGATAAGTCTATCGGGTCTGCTGTTTTTCGATCTCCTTT
>PHCO01000057.1 GCA_002842265.1 Betaproteobacteria bacterium HGW-Betaproteobacteria-18 | reverse complement strand
ACACGGACCTTGAACCCTGTGGGGCGGACTTCAGTCCGCCATGGTCGACTGAAGTCGACCCCACAACAAGCCCAAACGCTGTGTTCATGGAAAGGAGCGAAGCGACGTGGCAATCCATGAATTCGCAAGCCATGGATGGCCGCGCTATGCTCGCAATGACAATCTTTTACGTTAACCCATATGAACAATCCCCTGCTCTCTTTTGACGGTCTCCCCCACTTTGACCAGATTGGCCCGGAACACGTCGCACAGGCCATTGAGCAACTGCTCACCGAAGCCAACGCTGCCCTGGAGACGGTCACAGCGCCCGACTTTGCGCCCAGTTGGAGCGGCATCGCCGTGGTGCTCGACGTCGCCACCGAGCGACTCTCGCGCGCCTGGGGCAGCGTCAGCCACCTCAACAGTGTGGCCGACACGCCGGAGTTGCGCGCCGCTTACAACGCGGCCTTGCCCAAAATCACCGAGTTTTATACCCGCCTGGGGGCCGACGAGTGTCTGTATGCCAAGTACCGCGCCATCGACCCCGAGAGCCTGAACACCGAGCAGCGCCAGGCGCTCAAAAACGCCCTGCGCAACTTTGTCCTCGGGGGCGCGGACCTGCAAGGGGCCGACCGTGAACGTTTTGCCGCCATCGCCGAACGCCAGGCTTTTCTGAGCCAGAAGTTCAGCGAAAACGCACTCGACGCCACCGATGCCTTTGCCTACCATGCACAGGCCGATGAGCTCGATGGTCTGCCCGAGGATGTCAAACAGACCGCCCGCAACGCCGCCCAGGCGGATGGCCAGGAAGGCTTCAAACTCACCCTGAAGATGCCGTGCTACCTGCCGGTGATGCAGTTTGCCAGCAGCAGCGCGTTGCGCCAGACGCTTTACCGCGCCTATGTCACCCGCGCCTCCGATCAGGCCGGCACAGACCTGAGCCAGTTTGATAACTCCGACATCATCAGTGAACTGTTGGCGCTGCGCCTGGAAGAAGCCAAATTGTTGGGTTACCCCAATTTTGGAACCCTGTCGGTGGTACCCAAAATGGCCGACTCACCAGAACAGGTAGTGACGTTTTTGCGCGATCTGGCGCAGCGTGCCCGGCCCTTTGCCAAGCAGGACCTGGCCGACCTGCGCAACTTTGCCCGCGAGCACCTGAACCTGACCGAGCCGCAAGCCTGGGACTGGCCTTACATCAGCGAAAAACTCAAGGAAGCGCGTTACGCCTTCAACGAGCAGGAGGTCAAGCAATATTTCCCATTGCCCAGGGTGCTGGCCGGCCTGTTCAACATTGTGCAAACCCTGTTCGAGGTGAGCATTCGTGAAGACCACGCACCGGTATGGCATGAGTCGGTGCGCTTTTTCCGCATCGAGCGCACGAGTGCCCAGGGCGCAGAACTGGTGGGCCAGTTTTACCTGGACCCGCAGGCGCGCAACGGCAAGCGCGGTGGCGCCTGGATGGACGACGTGCGCGCGCGCTGGCTGCGCCCCGACACGCAGCAATTGCAGACGCCGGTGGCGCATCTGGTGTGCAACTTTGCCAGTGGCGTCAACGGCAAACCGGCGCTGTTGACGCACGACGATGTCACCACCCTGTTTCACGAATTCGGCCACGGCCTGCACCACCTGCTGACGCAAGTCAACGAGCGTGACGTGTCGGGCATCAGCGGCGTGGAATGGGACGCGGTGGAACTGCCCAGCCAGTTCATGGAAAACTTCTGCTGGGAGTGGGATGTCATCAAGAACATGTCGGCCCATGTGGACACCGATGCGCCGCTGCCGCGCGCGCTGTTCGACAAGATGCTGGCCGCCAAAAACTTCCAGAGCGGCATGCAAACGCTGCGCCAGATCGAGTTTTCGCTGTTTGACATGCTGCTGCACACCGCGCACGACCCGGCTCTTGACATCATGCCGCTGCTGCAACAGGTGCGTCAGGAAGTGGCCGTGCTGCAGCCGCCCACCTGGGCGCGCACCGCACACACTTTCAGCCACATCTTTGCCGGGGGGTATGCTGCGGGTTACTACAGCTACAAGTGGGCCGAAGTGCTGAGCAGCGATGCCTATGCGGCGTTTGAAGAAACCATTGGGCAAGACGGTCTGCCCAATGTGCAAACGGGGCAAAAATACCGCCAGGCCATTCTGGAAGCCGGCGGCAGCCGCCCGGCCATTGAGTCATTCAAGGCGTTTCGAGGCCGTGAACCAACTTTGGACGCACTGCTTCGTCATCAGGGTATGGTGCAAGCCAATTAAGGAGCAAGCATGATGCAAACACACTTTTCTGCTGGCGTCACCGCGCAACCGGTGGCGCGCTGGCTGTTGGTTCTGGCCTATGGCTGCATCGTGTTGGGGTCGGACAATTTGCAAGCACAAATGGTTTACCGCATCGTGGGGCCAGACGGGCAAGTGACGTTCTCTGACAAGCCATCCGTCTCGCCTGCCAGCAAAGTGACCCCGGTGGACAACGCCATGCCAGCCGCTGCCCCGAACGGCGTCCCGCTGCCGTATGAGTTGCGCCAGCTGGTTGGCAAATACCCGGTCACGCTTTACACCAGCAGCAATTGCGCGCCATGTGACAGCGGGCGCAGCCTGCTGGCTGCCAGAGGCGTGCCATTTTCAGAAAAAACCATCGGCTCTGCGCAAGATGCAGAGGCCTTGCAAAAATTGAGCGGCAGCAATTCGTTGCCATTTTTGACCATTGGCGCGCAGCATGTAGCGGGCTATTCGGCCACAGAATGGACCCAATACCTGAACGCGGCGGGCTACCCCGAGAGCAGCCGATTGCCAGCCAATTACCGCGCACCCCTGGCCGCGCCCCTGGTCACGCCAGAAAAACCAGTCACCCCGGCAACCAGCGCTGCTGAGCCTGCAGACCCGGTGTTGCCACCGATCACACCCCCCGCAATCAGCCCTGGTAACCCGGCCGGCATCCAGTTTTAATCGGCTGGCAGCGCAATCTGATGGTCCACGCTGAACTGGTAGTCTTTGAAAATATGCTCGGCACTGAGCGTCTGGTAACTGCCGGCGGGTGGTGTCCTTGAGACGGTAGGTGTAATGCCCACAAGTCCACAACTTGAAATTGCGCATCTGGGTACACAGGCAGGTTTTGTCCATGACCGAGATATTTTTGCCATCGGGGTGCAGCGCCAGTTCACGGTTATACGCCGTGATGTAAGCGCAATTGCCATTGCCGTCGAGCAAATAACCATATGACTCGCAACCAGGCCGAATGCCATCACCAATGGCGGGCGAGCCTTTGAGCATGCGCATCGGATAGCCTGTGGGCGAAATGGTGTTGACCTCGATGTCGTCCTCGTTGGCACGGTAGTAATTCTGCTTGACATCGGCTGGCAAACCACACTCATTGGCAACCGTGAAGCGCGTGGCGACCTGCACCGCCGCAGAGCCGGTTTCGAGAAACGACACGGCATCGCTTCCGGTAAAGATGCCGCCTGCGGCAATCACCGGGATGTTGAGCTGCTCGTCTTTCACATACTTGATGACCTCGGCGATGATGGTCGCCAGGTCGTATTGTGCCCAGTCCAGGCCAAACCCGAGGTGGCCGCCAGCCAGCGGGCCTTCCACAATCACATAGTCGGGCAGACGGTTCAAACGGGCGTTCTTGCGCAAAAACAGTTGCAACGCGCGCACGCTGGAGACGATGATGCCAAGTTTGGCATCGCGAAAACGCGGGTGCTCGGCAATCAGGCCAAACGAGCCCAAATGCAGGCCCGCACTCATGGTGATGCCGTCAATGCCGGCATCGAGCGCCGAGGCCATGCGCACCTGCAACGTTTCGCGTGGGCCGTTCATGGTGAGCTTTTCCATGCAATTCACAAAAATCAGGCCATCGCCCTTTTTGGCCTCCATGGTGGCGCCCACATGACGGCGCGTGGCCTCGGCCAGCACATCCAGATCGAACTTGATACCGGACTTGTCAGAGTTGTTGATGTTGTACTTGTACTGCTTGGTCTTGTCCTTGACAAAGCTGGTGTCGAAGCGCCGGTCAGACACATCGTTGACCATGGCATCCGAGATGTGTCCAATGCCGCCAAGCCGGGCCGTTTCCAGCGCCAGCTCGGCTGTTGAAATGTCCACACCCATGCCGCCGACCATGATCGGCACATATTCCTTTTGACCGAATTTCAGGCGAAAATCATCAACACGTTTCATGAAAATCCTTGAGCGAACTGCTCGCTTCGAGAGGCTCCGCCGGACCAGCCCCATGGGCCGTCAGGCGGCAAAAAATGGCAAGATGAAATGATCCTGCTGGCGTGCAATTCTAACCACCCCACCCACTGCCAAGCAGCGCGTCATGTTTACCCATGATGCCCTCAAGTGCTTGACAATGCAGTTCCTTCAAGACCATTTGATGACGGTCAGCCCAATGAATTTACGCCCCAAAACTACTCAAGCACTCAAAAGCGTGCGCATTCTCAGCCTGAGCCTCAACCTGCCCGGCCCTGCCGCCCTGTTACGGCTCAAACGCATGGGCGCCACCTGCGTCAAGCTGGAGCCGCCAACCCCGGCCAACGCGCCCGCAGGCACCACTGGCGACCCGATGAGCGCTTACAGCCGTGCTGCTTACGAGGCCTTGCACCTGGGCATTCGCATCCAGGGCGTTGACCTCAAAACGCAAGCAGGCCAAAAAACATTGGCCAAAGAACTGACCAAGGCCGACGTGCTGCTGACCTCGTTTCGACCCAGCGCATTGAAAAAATTGGGACTGGACTGGACAAATCTTCATCAACATTACCCGGCGCTGTCGATGGTGGCCATCGTCGGCGCACCGGGCGCGCGCGCCGAAGAACCCGGCCATGACCTCACCTATCTGGCTGAAAACAATCTGGTCAATGGGCTGGACTTGCCCGCCACGCTGTATGCCGACATGGGCGGCGCGCTGATGGCGGTTGAAGCCGTGCTGCAGGCGGTGCTGCTGCAAGGCCATACCGGCAAAGGCCATCGTTTTGAAGTGGCCCTGTCAGAAGCCGCCGCCCACCTGGCCCTGCCACGCACCTGGGGCTTGACACTACCCGGTACAGCCATCGGAGGTGGGCACGCGGGTTACCAGGTTTACCCGTGCCGGGATGGCCGCGTGGCCATGGCGGCCCTGGAGCCGCACTTTGCCAAGTCCTTGTGTGCGGTGGCGGGGCTGGCGTGGACGACCCCGGTCATGATGATGAAGCCAGCCACTCACAAAGCGATCGCACAGTTTGTAGCGACACGCACCTGCAAGGAACTGGAACAACTGGCCGTGCAGCACGACATACCGCTGCACACCCTGCCGAAAAAATGAAGACGCTCCGTCAATGAGTCAGCAGCACCACGGCGCGCGCTTCCATCGCCTGGCCCTGTCCGACCGGGCCCATTTTCTCGGCGGTCTTGGCTTTCACGTTGACCTGATCCAGTGCCACGCCCAAGGTTTGCGCCAAGCTGGCGCGAATGGCGGGCATGAACGGCATCAGCTTGGGCGCCTGGGCAATGATGGTGCTGTCCACATTGCCAACCTCAAAGCCTTTGGCGCGCACCCGGCGTGCCGCCTCCATCAGCAGCACGCTCGAATCCGCGCCCTTAAACTGCGCATCGGTATCCGGAAAAAGCGTGCCAATGTCGCCCAGCGCGGCCGCGCCCAGCAGGGCATCGGTGATGGCGTGCAGCAGCACATCGGCATCCGAGTGGCCCAGCAGCCCCAGGTGGTACGGCACCTCGATGCCGCCCAGCATCAGCCTGCGCCCCGCCACCAGCGCGTGAATGTCCCAACCTTCACCGATTCTGAAATTCATCTGATTTGCCTCTTGATTCAACACGTTTTGCTTGTTGATCTCTTGAAGGGTTGACTTCAGTTGACCATGGCAGACTGAAGTCTGCCCCACAAACACCGAAGCCTGGCCGGGTCGTCATGACGCGCTTAGCCATGCGAAACCTGGCGACTTTGCAGCAGCGCTTGCGCCAGCGCAAAATCTTCCGGGTAAGTGACCTTGAAATTTTGTGCGCTGCCGGGCACCAGTCTGGGCGACAAGCCCATCGCCTCAATGGCGCTGGATTCATCGGTAACCGCATCACCCGCGAGTTCCAGCGCCTCGATCAGACTGCCAATGCGAAACATCTGCGGCGTTTGCGCCAGCCACTTGTCTGCGCGGGGCAAAGTGGCCGCCACCCTGCCCGCCTGCGCCACCTTGAGTGTGTCCGGCAGCGGCAAAGCCAGCAGCCCGCCCACCTCGTCGCCCAGGCAGGCATCGAGCAGTTGGTTGATTTGCGCTGGCGTGATCAGGCAGCGCGCAGCATCGTGCACCAACACCCAGTCATGCGCCACCGCACCTTCTGCCAGCAAAGCATTCAAACCATTGAATACGCTGGCAGCCCTCGTGGATCCTCCGCAAGAAGCGATTAGAAATGAAGCATTCAGAGCTTGCGGTGTTTGAAAAAAAGTGTCCTCCGGTGACACCACCACCAAGGTTTGGTCAATGCGCGAGACGTCGGCAAAGGCTTCCAGGGTATGCATCACCATGGGCTTGCCAGCCAGTGTCTGGTATTGCTTGGGGCCTGCAGCGCCAGCGCGTGAGCCCGTGCCAGCGCACGGAATGAGGGCCCAGCAACGCGGTAAGGCAGTGGGCGCGAGGGTGATGTCGTTGAGTTCTGTCATGGTATGGCTTGCATTCTAGAATCCAGCCCACACACCCTGCCAAATTTTGCGCAGGGTTTTGGCGTTTTTGTCACGCCCCACACACTGCTGATGAGCTGCTCGCCTTTCATGGAATTACCCAAACTCACCCCCGGCAAACGCTACACCCTGCCGCGCCCGGTCGGCTCGGCCGACGCGCTGCTGCTGGCGCAACTGGCGCTGCGCGACAAAGCGGCCCACAAGATCACGGCGATCGTCACGGCAGATGCGCTTGACGCCCAGCGCCTGATTGATGAGGTGGCATTTTTTGCGCCAGAGCTGCGCTGCGTGCTGTTTCCGGACTGGGAAACCCTGCCCTATGACACTTTTTCGCCGCACCAGGATTTGATCAGCGAGCGGCTGGCCACGCTGTGGCGCATCAGCCAACGTGACAGGGACAGTGGCGCGGATGTCGTCGTGGTGCCGGCCACCACGGCGCTCTACCGGCTGGCGCCACCGTCTTTTTTGGCAGCCTACACCTTTCACTTCAAGGTCAAACAGCAGCTCAACGAGGCCAAACTCAAGGCGCAGCTGACGCTGGCCGGTTACAGCCACGTCACACAAGTGGTCAGCCCCGGCGAATACGCGGTGCGCGGCGGCCTGATCGACCTGTTTCCCATGGGCTCACCGGTGCCGTACCGGGTGGACTTGTTCGACGACGAGATCGACAGCATTCGCACCTTCGACCCCGACAGCCAGCGCAGCCTGTACCCGGTGCCCGAGGTGCGCCTGCTGCCCGGGCGCGAGTTCCCGATGGATGACGAGGCCCGCGCACGCTTTCGCAACCGTTGGCGTGAATTGCTGGAGGGCGACCCCACGCGCAGCCGCATCTACAAAGACATCGGTGCCGGCGTGGCCACGGCCGGTATCGAATATTACCTGCCGCTGTTTTTTGAAGACACTGCCACCGTGTTTGACTATTTTGGCGAGGCCGCCACGGTGGTGCTGCACGGCGACCTGGAACCCGCCTTCGCCCACTTCTGGCAGGACACGCGCGAGCGCTACCGCCTGGTGCAAGGTGATCCGGAGCGGCCGGTGCTGCCACCCGATGCGCTGTTTTTAAGCGCCGAGCAGTTTTACGCCCGGGTCAACCAGCATGCGCAACTGGCCATCAAACCCGTTCGGGCTGAGCCAATACCCGTTCGGGCTGAGCCTGTCGAAGCCATTGACGGCCCTTCGACCCCTTCGACCCTTCGCCAAGCTCAGGACAGGCCAAGCTCAGGACGAACGGACTCAGGACGAACGGACTATGTGGAATTTGGCATGCTGCCCCCACTCACGGTGGTGCGCGGGGCCGAAGACCCGCTGGCCAGGTTGAAGGCCCACATGCGCAACACCCGGCAGCGCATCCTGGTGCTGGCCGAGAGCGATGGTCGGCGCGCCAGTTTGCTCGACTTTTTGCACAGCAGCGCCTTCGACCCGCCTTCCTTTGACTCGCTGGCCGAATTCCAGGACAGCCAGGAACCCATTGGCATCGCCACCTCCGGCCTGGCGATGGGCTTTGCCTGGCTCGACGCCGGCATCGACTTTGTCACCGAAACCGAGCTCTTTGCCGCCAGCCCGACCACGCGCCGGCGCAAAAAACAGGAGCAGATCAGCGACGTTGAAGCGCTGATCAAGGATCTGAGCGAGCTCAAGGTCGGCGACCCGGTGGTGCACAACGCCCACGGCATCGGCCGCTACCGCGGCCTGGTCAACCTGGACTTGGGCAACAAGCTGCCCAATGGCGAGCCCGAGGTGCAGGAGTTTTTGCACCTGGAATATGCCGACAAGGCCACGCTCTATGTGCCGGTGAGCCAGTTGCAGCTGATCAGCCGCTACACCGGCGTCAGCCCCGACGAAGCGCCGCTGCACAAGCTGGGCAGCGGCCAGTGGGACAAGGCCAAGCGCAAGGCGGCCGAACAAGTGCGCGACAGCGCAGCCGAGCTGCTCAACATCTACGCCCGCCGCGCCGCCCGCCAGGGCCATGCCTTCAGGTACTCACCCACTGATTACGAAGCCTTTGCCAATGAATTTGGTTTTGAAGAAACCGCCGACCAGAGCGCCGCCATCCACGCCGTGATTCAGGACATGATCAGCCCGCGCCCGATGGACCGTCTGGTCTGTGGCGATGTCGGTTTTGGCAAGACCGAAGTGGCCCTGCGCGCCGCTTTTGTCGCCATCACCGGCGGCAAGCAGGTCGCCTTTCTGGCACCCACCACGCTGCTGGCCGAGCAGCATTACCAGACGCTGGTGGACCGTTTTGCCAAATGGCCGGTCAAGGTGGCCGAGATGAGCCGATTCCGGTCTGGCAAAGAGATCACCGCCGCGCTGAAGGGCGTGGCCGATGGCACCATCGACATCGTGGTCGGCACCCACAAGCTGCTGAGCCAGAACACCCATTTCAAGAACCTCGGGCTGTTGATCATTGACGAAGAGCACCGCTTTGGCGTGCGCCACAAAGAGCAAATGAAAGCCCTGCGTGCCGAAGTGGATGTGCTCACACTCACGGCCACGCCGATTCCCCGCACGCTAGGCATGGCGCTGGAAGGCCTGCGCGATTTGAGCGTGATTGCCACCGCACCGCAGCGCCGCCTGGCGATCAAGACCTTCGTGCGCACCGAGGGCAATGGCGTCATTCGTGAAGCGGTGTTGCGCGAGCTCAAGCGCGGCGGCCAGATCTACTTTTTGCACAACGAGGTCGAGACCATCGAGAACCGCCGCGCCAAGCTGGAAGAATTGCTGCCCGAAGCCCGCATTGCCGTGGCCCACGGCCAGATGCCCGAGCGCCAGCTGGAGAGCGTGATGCGCGACTTTGTGGCGCAGCGCACCAACCTGTTGCTGTGCTCCACCATCATCGAAACCGGCATTGACGTGCCCACCGCCAACACCATCGTCATGAGCCGCGCCGACAAGTTTGGCCTGGCCCAGTTGCACCAGCTGCGCGGCCGCGTCGGCCGCAGCCACCACCAGGCCTACGCCTATTTGCTGGTGCCCGACCTGGAAGGCCTGAGCAAGCACGCCCAGCAGCGCCTCGATGCGATTCAGGCCATGGAAGAACTTGGCAGCGGTTTCTACCTGGCCATGCACGACCTGGAGATTCGCGGCGCGGGTGAGGTGCTGGGCGAAAACCAGAGCGGCAACATGCTTGAAATCGGCTTTCAGCTTTACAACGAAATGCTGGCAGAGGCGGTGCGCTGCCTGAAAGCCGGCATCGAGCCCGATTTGCTCAACCCCCTGAACGTCGCCACCGACATCAACCTGCACGCCCCCGCCTTGCTGCCCGATGACTTTTGTGGCGACGTGCATCTGCGCCTGAGCTTTTACAAAAAGCTGGCAACGGCCAAAACCACCGACCAGGTTGACAGCCTGATGGAAGAAATCATCGACCGCTTTGGCAAGTTGCCGCCGCAAGCGCAAACCCTGATTGACGTGCACCGCCTGCGCGTCATCAGCCAGCCTTATGGCGTGACCAAGGTTGATGCAGCGCCGGGTGTGATCACCATCACGTTCAAAAAAGACCCACCGATTGATGCCATGAAGATCATCCAGTTGATCCAGAAAAACAAGCACATCCGCCTGGCGGGCAACGAAAAGCTGCGCATCGAGCGCGCCTTGCCAGAAGCCAAAGACCGGGCACAAATGGTGCGCGATGTACTGCGCAATCTGGGGCAGCCCGTGACAGCTGCGGCCACCGCGGCGGCGGTGGCATGACCAAGGAGCCGCCGCGATGTGCCTGATCGCCTGGAACTGGCAACCCGCCAGCCCCAACCCGCTGCTGCTGATCGCCAACCGCGACGAGTTCTACGCGCGCCCCACTGCGTCGCTGCACTGGTGGCAGGATGCCCCAATATTGGCCGGGCGCGACTTGCAGGCGGGTGGCACCTGGCTCGGCATCAGCCGCACGGGGCGGCTGGCGGCCTTGACCAACCACCGCGACCCCGCCAACGTGCGGGCCGATACGCCATCGCGCGGTGAACTGGTCAGCGCTTTCCTGAAAACCGATACCAGCGCCAGCGACTACCTGACTGCGTTGGCCGATCACGCAGCCCACTACAACCCGTTCAACTTGCTGGTGTTTGACGGCACCCGCCTGCTGGGCCTGGAGAGCCGCCATGCCAGGGTGATCACCATGCAGCCAGGCATCGGTGCCGTGTCCAATGCAGACTTCTTGACCCCCTGGCCAAAGCTGGCCCACCTGAGCGGCAGTCTGCAAACGCTGCTGGCGCAAGAGCATCCCAGCGATGCCCGGTTGCTGGCGCTGCTGCACAACCCAACGCTGGCAGCCGATGCCGACCTGCCAGTGACCGGCATTCCGCTTGAATTCGAGCGCGCGCTCTCGGCCGCCTTCGTTGCCCTGCCCGACTACGGCACCCGGGCCTGCAGCGTGGTGCGGTTTGAGAAGGATCACATCCAGTTTCTGGAGCAGGGCTTTGATGCCAATGGCAGCACCGGTACCTGGCATGACATATGCCGAAGCATAGGCTAAACTCAAAGCATCACCGCATCGGGAGAACCACCATGCCCATCGTTTCGGAAAAAGTCGCCGACTATCCAGCTGAGTCGCCCGCGCGCCATGTGCGCCTGTTTCGCAACGGCGCCAACCAGGCCGTGCGTATTCCCAAAGAGTTTGAGTTGCCGGGCACCGATGCGGTCATGCACCGTGAAGGCAACCGGCTGATTTTGGAGCTGGTGGCAGACAAACCCGCCAAAGGCACCATGGCTGCCCTGGCGCTGGCGCTACAGGAAATGGCCGCCTTGGGCACGATAGACGAAGCGTTCCCGGATGTCGATACAGGCCTGCTCCCGCTTGACGACATCGATTTTGGTAAAGACTGAAGATGATTGACCCCGTGCTGTATTTGCTCGACACCAACGTCATCTCTGACATGATGCGCAACCCCGCTGGCACTGCAGCGCAACGAGCGCTGTTTGTTGCGGCAAATGGACAGAACAGCAAGGTCTGCACCAGCGTCGTGGTGCAATGCGAACTGCTATTCGGTTTGCGCAGGCGCACCAACCCGCGTTGGTCCACGCAGTACAAGCACGTGATGGCTTCTATCGATGTGCTTGCCCTGGAATCCAACGTTGCGACACACTACGCCGACCTTCGCACCCAGCTCGAACTGTCTGGCACCCCGATTGGCCCCAATGACACCTTCATCGCCGCACAGGCTCTTGCCATAGGGGCCACGCTGGTCACTGCGGATGCAGAATTCGTCCGCGTGCCGGGGCTGCGGGTGGAAAACTGGCTGACCTCTGTCGCACAAGAAAAATGACCTCATAGATACGATCAATATTGCACCAAGTACTAATAAAAATAGTCCAACGACATCCCCCCAATGAAAGCCACCCAATTCGCCCCCGGCCTGATGATTGCAGGCATCAGCCCACCGCTGCTTTTGACCGATTACAAGCTGATCGCCTTTGACATGGACTCAACCCTGATCAACATCGAGTGCGTCGATGAAATTGCCGCTGTGGTGGGCCGCAAGGCAGAGGTGGCCGCCATCACCGAAGCCGCCATGCGTGGCGAGATCAGCGACTACAAGGAGAGCCTGCGCCAGCGCGTGGCGCTGCTCAAGGGCGTGACGCTGGCACAGATGGACCAAATTTACCGGGAGCGCCTGCAACTCAACCCCGGTGCCGCCGAGTTGGTAGCCGCCTGCAAACAGGCTGGCATGAAAGTCCTGCTGGTATCGGGTGGCTTTACCCACTTTACCGACCGCATCCGCGACCACCTGGGTATCGATTTCACCCGCTCCAATGTGCTCGAGGTTCAAGGCGGCGTGCTCACCGGCCACATGGTGCACCAACCCTGGGGGGACATTTGTGACGGTGCCGAAAAGCGCAGCATGTTGCTGCAGATGTGCGACACCCTGGGCATCAACCCCAAGCAGACCATTGCCATGGGAGACGGTGCCAACGACCTGCCCATGATGAGCGTGGCCGGCCTGTCGGTGGCCTACCATGCCAAACCGGCAGTGCGTGAATACGCCAACGTGTCAATCGAATCTGGCGGACTGAACCGACTGCTGACGCTGTTCCAAGGCTGACTGCCACCATGTACACCGCCCACTTCGGCCTGCGCCAGGACCCGTTTTCAATCGCACCGGATCCGCGCTACCTGTTCATGAGCGAGCGCCACCGCGAGGCCCTGGCGCACCTGCTCTATGGCGTGGCGGGCGGGGCGCAGGCCACGGGCGGCACGGGGGGTGGCTTTGTGCTGCTGACCGGTGACATTGGCACCGGCAAGACCACCATTTGCCGCTGCTTTCTGGCGCAGATTCCGCCCAACTGCCATGTGGCCTACATCTTCAACCCCAAGCTCAGTGTGCTGGAGTTGCTGCAATCGATCTGCGAAGAGTTCCACATTGCCGTGGCCCCTGGCGCATCGGGAGCGCCCACGGTGAAGGACTATATTGACGCGCTCAACGCCTTTTTGCTGCACAGCCACGCTAGCGGGCAAAGCTGCGTGCTCATCATCGACGAAGCGCAAAACCTGGCCGCCGACGTGCTGGAGCAATTGCGCCTGCTGACCAACCTGGAAACCAACGAGCGCAAGCTGCTGCAGATTGTGCTGATCGGCCAGCCCGAGCTGCGCGACATGCTGGCACGGCCGGAACTGGAGCAACTGGCGCAGCGCGTGGTGGCGCGTTTTCACCTTGACGCGCTGTCGCCAGCCGAGGCCACGCAATACATCGCGCACCGCCTGGGCGTGGCGGGCCACACGGGCGCGCTGCCGTTTGATGCAAAAGCCTTGCAGCGCATCCACCACCTCGCCCGCGGTGTGCCCCGGCGCATCAACCTGCTCTGCGGGCGCGCGCTGCTGGGCGCATGGACCACCGGCGAAAGCCTGGTCAACCGCAAGGTGGTGGACAAGGCGGCGACCGAGGTGTTTGGCACCGAGGCAGCGCAAACATCCAATTTCAAACGCCAGCGCCTGGGCTACGCGCTGGCGGGAATGGCCCTGCTGGCGGCCCTGGTGCTGCTGGCTTTTCAGATGGGGACGACCTCAAATGAAACGCGCGGCACACCCCAAACGGCGGCAGCCACGGCGCAGGCTCCAGCACCCCAATCACCCGCGTCAAACGTGCAACCCGAGTCAGTGGCAAGCCTTGCGGCCGCACCCATAGAAGACCTGCCAACGTTATGGCCCCAACTGCCAGGCGACATCAACACCGCCTGGCGCGAGCTGGCGCCCAACTGGAAGCTGCCAGCCGACAGCGCCGACCCATGCCAGAGCGCCAGCGCCCAGCAGTTGTCCTGTTACCGCACCAGTCAATTGACCCTGCCGCTGCTGCGCCAGCTCAATCGCCCGGGCATCCTGACGCTGCGTGCGGCCCAGGGTCCGGCGGTCTATGCGGTGCTGGTAGGCCTGACTGATCAAACGGCCACATTGCGGCACGCAGGGGCCTTGCACCGTGTCAGGCTGGTCGAGTTGGCAAAGGAATGGCACGGCGACTATGCCAGCTACTGGCAAGTGCCGCCGGGTTACACCGCCGGCCTGCAGGAAGGCAGCACCGGAGCGGCAGTTGACTGGCTGGCCAGCCGCTTGAGCCAGTTCGACGGCATCCCCTCGACTGCTACCGATGCCGTGCCTCTCACATTGGACGCTGCCCTGCGCGCGCGTGTATTGGCCTTCCAGCGCGCCCGCGGCATCACGCCGGACGGCCAGCCCGGCCCCATGACTTTCATGCAGCTTGAGAGCGCCACCGAGGGGCAGGCGCCCCGACTGCTCACCGACCCGCGATAAGCCCATGTCTTATATTCTTGATGCCCTCAAAAGGGCCGATGCCGAACGTGAACGCGGCGCAGCACCCGGCCTGCATACGCGCCACCAGCTGCCCTCCGGCAACCCAGGCGCCCCAAGTGCCAAGCGCAATGTGTGGCTGGCCGTGGTGGGAGGTTTGGCGCTGGTTATGCTGGTCATTGGTTTTTGGGTTTGGCGCACACCTGGCAACCCAACTGCGGCACCATTAACACCGGCGGCCATGGCACCGGCACCCGTTGCTATTGCCGAAGTGCCTAAAGTCGATACGCTGCCGGTTCAAACCGCATCTGCTGCCAAAGCTGCGACAGCGCCGCCAGCCCAACCAGCCACCCCTGCCAGAGTTGCCACATCGACTCCCCCCGCAGCGCCCGTCAGCTCTGTGGCAGCGGCAGCACCAACCACCCCGCCGCTGCTGGGCGAACTGCCGCAAGACCTGCGCAGCCAGATTCCCAAAATCACCATCACTGGCAGCGTTTACTCAGACAGTCCGGCGCAGCGGCTGCTGCTGGTCAACAACCTGGTGCTGGCGCAGGGCGGCCAAGTCACACCCGAGCTGACACTGGAAGAAATCCAGCCGCGCAGTTCGGTGTTCAGCTTCAAGGGCACCCGCTTTCGGGTGATGCACTAAGTCCGGGTTTAAAACACCCACGCACACGCCCTTTTCCAGGACTGCGAACTTGCCTCAGCTCTCGGCCAGCGCCGAATTGAAGCGGCGCAGCAGGGGCCGCAGCAGATACACCATCAGCGAGCGCTCGCCGGTCTTCACCATCACGGTGGTCTGCATGCCGGGCTGCAATTGCAGGTTGCCCAGTTTTTTGACCTCGGCCGGTGCCACCGTGACGCGCAGCGTGTAGTAGGTGGCGCCGCTGCGGGCGTCGGTCAGCGCGTCGGCCGACACCACCGCCACCTGGCCGCTCACCACCGGCTGAAAGGCGCGGCTGGAATAGGCGTCAAAGTGCACGTCGGCGGGCAGGCCCGGATAGACGCGGTCGATGTACTGCGGTGCAATGCGGGCCTCCACCACCAGCGCGTCGCCATCGGGCACGATGTCCATCAGCCGGTCGCCCGGCTTGACGACGCCGCCCACGGTGTGCACCGCCAGGTCCACCACGGTGCCGGCCACCGGTGCGCGCAGCACCAGCCGGGCAAAGGTGTCGCGCTGGCCCGCCAGCCGCTCGTTGAGCACGGCGTATTCGCGCTGCACGTCGGTCATCTGGCTTTCCACCTCGCGCCGGAATTCAATCTCGCGCTGCGCGCCGCGCATGCGGAACTCGGCCAGCCGGGCGTTGATGCCCGCGATGTTGGACAAGTCCTCGCTCTGTTTGCTCTGCACCTCGGCCAGCTGGCGCTCCAGGTCGAGCAGGCTGTTGCGCGAAACAAAACCCTCCACCCGCAAATTGCGGTACGACTGCAATTGCTCGTTGAACAGGGCAATCTGTGTTTCGCGCCCGACCTTGAGCTGCGACAGGCTGGCCAACTGCATCTCCAGCCCGCGCACCGACTCGCGGATGATGCGCAACTCGCCTTCCAGTGCCGCGCGGCGCGACTTGAACAGGCCCTCTTGCGCCCGCATCAGCGCCGCCACCTCAGGCTCGCTGGCAGCGTACTTGAGTTCGGGCGGAAAACTGATGGCCGCCGCCCCGGCGCTTTCGGCGCGCAGGCGCGCCAGGCTGGCCATGGCCGTGTACCACTGCGACTGGGTGGCGTTCAGCGCCGATTTGGACTGCGCTTCGTTGAGCACCACCAGTTCGTCGCCCTCCTTCACGCGCTGGCCTTCGCGCACCATGATCTGCTCGACCAGGCCGCCGTTGAGGTGGTCAATGCGCTTGCGATTGGACTCCACCGCCACCACGCCGGGTGCCGGCACGCCTTCGTCCAACGGCGCCAGCAAGGCAAAAGCCAGAAAACCGCCAAACCCCAGCGCCAGCAGCCACAGGCCGCGGCGCAGCACTGCGTCGTAATTGGTATCGGGCAGTGGCAGCGGTTCGGTCGGCAGCGGCTCCAGCGTGGCCGGTACGGCCGATCTCAGCGCGCGCGTGGGCAGCACCATGGGGGATGGGTCGGTGCTCATGGGGCGGCCTCGTGCGTCAGG
The DNA here is from genome assembly GCA_002842265.1 of Betaproteobacteria bacterium HGW-Betaproteobacteria-18. Classification (GTDB taxonomy): domain Bacteria; phylum Pseudomonadota; class Gammaproteobacteria; order Burkholderiales; family Burkholderiaceae_C; genus Rhodoferax. Next base: position 2,171 of record PHCO01000057.1, on the reverse strand, counting down.
GTTTTATCGGGCTCGGCTTGCGCCGGCAACGGGCGCTGCGGCAGCGACTTGAGCACCGCTTCACGCGGGCCGTAGGCCTGGATGCTGCCATTGGCCAGCACCATCACCGCATCGACCACGCTCAGCACGTTGAGCCGGTGCGTCATCACGAACACGGTGCGGTTCTCGCGCTTCATCTCGCGCAGCGCCTCCACCAGCGCGGCATCACCAGCCTCGTCCAGATTGGCGTTGGGCTCGTCCAGCACGATCAGCGCCGGGTTGCCATACATGGCGCGCGCCAGGCCGATGCGCTGGCGCTGGCCGCCAGACAAGGCGGTGCCGCCCTCGCCCAGCGGCGTCTCGTAGCCCTGCGGCAAGCGCAAAATCATCTCGTGCACACCGGCGCGCTGCGCCGCCTGCACAATCTTGTCGTCTTCGGGCGCGCCAAAACGGGCAATGTTTTCGGCCACCGTGCCCTCGAACAACTCCACATCCTGCGGCAAATAGCCCACCCACGGCCCCAGCTCGGCCTTGTCCCACTGGTGCACGTCGGCACCATCGAGCCGCACCGTGCCACTCAAAGGCGGCCACACCCCCACCAGCGCGCGCGCCAGTGTCGATTTGCCCGACGCGCTGGGGCCGATCACCGCCACCAGCATGCCGGGCGAGGCGCCAAACTTGATGCCCTTGAGCACCGGCTGGCGCACGCCCGGTGGCGCCACCACCAGGTTTTCGGCCATCACATAACCTTGCGGGCGCGGCAGCGCGGTGCGCTCGGGCGCGCTCGGGTGTGCCTGCAGCAGTTGGTCCAGCCGCGCATAAGCGCCGCGCGCCGACACCAGACCACGCCAATGGCCAATGGCGGCGTCCACCGGCGCCAGCGCCCGCCCCAGCAGGATGGAGGCGGCGATCATGCCGCCGGGCGAGAGCTGGTTGTCGATCACCAGCAGCGCGCCCAGACCCAGAATGCCCGACTGAAAAACCATGCGTGAAAACTTGGTCAGCGCCCCAACCACTGCACCACGGTCGCTGGCCAGCGCCTGCAGCACCAGCATGCGGCTTTGCCGGCGCAGCCAGCGCTGGCGCAAAGCACCGAGCATGCCCATGGCCTCGATCACCTCGGCATTGCGCAAGTGGCTGCTGGCGTAGTGGTTGGCAGCCTGCGCCTCCTTGTTGGCCTCGCCCAGCGCCGGCGCCGTGGCCCGTTCATTGGCCCAGGCCAGCACCAGCAGCAGCAGCGCGGCCAGCAGCCCGAACAGGCCCAGCCACGGATGCAGCAAGAAAATCACCCCCAGGTAAATCGGCGTCCAGGGCGCGTCAAAGAAGGCAAACAAGCCCTTGCCGGTCAGAAACTGGCGCATATGGGTCAGGTCGCCCAGCGCCTGCCCGGCGCTGCCGCCGCGCCCGTGCAGCGTGCGCTGGAACGAGGCGTCAAACACGCGCGGCCCCAGCTTCAGGTCCAGCGCGGCGCTGGCGCGTATCAGGCTCTTGGAGCGCACCAGTTCCAGCAGCGCCTCCAGTCCCAGCACGCCCAGCATGATGAGCGTGAGCATGTAGAGCGTGGTCTCGTTGCGGCTGGCCAGCACCCGGTCGTAGATCTGCAGCATGTAGATGGCCGGCATCAGCATCAGCAGGTTGATGACGAAACTGAACGCGCCGACGCTGACGAACAGGCTGCGGAAGGCGGCGAGGTAGCCGCGCAGTTCGGTGGTGCTGGAAGGCTTGGCAAGCATGATGGGGCAACTGTATCTCAAGCGGTGCGGTTCAAAATGCTAGCGGACCGCGATTTCGTCTCTGCGTCTCAGCTGGAACTGCTGAAGCAAAAAAGAACCCCCTGGGATTGCCAGGGGGTTCTTCGACTAAAAGGCCGGATCAAACGATGAAGTTGGCTGACGTAAAGTCAACCTCACCCGTGAGGGTGATGACCAAATCGTAGTTTGTATCGCCGTCAGCATCGATCGACAGGGTGTCGGTAGCGTTGTCATAGGCAAAGTCCCAGCCGGTACTGACCAGTGCAGAAATGTCGATCTTGTCATTGGCCGCATCAAACCCATTGATCGTGTCGGTGTAACCCAGACCATCCGACTGCAGGAAGGATGAGTAGAGCACAACGTCAACGCCAGCACCCAGGGTGTAGCTGTCGTCACCCAGCGTGGCGTAAATCGCGGAGCCGCCGCTGCCCATTGCCATGG
>PHCO01000319.1 GCA_002842265.1 Betaproteobacteria bacterium HGW-Betaproteobacteria-18 | reverse complement strand
CCATCCTGGTCGGCACATCGGGACTGACCACCCAAGCTCAGAAGCAATCGTTCGAGCCCGATCTGCTGATCGTGGACGAACAGCACAAGCTTGACACCGGCACGCGCTCGATACTGCGCGGCCCGGGCACGCACACTATCGAGGCCTCTGCAACCCCGATCCCTCGTTCACTTGCCAGCAGCCTGTTCGCCGGCATGCAGGTGTTCAACCTGTACCAGGCGCCTGTGGCTCGCGATATCGAGACGCACCTGGTGGAGGAAAGCCAGCGTGCGCAAACTGTTCGATGGCTCAGGGAGGTCATCGCTGCTGGCCATCGCGCGGCGATCATCTACCCCCGCGTCGAAAGTCAGGAAAAAGCGAACGAGACCTCCGGTGTCAAGCAGTCGCTCCAGGCGCTACAGGAGCACTTCCCAGGTCGGGTGGCCCACCTGCATGGAAAGCTGAAATCTGTGGATATCGACGCCGAGCTGTCTCACTTCCGCAGCGGCGCCAAACCGCTCCTGGTTTCAACAACGATCGTTGAGACCGGGATCGATGTGCCCGACGTTCGTCTGATGATCATCAAGGAGGCGGACCGCTTTGGCGCATCGGCCCTGCACCAGCTGCGCGGGCGCCTCGCGCGCAACGGCGGACATGCCCGTTTTGTCATGATGTGCAAGGATCTCGATGCTCTGGCGCCAGAGACGCTTGAGCGCCTGCGTGCGGTCGATGGAACCTCTGACGGGTACGCATTGGCCGAGGCGGACATGCGGGCCCGCGGCTTCGGCGATCTCTCTGGCAGCTCGCAAGCCGGAAACATCAGTTGCGCTTTTCGGATGCTGCGGCTCGATTTTGATGAGCTCGCGCAGCATCCGATTCAGAACAACTGAGGCTCAATGTCCCAGTCTTCCCCGTAGACTGCCTTTGCATACTCGTCTCGGACCTTGAGATACAGCACCTTGGTCTCCCGCCATTCCGAGGTCTGCAGCCGCCGGAAAAGAGTGGCCGTCATCCACCCTGCTTCGCGATTCAAACTCAGGACTTGATCAACAAACTTCTGCTGCTCGTCACGGGAGAGCTGCCGGAACTCCCGATCAATATCATCTCTGCGCGAATCTATCCACCGAGGTGCTGGCTGTGTTTCCACATAGCCATGGTCTACCGCGGACGGCTCACCATCTTTGGCCCGCGCATTCTCGGCCGGGGCGGCTCTAAACAAATCCATCTCTTCAAGCAAGGAGCGCAGATACGCGGTTCTGGACTGCACCTCAACAAGATCCGGTCGACCCAGTCTGGCTTGAAGCTTGACGAGTGCAGGGAGGATGTTGGACTCGCTGTGTCCGATTTTTACCAACCCGGACAGATCTTTCAACGGAATGCCCACCTCTGTGCCCAGGCGCACAAGCTCGTCGGACAATTTTGGCAAATCACCGATGTTGGGTAACGCTTTTCGCCGAACAGCAAACTGCACCTGTGTAACCATGCGCCCTTCACGGAATTCCAGCAGTTCGATTTCGATGTCCGTGTGCTCGTTGATCTCCTGCACAGCCTTGAGTACGCTTTCACTCTTGAGCTTTCGCCACTCTCGACGACGGACAGACCCGTCAGGGAGCACTGTGGCTGGCGTGTTGGTCAAGGCATCAACCCACCAGTCTGGTGGACAGCGGCATGTCACACCAGTCGGACTGGTCTTGTAGCGCCTGCACACCTGGTACAACGCGATTGCGGTGTACCCCTGCAATCGTGATGACTGCTCCAGATCGATTTGGGTGTAGTGATACTGCTTCGGATCCGCTAGAACGGTCATGAGGGAAGGAGGAAATGCCCATGTCACCCAGGTGTTCCCCTGGCGCAACTCAAGACCCGCCTCAGACAGCACACTCATGGAGCGCCAGATCACCCCACTCGATGCGTCTGGCGCCTCCCAATCTACCTCAAGACGACGCATCTCA
>PHCO01000318.1 GCA_002842265.1 Betaproteobacteria bacterium HGW-Betaproteobacteria-18 | reverse complement strand
GCGCGGTAGCAGGGTGTCGGTGTAGTCGTCTTCGCCGCTCCAGATCAGTACGTTGCCCGCGGCACAGCGCGACCCATCCGGCCAGCGCCCGCCAATGGTGACGGCGGCGGCCAAGCCCATGGCGATGGTGGTTTTGCCCTGCCCAGGCGCGCCCGCCAGCAAATGGAACTTGCCCAGCGCCAGCCAGTCAGGCCAGAGCCATTGCACCGGCTCCGGCGTCAGGTCAGCGCCGCAAGTCAGCACCACCGTGCTTTTGGGCAATGGTTCAGTGCCAAATTGGCCTGTAGCGCCCGTAGAACGTGCGTGAGCAGCTACTGAATTCATAGCGCCTGCAATCCCCGCATCCTCGTCCAGGCTGGCGGCAAAGTGGTCATAGTCTTGCTTTTTCATGCGAATGCCTCCACCAGTCGGTTGATGCGGTTGGCCGCCACCATCAGGCGGGCGCGGTCGGCATCCGTCAGCGTTACGCCGTTGGCCACATTGCCCGCAGCCACTGCCGCGAGCGTGGACTCGAACGCCATCACCGACAGCGCCAGGCGCGGGCTCAGCGGCGTGGGTTTGGTCTGAACTTGCGGCCGGCCGTCGTCCACCCAACAGCCCAGGGCTTTGGCAGCATCCACAAACTCCATGCCGCCGTCCTTGATTTCATACGCCAGCACGTCGCCACCTTTCTCGCCACAGCTCATGCAGACCCATGCGCCCGTGGCGAGGTTGACGCGCATCGAATCCGAGCCGCCGTGAAAGTTACAAGCGGTGGTTTTCCACTTTGCAGACCGTGGGCCTTTGAGGATCAGGCCCCGGTTTTCAAAGTAGGTGGCCGGGTCGGGGAGCAGGTTGCGGTCGAAGGGCATGGCGCAGCCTTTAGGCCGTGGCCTGCGCTGCCATCCATGCCCGCACTTCGCCAACTTTCCAGCAGGTCACGCGCTCAGAAAGTTTGTACGATTTTGGAAACGTGCCCGCCTTGACCTTGCGCCACAACGTCGGTGCAGAAAATGGCAGGGGTGCCGGTGTCTCTGGCCTTTTTGGGCTTTGCACCAGTTGTGATTCTCGAATGAAAGCACTGTCCGGTAGTGCGTCGAAAATCGAATGATTGATTGATGCCTTTTGCGCCGGGATGCTGGATGCAATAGCGGTTTTGAGGAGGGTGATTTTGCGTGACACGTCGGGACTCCTTATGTAGAAGCCCCGAGTTTTTCAAGTTATCGCTATGGCGTGAAGCCTGTTTGCTGGCTGGCTGTAGGGTGTGCTGGTAGGACTTACGGTGTGCCGGTAGAGCGTAGTTTTTTCCATTCTCCCGCCCATTCTCGCGCCGTCCTAAATGCAATGGGTTGCTGCTTGGTTATCGCCTCCGCCGCCGAATCCATGCTCCTAAATTTCACCATATTGGCATCCAGCCAAACAAATACATCGGCTTTCATGCTTCGGTTTTCTGCATGACGCTTATATGCGTTGGAGACTTGCAACGCCTTAACGTGATTTTTAACAATCAACCCCACAAAATCAGAGATCGAACGATGGTCAAGGTGTTGATTAATCATCGCGTCCATTTCATTGCACCACAGGTTTGCAGAAATCGAGGCGCTATCATTTTCATCATCAAAATCCACAACTTCATTGCCATCAATGAATATTTTGAATACTTTTTCAGCCCGCGTATGCTGCTTGTCTTTCAGACTTTTGGCGAGGTCTACAAGCTTGTTAAATTCGGCTACTTCTTCCTCCGACTCTAATGTCAGAGATCTACCATCTTTCTGAAATTTCATCCCGCCCCCCATCGCCCCGATAAGAAAACCAGCGCCAGCCGGGTCAGGGGTGTCCCGGTTTTCCCTCCGTCGAGGTAGGCGTGGCTTAAACCTGTTTTACGCTGCCGTGGTGCGTAGCTGGATCACGTCCGCACCGATGCGCAACTTGTCCAGGTAGTTCGCCCAGTTCT
>PHCO01000317.1 GCA_002842265.1 Betaproteobacteria bacterium HGW-Betaproteobacteria-18 | reverse complement strand
AAGAACCGTCGTCCCGAAGTCCTGCATCATCATGATGTGACGCTCGGTGTTTCCGGCGCTCGCCGGGATCATAGTGGCCCCGGTGCGCTCCAGGCCGTAGTGCATCCCAAAGCCGCCCGTGAACATTCCGTATCCGAAGGCCATTTGGGCAATATCGGACCTTACGACGCCAGCAGCGCTCGCAATACGGGCCGTAAGCTCAGTCCAGGTCGCAAGGTCACCCTTGGTGTAGCCGACGACAATGGGCTTTCCTGTAGTCCCTGAACTCGAGTGGATTCGTACCACTTCATCCAACGGAACTGCGAACAGCCCAAAAGGATAGGTGTCACGCATCGTCTGCTTGTCGGTGAAGGGAAGCCGTTTGGTGTCTTCAAGGCTTCTGATATCCCGAGGTTTGACCCCAACGCTGTCCAAGGCGAGCCTATAGTGGTCAACCCGCTCGTACGTCCACGACACCATCGCCTGCAGGCGTCTAAGTTGGAGCTCGCGCAGCAAAGGACGCTCCATGGACTCGTATTCAGCGTTCCAAATAGGCATTTCGATTGTCCCCTTTAGTCGCCACTTGGCATGGGTGCTCCACCAAGATAGATATGCCGCACATTGTCATCGGCGAGAAGCTCGACCGCAGTACCCGACATCGCAATCTCACCGGTTCGCATGACGTAACCACGATCGGCATGTTTGAGCGCCAAACGCGCATCCTGCTCGACCAGCACGATGGTAAGTCCCTCTCTCATGAGCGTATCCAGCACTCTGAATATCTCGGCAATCACCTTTGGGGCCAGTCCAAGCGATGGCTCATCGAGAAGCAAGAGTCGCGGCCGCGCCATCAGCGCGCGTGCGATAGCGAGCATCTGCTGCTCACCCCCCGATAGCGTCTCAGCCGTTTGCCCCTTGCGTTCTTCAAGTACTGGAAATAGATCCCAGATTCGGGAAAGCTCAGGCCTGTGGCTTTCGCGCGCTGGCCGGGAATAGGCACCGAGAGCGAGATTCTCGGCGACGCTCATCGGCCCAAATAGCAGCCGCCCCTCCGGTACAAGCGCCATCCCTGCTCGGACTGCTCGCTCTGGGCCCGAGCAAGTGAAATCCTGGCCGCCAAACTCGACTGTCCCAGAGCTGGGCGTGACCATGCCCACAATAGACTTGAGCAGTGTGGACTTGCCTGCGCCATTACTTCCGATAATGGTCACGAGTTCGCCTGGATCAACATGCATGTCAATGCCCCTGAGAACGCCCACATGGCCGTATCCGGCATGCAGTCCCTCAATCTGAAGTATCGGTCCGTTAGAGCTCATCGGCATCCTCCTCACCAAGGTATGCACGTATGACCGCGGGATCTTTCTGAATCAGCCGAGGAGGACCCTCGGCGATCTTGCAGCCTCGATCGAGCACCACTATCTCGTCTGAAACCTCCATGACAAGGCCCATATCGTGCTCAACGATGACAAGTGTGGCGCCGTGGTCTCTGATTCGGTACAAGACCTCACCTAGCGCGGTTGTCTCTTGCGTATTGAGGCCGGCAGCCGGTTCATCCAGTAAGACGAGTCGGGGCGATGTGGCAAGCGCTCGAGCAATCTCCAGCAGCCGTCGAAGTCCGTGGGGCATGTCAGCTGCCAGTGCTTCGCGCCATGACTCCAAACCGACAAGCCTAAGAAGACGATCAGCCTCCTGAGATGCTAAGTCATCGCGCTTTCGGGCAGACGGCAGCCGCAGAGCCGCGGGCGTGAAACTCGAACCCGAGCGCGCGTGGGTCCCCAGAATGACGTACTCGCGGGCTGTCATCTCCTCGAACAACTGGGTGTTTTGGAAGCTGCGTGCGACACCCATTCTCACAACGCGATCGGGTCGCTCTCCGAAAAGCTCCCGCCCTTCGAAGAGCACAGAACCACTGTCAGGTCGGTCGAAACACGTCAGAAGGTTGAAGAGCGTGGACTTA
>PHCO01000316.1 GCA_002842265.1 Betaproteobacteria bacterium HGW-Betaproteobacteria-18 | reverse complement strand
ACGGCCCTTGAAGTTCGCAAAGGCAGCACTTGCAATCTCGACATGCAAAATTACTCCATCAGCCGACGGCTCTATTTCAACGTCATATATCTCCTGGCAACGCGAGACAATCCCTTCCGCCAAACTATATCCATATGCAAAATCTTCAAGCTCGGTTGGCGTTGCTAGCATAACGGCATACGAAATCCCATTGTATTCAATCGCAACTGGAACCTCTTCAGCGACTCGATCCAGAAAAGGCTCGACACCGAAACCTACTCGTAGCACCTCTAATTCAGCAGTGTCAATCACGATGCCAATGTACCCTGCTCGATACGGGCAACCTCGACCGCTGTAACTTTGTACTCCGGACAATTGGTTGCCCAATCGGAATTTTCGGTAGTTATCACGTTCGCATTCGACCCCGGATGATGGAAAGTCGTATAGACCACCCCTGGCGAAACGCGCTCGCTGAGGCTGGCACGCAAAACTGTTTCCCCTACGCGTGACTGTATACGTATCTGATCCCCATTGCGAACCCCCCGACACTCGGCGTCATGTGGATGAATTTCCAGGACATCCTCGGCATGAAATGCAATATTGTGGGTTCGTCGCGTCTGAGTACCGACATTGTATTGACTGAGAACGCGCCCGGTCGTCAGTATTAGTGGGAATCGCCGGGAAACCTTTTCGTCTGTTGGAACATATTGGGTGATCATGAATCGCCCCAAGCCTCGTACAAATCGGTCCACATGCATTATCGGGGTGCCATTCGGCGTAGATGAGTTACAGGGCCATTGGAGGCTCCCCACTTCATCGAGCTTATCGTAATTAACTCCGGAAAAACTTGGTGTCAAAGCTGCAATCTCATCCATGATATTTGCTGGATGGGCGTATCGCATTGAATAGCCGAGCGCACTAGCTAAATCGATTGTTATTTCCCAGTCAGCTTTTCCTGAAAGTGGTGGCATAACCTTACGAACACGTGAAATCCGACGTTCAGCATTGGTGAATGTTCCGTCCTTTTCAAGATAAGAAGCTCCAGGTAGAAATACATGTGCGAATTTTGCGGTCTCGTTGAGAAATAGATCCTGAACCACTACACACTCCATGGCCGCTAACGCAGCCTTGACATGCAGACTATTTGGATCCGACTGCGCGGGATCCTCGCCCTGACAGTACAAGCCTCTGAAACTACCACTCAGGGCTGCATCAAACATATTTGGAATACGCAGACCTGGCTCTGACTGCAATGCTACGCCCCAGGCCTCCTCGAAAAGCGTACGAGAAGCCCCCTCCGAAACATGACGATAACCGGGAAATTCATGTGGAAAACTGCCCATATCACATGCCCCTTGGACGTTATTTTGGCCACGCAGCGGATTTACCCCGACGCCATCCTTCCCAAGATTTCCGGTAGCCATCGCAAGATTGGCAATGGCGATCACGGCTGTAGATCCCTGAGCATGCTCCGTAACCCCCAGACCATAATAAATTGCCGCGTTTCCACCAGAGGCATAAAGCATCGCTGCGGCCCGGATGTCTGCCGCCGGCACGCCGCACTCAGCTTCGAGGGCTTCCGGAGAATTTGCCGGCCGAGCGACAAACTCTCGCCACTCTTCGAAAGCTTTGGTATCGCACCGTTCGGCTATAAACTTCTCATTCAACAACCCTTCTTCCACAATCACGTGCGCAAATGCCGTCAGAACTGCGACATTAGTCCCTGGGTTGAGCTTGAGATGGTGGGTCGCATTGACATGAGGAGAGCTAACCAATTCGATAGCACGAGGGTCAATCACAATCAGCTTTGCCCCTTCCCTGACCCGGCGCTTGACCCTTGATCCAAAAACAGGATGACCTTCGCTCGGGTTTGCGCCAATTACGACGATGACATCGGCCAATTCAATTGACTTGAAGGTCTGAGTCCCTGCCGATGTCCCCAATGTCTGGGCCAGTCCGTAACCAGTAGGGGA
>PHCO01000315.1 GCA_002842265.1 Betaproteobacteria bacterium HGW-Betaproteobacteria-18 | reverse complement strand
GACGAGGTGCGCAAACACATCGTTGAGGGCAAGCTGCCCACGCGCCTGGCCATGAGCTGGGAAGGCCGCATCGGCTTCGTGCTCACCGAGTCCATGCAGCTCAAGAAACTCGCGTTTCTCGAAGGTGTGTTCGATGACCGTGCCGATGATGGCGAGAGCGGCTTTGACGCTGACGTGGCGCTGACCACCGGCGAACTGCAGAAATTGATCCCCGAACTGATTGAAGCCTTGGGTGGCGAGATCGAGCCTGGCGTGGCGCTGCCGGACGCGCCCACCTCAGGCGTGAGCATCGCCACCGACGGACAGTCCGACCCTTTGCGAGAAAAAGACCGCTTGCTGGTCACTGGCGCAGACAAGGACAGAATTCCCGGCAGTCTCCAAGGAGGCTGAATGCTGAATCCCCAATTCATCCTGGCCCTGTCCGCCAAGCTGGTCATCGACCTGTTCGCTGGTGGTGGCGGCGCCAGCACTGGAACGGAACAGGCCATTGGACGGCACGTTGATGTCGCCATCAACCACGACGCCGACGCCATCGGCATGCACGAGATCAACCACCCGCAGACGCGCCATTACCGCGCAGATGTGTGGGAGGTGGACCCGCTAGCCGTCACCAGGGGCATGCCCGTGGGGCACCTGCACGCATCCCCTGACTGCACACACCACAGCCAAGCCCTGGGCGGTCAACCGCGCTGCCAGGAAATCCGATCACTCGCTTGGGTGGTGCACCGCTGGGCCGGAAAGACGCGCCCCGACCTCATCACGCTGGAGAACGTCGAGCAAATGTTGCAGTGGTCTCCGCTGGTGGCAAAGCGCGATCCGGCCACCGGCCGCGTCATCACACTGGACAAGGTGAAATGTCCCAGCACCGGCAAGGTCACCTATCGCGTGGCTGAACCCGGAGAGGTCGTGCCGCGACGCAACCAGTTCTTGGTGCCGTGCAAGGAGCGCGTAGGACACAACTGGCGCCGGTTCGTCGAAGGCCTGCGCGCCATGGGCTACAAGGTCGAGTGGCGCGTGATCTGCAATGCCACACTGGGCGCCCACAGCACCCGCACCAGGCTCTACATGATCGCGCGCTGCGATGGCCTGCCCATCGTGTGGCCCGAGCAGACGCACGCCAAGAAGCCCACGGGCAAACTCCAGGCCTTCCGACCAGCAGCCGATTGCATCGACTGGAGCATTCCGGGCACCAGCATCTTCGGCCGGAAGAAGGCGCTGGCCGATGCCACGCTCCGGCGCATAGCCTACGGGATGAAGAAGTTCGTTCTGGAGAGCGACAACCCCTACATCGTGGATGGGGCGGCCCGCACGCTCATTCAAACCGGCTACGGAGAACGCGAGGGGCAGGCGCCACGCGTTCTTGACATTGGCATGCCGCTAGGCACGGCAGTGGCTGGTGGCGTGAAGCATGCGTTGGTATCCGCCTACCTCGTCCAGGCAGGCCACGGCGAAGGCCATGGCGACAGCAAGCGCCGCAGCTACGGTGTGAACCGCATTACAGGCCCCGTGGGCACGGTCACCGCCAGCGGCGGCGGTCAAAGCCTGGCGACTGCGTTCATGGTCCAGGCCAACGGCGGGTTCAATACCACGCCTGCTCGGGACTTGCGCAACGGAGTATCCACAGTCACCACCAGTGGCAGCCAACAGCAGCTCGTGATCGCGCACCTGGCAACGCTTCGCAACCACAGCACAGGCCGCGACTTGCGCGAGCCCATTGCGACCGTGGCAGCCGGCGGCGAGCACCACGTACTTGTGGAGTACCACCTGAGCCCAGAAGACGAAGCTGGAGCGCTGCGCTGCGCAGCGTTCCTGATGCGCTACCACCCCAACGGCGGCCAGGGGGCCGACCTGAGCGACCCTAAAACCGCGATCCCTACGCGAGACCGTATGGCGTTGGTGACGGTATGGGTCAAAGGGGAGCCTTGGGTAATCGTGGACATCACGCTGCGCATGCTGGTGCCGCGGGA
>PHCO01000314.1 GCA_002842265.1 Betaproteobacteria bacterium HGW-Betaproteobacteria-18 | reverse complement strand
CAGGAGGAGTGGCATGAATGGTTGCCATCCACCATTCTGATTGTCCCTTTGACTGGCAGAGACATGAAAATCCTCGCGTTACTGATTCTTGCGCGTGAGGATTCTTTCTCGGATGAAGAGCGGCAGACTTGCAAAGCTTTGGCCGATGTATATGGGCATGCCCTTGGTGCACTCAAGATTACCAGACCGTTTTACTCTGACATCAGGAATCTGGCCGCAAGATTTAAATTATATTACATACTTGCAGCAGTTTTCATAGTCCTTTTCTTCATCCCTGTAAGGCAAAGTTCTCTCGGTACTGCCGAGGTAACTCCTCTTATATACAGTTCGATCTCATCTTCTCTTGACGGTGTAATAGCCAAAGTACTGGTAAAGCCTAATGAACAGGTCAAAAAGGGCCAGCCTCTGTTCCGCATGGATGACACCACTATTCGCAACCGCCTTGAATCTGCACATCGGACAATGGGTGTGGCGAAGAGCGAAGAGTTTACCAGCCGCCAGAAAGCCTTCGTAGATCCGCAGAGCCGTGCGGAGCTTGCCACCCAGGAAGCAAGAGTCAAGGAGAAAAGCAGCACGATAGGCTATATGCAGGAACTGCTCGGCAAAATGGTCGTCACAGCCCCTGAAAACGGGGTCATTCTCTTCAGTGATCCGGCAGACCTGGAGGGGAGACCCATCACAACCGGAGAACGAGTAATGACGCTTGCCGACGACAACAGCGCGAGCATGACCGTATGGCTCGCTACATCGGATGCCGTGGCTCTTGAACCTGGAAGGCGCGTCAGACTCTTCCTGCATACTCAGCCCCTTAACCCCTGTGAAGGCTTTATCCTCAGCTCCTCATACCAGCCGGTCACCTCACCTGAAGGGATTGCATCATACCGGGTGACCGCAGTCTTTGCGGACGGAGAACTGCGTCCGAGACTCGGACTTAGAGGGACTGCAAAGATTTATGGCGAGCGGGTTCGCCTTGGGTACTATCTCTTCAGGCGTCCTATCGCAGCAGTCAGGCAGTGGCTGGGATGGTAAATGCCCCTCCCTGAGCTACGCGAAGAGCTCCGTATCGAGGAGACAGCAAACGATTGGGACGGTTCGCCCTGCTGGTTGATTCATGACCTGCCTGCACATCGCTTTCACAGGATCGGCTGGCTGGAGTTCGAGATACTGGTAAGATGGGGTCTGGGAGACCCAGAACAGATCATCGCCAATATCAGGAGAGAGACCACCCTTAATCCGACAGAAGAAGAGCTGCGCGATCTGCTCATATTCCTGGAGCAACACAACCTGCTGCGCATTACATCTTTTGAAGCCTCAGCTAAACTATCCGCCCGTAAAAAAAGCGGCATCAAATCTCCTCAGCAGTGGCTGTTACACAATTATCTTTTTTTCAGAATCCCACTCCTTAAGCCTGACAAGTTCCTGAATCGGCTCATGCCTTACGCAGCACCTCTGCTTACCAGAAACGCCCTCATTCTCTTCGCTGCCATTTTTGTAGTTGGTCTCTATCTGGCAGCACGCCAGTGGGACATATTTGCCGGCAACTTTGTCAACACCCTCACTCCGAGCGGTTACATCAGTTACATTATCGCCATAATAATGGCCAAGTGCGTCCATGAACTTGGCCATGCGCTGATTGCAAAAAAAGCCGGTATCCGTGTCCCCAGAATGGGTGTTGCCTTCCTAGTCATGTTTCCGGTGCTGTATACCGATCTCGGTGAAGGGTGGTTACTGCACGACCATCGTTTGCGAAGACTCGTCTCTGCTGGCGGGATGCTGGCAGAAGGGGCATTGGCCGCGACCGCCCTTTTCATGTGGGGGATGCTTCCTGATGGGGCTTTTCGTGATGCATGCTACATACTTGCAGTGGTATCTGTCGGTCGCAGCATATTAATAAACGTAAGCCCTTTCATGAGATTTGATGGCTACTACCTGTTATCTGATCATTTTAACATACCCAACCTGCAGCAG
>PHCO01000056.1 GCA_002842265.1 Betaproteobacteria bacterium HGW-Betaproteobacteria-18 | reverse complement strand
GTTTCAGCTGCAGGGCGCGGTGGTCAGCTCGGTGGTTTTGGCGGCGGTTGCGGTGCTCGAAACGGTGGGGCCACCGATCAGCGCCAAGGCACTACGCTGGTCAGGCGATGCCCTGCAAGTGGACGTTTTGGATGCTGCCGACGAGGCAAGCGAGCACAAGCCGGTTCAAGAGGCCTGAACCAGCCTCGGCTGACTTTTACTCTTGATCTTGCGCGGCGCGAATCGTGTCGCGACCGTTGCGATCTTTGACGCGACCCAGGTCGGTGTCCAAGGCACTTGCCAGTTTGTCCACGGCATTAATAAAAGCACCGGCCATCTTGTCAGCCTCGGCCGTCACCGTGACCGGCTGGCGACTGACCACACGGGCCTCCAGGCGACAACGCTTGTCGTTGACGCCCGATTTGGCACCATCCACATCGGTCAGAAAAACTTCCAGGCGGGTGATAAGGTCTTTAAACCGGGCCAGACGGCTGCCCGCTTCGTCCCGCACCCATTGCGCCAGGGGCGCGCCACCCTGGATGTGGTCGTCGGTATTCACTTGTACTTGCATGCTATCTCTCCTGGGTTATGTCCGGCACCTTGACCGGAACAAGCTATCAAACGCCTTCACTTTACATCACGCCCAGCACCACGGGCATGACGATGCGCAGGGTTCACACACGTAGCGCAAGGCATCGGCCAGGTTTTGGTTCTTCACAGGTAAGGTGACAACAACCAGACCAGCCGGTCCCGCAGTCGCCCGGGAAGGGACTGACTGGCCAGTTCAGCAGCCGTGAGCCGGTGCGCACGGTGGATGCGTTCATTGACCAGCACATCGAGTTGCTGCACCAACTGGGCATCGTGGCATTCGAGGTTGTATTCAAAGTTCAGGCGCAGGCTGCGCGCGTCCCAGTTGGTGGAGCCAATCAGTGACCAGTCGTCATCCACCAAAAACAGTTTGGTATGGTCAAACCCGGGGCCGGTGAAATGCACACGGCAGCCGCTGGCAACCAGATCGTCACACTGCGGCCGCATGGCCCAGTCCATCAACGGCAAGTTGCTGCGCCCGGGCAGCACGATGTCCACCGCCACACCGCGCAAGGCGGTCACCTGTAGCGTGGTGAGCAGCACATTGTCAGGCAGGAAATACGGCGTGACGATGCGCACCCGCTGGCGCGCGGTGGCCAGTGCGCCCAAAATCACCAGACGCATGTGGTCAATATCAGCATCAGGGCCGTCGGTAACACCGCGCGCCAGCACCGGGCCGCAAGGCGCACTTTCAGCAAACCAGGGGCTGCCGTGCAAGGCCTCGCCGGTGGTAAAGGCCCAGTCGATGGCGAAAGTGCGCTGCAGGTCAGTGACGACCGGGCCACGCACGGCAAAATGCAGGCATGAAATCGGCTGCGCCGGCTGCGTTGACAGCCAGTGCCCGGCGCTGATGTTCATACCGCCGGTGAAGCCAAGCTCACCATCGACCACCATGATCTTGCGGTGGTTGCGCAAGTTGGCCTGGGCCAGCAGCCGGGTCAGGCGCGGCGGCAAAAACGCCGCCACTGGCACACCTGCCTGGCGCAGTTGTTTGACCATGTTGGTGCGGCTGTAGCGCGCCCCGACCGCATCAATGAGCACCCGCACCTGCACCCCGCGCGCCGCTGCCTGCACCAGGGCACCTGCAAAAGCACGCCCAGTTCCATCGTCATTGAAGATGTAACTGAGCAGCGTCACCGAGTGACGGGCTCCGTCAATTGCAGCCAGCATGGCAGGAAAGGCTTCATCGCCTTGAACCAGCGGTGTCACTGCATTGCCAGACAACAAAGCGCGCCCCGATATCTCACAGGCGAGCCGGTTGATGCCTGTCAGTTCATGCGAACAAGGGGTATCGGCTTCGTTGGCAGCGTCCGCGCTAAAGCCTTCCCCTCGCCACGTGCCCCTGAGCCCCAATGCCACACCGGCGCGCTGAATACGGTTCACCCCCAGCATCAGGTACAGCAAGGCACCCAACAGCGGTGCCAGCCAGGCCAGCGCAATCCAGCTTATGGCCGTGTGCACATCCCGCTTGTTCAGCAACGCATGCACCGTCACAGCCAGGGCGCACGCCAGGTACAACAGGGGAGCCAGGCCCTGGGCCAACTGCAGCATGAACCCCACGGAGGAAGCCATCATGTCAGCGTGTTAGCCGTGCATCACCCGGCAGCTAGGGCGCTGAGGCCAGCAGCTGCTTGATGTCGGCCGCCGTCAACTCGGGCTTGGTGCCATAGCGTGTGAACAGTCGCAACTTGCCGGTTGCGTCGTACACATAGCTGCCCGCGGTGTGGTCCATGGTGTAGCTGGTGGGCGTCGGGCCTTCGACTTTTTTGTAATAGACCTTGTAGTCTTTGGCCAGTGTGACCAATTTTTCAGGTGTGGGTATCAGCGCCAGGAAGGTGGGATCAAAAGCGGCCATGTATTCCTTGAGCATCTCCGGCTTGTCGCGCTCGGGGTCGATGGTGACAAACAGGCATTGAACGCGCTCGCCATCTTTACCCAGCAGTCGCTTGATCTCCGCCATCTCGGCCATGGAGGTCGGACACACGTCCGGGCACTGGGTGTAGCCAAAGAACATCATGACGATCTTGCCCTTGAAGTCTTTGAGCGCTCGCGCCTGGCCATTGTGGTCGGTCAGGGCGAAGTCTTTGGCATAGTCGGCACCGGTGATGTCGATGGCCGTGAATTTCGGGGCATTGGGTGAGCATGCAGAAAAAAGGCCGGCAGTCCCAATCGTCACCGCACAGCCAGACATGAATTTAAGCGCGTTTCGTTTGTTCATGAAGTGGATCATAAACCGGGCCAAACCGAACCAAGGACCATCACACGTAGTGGTCGAGCAGCAGCGCGGCAAACAGCAGACTCAGATGAATGAGCGAAAAGCGAAATGTTTTGCGTGCCAACAGGTCCGAGTAATCACGCCATAACCACCAGGCATGCAGAATAAACCCGGCATTCAGCAGCACCGCAGCCCCCAGGTACAACCAGGAACTCATGCCGTAAATGAAGGGCAGCAAACAAGCCGCCAGCAATATGAAAGTGTAGAGCAGCACCATCAGGCGGGTGAACTCATTCCCGTGGGTGACTGGCAGCATGGGCAGACCCGCCTTACGGTAATCCTCCACCCGGTACAGCGCCAACGCCCAGAAGTGCGGCGGCGTCCACAGGAAGATGATCAAAAACAAAATCAGCGCCTCCGGCCCCACGTTGCCAGCCATGGCGGCCCAGCCCAGCACTGGCGGCATGGCGCCGGAGGCCCCGCCGATCACGATGTTTTGCGGCGTCAATGGCTTCAGGATCACCGTGTAAATGACCGCGTAGCCAATGAAGGTGGCAAAGGTGAGCCACATGGTGAGCGGATTCACGGCGAAGTACAGCAGGCCTGAGCCGGCTGCGCACAAAGTGGCAGAAAACAGCAGCGTTTGCCGGTCGCCCAACTCGCCTTTGGCGGTAGGCCGCCAGGCGGTGCGTTTCATCTTGGCATCAATGGTTTTCTCGATGATGCAATTGAAAGCGGCGGCAGCGCCTGCCACCAGCCAGATGCCCAGGCAGGCGACGGCGGCCACGCCCACCTCGCGCCAGGACGGCACGCCGGGCACTGCCAGCACCATGCCGATCAGTGCGCAAAAGACGATCAACTGAATCACGCGCGGCTTGGTCAGCGCGTAATACTGCGCAAAAACCGACATGACGGTGGGGTGTGCCAGGGTGCTCATGCCAGGCTTCCAGCTTGAGACTGCGGCGTTGCCAGCGCCTGCGGCCCGCCTGGCACAGCGGCGGTGGTTTTAGCGGGCACCGTGCTGGCGTAAATCCAGGTCAGCGTCAACACCAGCGTGGCGCCCCCTCCGGTGTGCAACAGCGCTGCCAGCAGCGGCCAGTCCAGCACCACATTGCTCAAACCGGTGGCCAGTTGCAGGCCCACCAGCACCGCCAGCACACGGCTGTGAGCGCGCCAGGGTGCCCGGCGATTGAGCTGCCAGGCCAGCAGCGCCAGCACGGTGAGCACCCCGTAGGCCATTAGCCGGTGCACATAGTGAATGGCGGTCAGCGCGGCAAAGCTGATGGGCTCGCCGGCCCCCGTCACGCCCAAGTGCCGCCACAGCTCAAAACCCTGCTCAAAATTCATCTCGGGCCACCAGCGGTTCTGGCACTGGGGAAAGTCATTGCACGCCAGCACCGCGTAATTGGTGCTGACCCAGCCACCCAGCAAAATTTGCAGTGCCAGCAAGCCAAAGACCAGCGCCACCCAGCGGCGCATGGCCAGCGACATGGCCAATGGCACCGCAGATGGGCTGCCACGCACCACCTGCACGCCCAGCAGCGCCAGCAGCACCAGCGCGCCCGCCAGGTGCAGTGTGACGATGGCCGGAAACAGTTTCATGGTGACGGTCCAGGCGCCAAATGCGCCCTGCAAACCGACCCAGACCAGGGTGAACGTGGCCCACCAAGGCGACAATTCACCCGGGCGTTGCGCCATGCCTGAACGTACGCTGGCACGCCAATTCAGCCAGCTTGCCACCGTCATGACCACAATCAAAGCCCCGACACCAGTCGCCAGATAACGGTGAATCATCTCGATCCAGGCCTTGGCCTGCGTCACCGGTCCGGTGGGCATGGCCTCTTGCGCGGCAGTGATGGCGTGATGGGCACCCAGCGGCGAAGTATTACCGTAACAGCCTGGCCAGTCCGGGCAGCCCAGGCCAGAGTCAGTGAGCCGGGTAAAGGCGCCAAACAGGATCAAGTCAAAGGTCAAAAACAGGGTGAACAAACGCAAGGCCTGCGCCCGTTGCAGCGGCGCACTGTGGCGGTTGCGCCAATACACCCACGCCAGCGGCCCCAGCGCCAGCAGTGCGCCCACCGCCAGCAGGCTGACCAGCGGCGTCAGATCGTAAAGAGGTTGTGAATTCATGGGGTGAAGTCTGATGACGCGCGTCTTAGCGCCCGGGAGAATCCCATGTTAACGAGGCGCGCAGCAGGTGCTCCATGTCGCGCTTGGCTTTGGCAGCAGCAACGCTGTCAAGCTTGGATGGGAAACGCATCATGGTATTGCCCATCGGATCCACCACATAAATAAAATCCTGCTGTGCTTTGCCTGCGGGCGCTGGCAGCCAGGTATCGAGCGTGTCTGCAGCCACCCGCAGCACCGTGGCGCTGTCGTGCTTGAGGCCGGCCACCAGCTTGGGATCGACCGGGGCCTGGTCGTTGATCAGCCAGAGCCAGTCCAGGCGGTCCATGTCCTTGCCCAGCATCAGGCGAAACTGGCGCAACACCGTGAGCTGCTTTTGACAGTCCTTGACGCAGGCGCCACCATCGACCTTGACCAGCAGCCACTGCGCCTTGAGTGAGGGCAGTGGCACGGGCGCATCACCGTCCAGACTCAGGCCCTGCGCCTCTGGCACCGGACGCACTGGCGTGATCAGTTCGCCAAAACTGGCCTCGCCTTGCGGGCGCACCACGTAAAACACAAAATAAGCCACCAACACCGGCAGCGAACAGGCCAGCAAAATCGCCAGCAGCTTCAAGCGTCCGCTCAAGGCAGAACTCGCGGCAGCGCCCGGCGTTGGCAAGGAATGCACGACAAGGCCCAAGGCCTCATCAGAATGAGGCTGTGTCATGAAGATTCACCCTTGCGAAACATGGCAAAGCCGTAAAACAGCAGCAGCGCGCCCGCCATACCGAACCACTGAAATGCGTAGCCGCGGTGCATGCCCACGCGGTCTTCGGGTGGTGCCCAATGGCGCACCAGCGTGTCAGGCGCATCGCCGCCGGTCTGCTGCAACACCACTGGTTGCAAAGGGTGGCCGAGCAACTCCGCAAAGCGCGGCAAATCAATACGCGACCAGAGCTTGGTCTTCGCTTCAGGGTGATCCGGCATCAAGAAGAATTTTTTGGTGGAGGGCACCGTGGCCAAGCCGGTAATTTGCACCCGCCCATCGGGCGTGGTCACCACCGGCAACACCGAGCGCCCCTGCGTCCAGCCGACCCAGCCGCGATTGACCAAAATTCGGGTCTCACTGCCTTCAATCTTCAACGGGGTGATGACGTGCACGCCGGGCTGGTCATTTTCCTGCCGGTTGTCCAGAAAAATTTGATGCTGTGCGTCATAAGTGCCCACCACGGTGAAGGGCGCGTCTTGTGCGGCTTGTCCATCCAGCAATTGCCCAGTGACCAAAGCAGGCCCCAATTGGCTGCGCAGCGCGCGCTGCGCCAGTTCAGCGGCCAATCGATCGCCCTTGCCGCTTTGCCAAGCCCCGAGGTAGATGAACAGCGCCAGACCCAGCAGCATGGCCAGGGTAGGAATCAACCGAATTTGAAAACGCATGTCACGTATGAACCCATGGTAAATGCGCATAATGCAGTTCTTCTTTCAAAAGAGACTGCAATGCTGGCGAAAATTTTAATTCTGGCGACCTTGGCACTGATTTTGATAAGCCTGTTCAGTGCGCTTGCCATGCTGTTCAAAAACGACGATCCTGGTAAACGCAAACTGGTGGTGCAAGCCCTGACCGTGCGCATCAGCTTGTCGATCGCGTTGTTTATGGCCTTGGTAGCCAGCTTTTATTTTGGCCTGATTCCGGGGCGGGGCTGAGGCTCAATTCCCGCCTTCGCGGGAAGGACAACTCAAAACTGAGCCACGTCTGTTGGCCTCAGAGAATATAAACAAACACAAACAAAATCAGCCAGACCACATCGACAAAGTGCCAGTACCAGGCCACCGCCTCAAAAGCAAAGTGGTTGTGCTCCGAGAAGTGGCCCTTCATGCCGCGCCCCAGCATGACCATGAGCATGATGGTGCCCAAGGTGACGTGCAAGCCGTGAAAACCGGTCAGAATGTAAAAGGTGGCACCGTACACCCCGGCGCCCAGGGTCAAACCCATCTCGGCATAGGCATGGGCGTATTCATACACCTGAAAACCCATGAAGGTCATCCCGAGTGCCACGGTCATGGCCAGACCCCAGGTGAGCTGGCTTTGCTTACCCTTGATCAAACCCCAATGGGCCCAGGTGAGCGTGGCACCGGAGGTCAACAACAACATGGTGTTGATGGCGGGAATACCCCAGGCATGCATCGGCAAAAATTCATCGCCCAAAGGGCCGGCGCTGGGCCAGGCACTGGTGAATTTTTCATAGGGCGTGAACATCGCCTCGTAACCACCCAACTCTGGCAAGGCAATTTGGCGGATGTAATACAGCGCGCCAAAGAAGCAGGCAAAAAACATCACCTCAGAGAAGATGAACCACACCATGCCGATGCGGTACGAGCGGTCTTCCCACGGGGTGTACGCGCCGCGCAGATTTTCACTGATCAACTCACCAAACCAGCCCACGATCACATAAACGATCAGCGCGGCACCCATCAACATGCTCCAGATGCCGGGGGGTATGCCGTTGATTCTGAAGATAAATCCCAAGGCCAGCATGAAGATGCCAACCGACAAAAACGTCGAGTAATGGCTGGCAGCCGGCACAAAATAGTGGCCGCGCACAGCGGGCTGGGTTGCGTGTGTCATTTTTATTCCTTAACTGTCAGTTTTTTGTCTTGATGGCTTCAAAAAATGTGTACGAAAGCGTCACTGTTCCCAGGTCCCGACTCATCTCTGGATTGACCACAAACACCACCGGCATGGTGCGGGTTTCACCAGGCTGAAAGGTTTGCTGACTAAAGCAGAAACATTCCAGTTTTTCAAAGTATTGGGCCGCCACCGCCGGGGTGATGCTGGGGATCGCCTGGCCTACAAACACTTTATCAGTGGTGTTGGTGATGGTGTAGTTCATGTGCGAAATCTCGCCGGGATGCACGCGAATGGAAAACTGCTCGGACTTGAACGACAAACCCACGCCCGGCATGGAATGGCTTAGAAACTCAACCTTGACCGAGCGCGACAGATCCACCTGTGTGTTTTTGTCAGGCAAGATGGCCACCGCGTTGGTCTTGCCGTTGAGCCCGGTGATTTCACAAATCACGTCATAGAGCGGCACCATACCAAAGCCAAAGCCGACAAAAAACAGGGCCACAAAGCCGAGCTTGACCGCCATGCGCATGTTGCTGCGCTGACGATCAGGGACGGACAGTCCTGTCAAAACGGGCGATATTTCCATATGGAACCCAAAAAGATCACCAGCACGATGGCACCAATCAGGTAGCCCAGGCGCTTGTTGTTGCGCTTGCGCTTGGCCCATTCGGCGGCATCAACAGCGTTGTTCTGCATCTCAGGCAATTTCATCGCAATCTCAATACCAATTTATTTGATGACGGGAGGCGTCTCGAAGGTGTGATACGGGGCCGGCGACGGCACCGTCCACTCCAGACCCTCGGCGCCTTCCCAAGCCTTGTCACCCGCTTTTTCGCCGCCCTTGATGGTTTTGTAAACGTTATAGACAAAGATCAGGTGCGAGGCACCCAGAATGAAGGCGCCAATACTGGACAGCATGTTCCACTCGGTGAACATCACGGGGTAGTCCGGAATGCGGCGCGGCATGCCCGCCAGGCCGACAAAAAACTGTGGGATGAAGGTCAGGTTGAAACCCACCACAGCCACCCAGAAGTGCCATTTGCCCATGGTTTCATTGAGCATGTGACCGGTCCACTTGGGCAGCCAGTAATAGACCGCCGCCATCGCCCCCATCACGGCTGATGGATAAAACGCATAGTGGAAGTGCGCCACCAAAAAGTAGGCGTTGTGGTACTGCGGGTCGGCAGCAGCGTCTGACAGCGCCAGGCCGGTCAAACCACCCCAGCCGAACAGCACCAGGAAACCCAGGGCAAAGAGCATGGGCGTTTCAAACGAGATGGAGCCCTGCCACACCGTGGCAATCCAGCAGAAGAACAGCACCGCCAGCGGGAACGAAATCGCCATGGTGATGTACATGAAGTAAATTTGCCCCCCCAGCGACATGCCGCTGGTGAACATGTGGTGCGCCCACACCACCAGACCCAAACCGGCGATGGCCCAGAATGAATAGACCTGCGCCTTGTAGCCATAAATCGGCTTGCGGGCAAACGCCGAGAACACGTGCGGCAGCGCACCGGCAATCGGCAGCAGCAACACATAGACCTCAGGGTGACCCATGAACCAGAAAATGTGTTGCCACAGCACCGGATCGCCGCCACCGGCGGCGTTGAAAAAGTGCGTATCAAAGTGGCGATCCATCAGCACCATGGTGACGCCACCGGCAAACACCGGCATGATGGTGATGAGCAACACGGCGGTCATCAGGAAACCATGCGCAAACAGCGGCATCTTCATGATCGTCATGCCCGGCGCGCGCATGTTCAAAATGGTCACAATCACGTTGATCGAGCCCAAAATGGACGACACGCCCAGCATGTGAATGGCAAAAATGGCAAAGTCCATGCCCCAGCCGCTTTGAATCGACAGCGGCGCATAGAGCGTCCAGCCGGTGTCAACGCCGCCCGGGCCGACGCCCATCAGCCCCAAAAAGAACGGCAGCGTGAGCATGATGGCCGCTGGCGGCAAAATCCAGAAGCCCCAGTTGTTCAAGCGCGGTAGCGCCATGTCGGGCGCGCCAATCATCATCGGCAACATGTAGTTGGCCAGGCCGGTGGCAGCCGGCATGGCAAAGCCAAACACCATCACCAGACCATGCAGGGTGATCAGTTGGTTGAACAACTCAGGCTGCACGAACTGCAAACCAGGCTGAAACAATTCAAGGCGCACCACCAAAATCATGGCCCCACCCACAAAGAGCATGGTGAAACCGAAAATCAGGTACATGATCCCGATGTCTTTGTGGTTGGTGGTTTCCAACCAGCGGAGAAATCCGCCCTTGTAATGCCCCTCATGGGAATCACCTACCGGCAAACCATGTGCCATATCGTGTGCCATTGCCAACTCCTTCTGCTGAATTTTTAAATATGTACAGGCTTACTGTGCCTTGGCGACCACCACCTGGGTGGCAGGCCCGGTGGCTGCGGTAGCTGCTGTCGCCGTGACAGGCGCTTTTTTGCTGGCCAGCCACTTGGCAAACTCTTCCTGGCTCACCACGTTGACCACCACCGGCATGAAACCGTGTTCTTTGCCACACAACTCTGAACACTGGCCGCGGTAGGTTCCCGTTTTTTCAACCGTGGCCCAGAATTCACGCAGGAAGCCAGGAACGGCATCACGCTTGACACCAAAAGCCGGCACCCACCAGCTGTGAATCACATCATTGGACGTGGTGATGAAACGCACTTTCTTGCCCACCGGCAGCACCAGCGGGTTGTCCACCTCGAGCAGGTAGTGCTCACCCTTGGCCGCACCACTGTCAATTTGATCGCGCGGGGTGATCATGCGACTGGTATAGCTGATGCCCTCTGCCGGAAATTCGTATTGCCACAACCACTGGCTGCCAGTCACCTTGACCACCAACTCGGCATCGGTTTTGGTATCTTCGTACATCACCACCGCATGGTAGGCAGGAATGCCAAAAACTACATAGTCAATAAAAAACAGCAAGGCAAATGGCGACAACACCCACAACCATTGCTTGCGGCCCACCGGCCCGCTGAAGGTGGCAGCCTTGTACCCAGTGTCCTTGCGATGCACGCGAAATGAATAAATCAACAATCCGAAGACCAGGAAAAAAAGCACCAGAATCACCACCATGACCAGGTTGTGCATGTGCAGCGTTTCCCGTGCAATCGGCGTCACGGGCTCCGGAAAATTGAACGCATAACCAGCCAAAGCTGCAGCCGAGCCTAAAGCCAGCAGAACGCTCAAGCCGAACTTGTACATGCTACGCATAAATTGCTGTCCTTCTTTTGGGGGAGTGATGGTCAACTATTGATGAACTAGTTGACATTTATCAATATATTCTAATTGATGATCACTCACAAATTGCCCAATAACTACAGGGGGAAACCCCATACCCGAGTCACCACCTGACGCCAACCTGAGGCGGTCAAGGGGTCCAGAAAATGCGCGCTGTCGGCCAAACCAGCAGCAAGACGATGATGCAGGGCGCAATCGTCCAGGCAATCTCAATAGCCAGCGAACTGTGAAAATTGCCACGCTCCAATTGACCACGGCGATGGTGGCGCCAGGCGGCCCATAACAGCACAGCAAACGACAGGCCGAACACCAGCAGGCACAGCAGCATCAGTGCCCAGCGAAAGTCGAATTCATTCATGTTGATCCAGGCTTGGTTTGGGGACGGCGCGAGCTGCGCCTGCGGTTTTGCCACGCGTCAGGGCGGCGCGCATCTGATCCAGGGAAATCTCGCTTTGCGCCCGCACCGAGAGCTTGGGCGCCGGCTTGAAGGCATGACCATAAACCACTTCAAAAGTGAGTTGCATGGCGTTTTGTTCGATGGCTTGCAGCAACTGGCTGTGCCAGCGGCGCCCGCGCAAGGCATGAAAGCGTTCCAAATGGAGGTTGCGCCCCAAGCCCCGTAACTCCTGCAGCACGCGCTGGGGCGTCTCGAACGTGAGGGTGATGCGCTCCATGTCCATCACCGGTTCGGCAAAACCAGCCCCCACCAACATGTCGCCCCAATCGTGCATGTCGGTGAAGTCATGGCTGGGCGCTGGCCAGCCCAATGCTCGGTAAAGCTCGCGCAGTTCTTTCAGCGTATCGGGGCCCAGACAGGAAAACATCAAAAAGCCATCCACCGCCAAAGCCTGATGCCACTGCTGCAGCAAGGCCTGGGGTTGGTCGGTCATGTGCAAACTCATGTTGGCCCACAGCATTTGGGCTGGCTGTGTCACCTGCTTGACCACCTGGGGCCTGGCGTGCAACCAGCGCTGCGCCTGCCACCAAGGCGGCGTCACAGCGCGCGCGACATGCTGCGCGCGTGCATCGCTGGCCTCGACCAGGGTACAGACCGCTTGCGGATAGCGCTGCTGCAACAAGGCATGGGCCGCCAGTCCGCCATTGAGCGGCGCCCAATGCACCCAACTCTGCGGCTGGCTCTTGATCCAGTCGAGCCGCTCCTGCATGCGCCGCGCCACTTCTTCGTGCAGCCAGGCAGACGCAGCCACCGGCCGGTTTTGCCAGCGCCGCACGGCCTGTGGGTCAACGGAGGGAGGGTTTTGGTCAGCCATGGCGTATGTGGAAAAGAGACGCGAGTATATTGACTGTATGTTCACCAGCTTGTTTTCAAGGGTGCTGCGCCCACCCGCCAGCCAGTGCCGCGTCTGCCGCAGCTGGCCGGCGCAACCCGTTTGCGACCCCTGCGTGGCTGAATTTGCCCAGCCCCAGCCCCGCTGCAACACGTGCGCCCTGCCCTTGCCAGCCGGTCTGACGCAATGCGGGGCCTGCCTGAAAAAACCACCGCCGCTGGACCTGTGCCTGGCGGCCGTGCCCTACGCCTTTCCATGGGCGCATCTGATGGCAGACTTCAAGTTTCATGACCAACCCGCACTGGTTGGTTTCTTTGCCCACCTGCTCAAGGCAACGCCCTGGGTTGAGCCCGCACTGGAGGCGGCTGACCTACTGTTGCCCATGCCCCTGTCCAGACAACGCTTGCAGGTGCGCGGCTACAACCAGGCGGTGCTGCTGGCGCAACAACTCAGCGCCCGCAAAACCCGATCAGATCTATTGCTGCGCATTGCCGACACACCGGCGCAACACAGCCTCAAGCGCGCCCAACGGCTGACCAGCCTGGATCAGGCCTTTGCCGTGGACCCGCTCAAGGCGTCACTGTTGCGGGGCGCGCGCCTGGTGTTGGTGGATGACGTGATGACCAGCGGCGCCTCGCTGAACACCGCGGCGCGCGTGCTCAAGGCAGCGGGGGCAGCCCACATTACCGGCGTGGTGATCGCGCGCACCGAATAGCCCTAACCGGCATGGCAATTCAGCCACACCGAATGATGAAAGACAGGCGTCATTGCGAGTCGCGCAGCGACGTGGCAATCCATGCAGTCTGGGGTCATGGATTGCTTCACTTCGGCCTGTCCTGAGCCGGTCGAAGGGTTCGCAATGACGAAGTTTTTTCACATTAACAAGCCTGCGCGACAATGCAGCGATGTTTCATATTGTTCTGGTCGAACCCGAAATCCCCCCCAACACCGGCAACGTCATTCGCCTGGCGGCCAACACCAGCTGCACCCTGCACCTGGTGGAGCCGCTGGGGTTTTCCATGGACGACAAGCACATGCGCCGCGCCGGGCTCGACTACCATGAATACGCCACCGTCAAGCGCCACGCCAGTTGGCAGACTTTTCTGGATGACGAACAGCCCTTGCCTGAACGGCTGTTTGCGTTGACCACCCGCGCCAGCCTGAACGTGTTCGAGGCGAGCTTCAAGCCTGGTGACTACCTGGTGTTTGGTTCAGAAACCAAAGGCCTGAGTGAGGTGGTGCGCCAGTCATTCGCACCGCAGCAAATGGTCAAGCTGCCGATGATGCCCGGCCAGCGCAGTCTGAACCTGTCCAACGCCGTGGCAGTGACTGTGTTCGAGGCCTGGCGGCAAAATGGCTTTGCCAGCCTGAAGATTTGACACGCAAGCCCTATAAAAAAACCCGCCACGGGTGAGCCAGATTCAACAACGCCAGCAACGTCACACTGAAGAACACGCAACGATCTACGCTCACCAAAAGCCCAAGGCCGCCAACGAAGACGAGTTGATGCTGTGCCGCCTGATCGATGAGGAGTACACGCGCCACCCGTTTTACGGCACCCGGCGCATGGTCGTCATTGTCAGCAAGGCAGTAGGCTGCCAGGTCAACCGCAAGCGCATCCGGCGCCTGATGCGCCAGATGGGTCTACCGGGGATGACCCCTAGTACATCAACACTAAAGTAACGAAACATAATGATGCCCCAGCTTGCGATCCGCATCCTGACGAGTAAAGTTCCACTCGATGGTTCGTTGCTCGGCATTGCGGGCTTGCTGCCAGGCATCGACTTCGGTTTGCAGAAGTTCTCTGCTGGCGATGCGTCGGTCCAGACACTGCCGACTGAGGATGCCAATCTCGATCTCTGCCATATTCAGCCAACTCGCGTGCTTGGGCGTGTAGTGGAACTGCACACGGCGCAGGAGTTTCTTGGCAGCGCGTACCCCCAGCACGTCGTCGAAGCACTTTCTGAAGTGGGTGTTCAGGTTATCGAGCACCAAGTGAATTCGACGTGCCTTGGCGTATGCGCCAGTGAGAAGCCCATTGATGAAGGCAACGAAGTCAATCTTTCCCCGGCGCTCGGTGATCGAGACGATTCGCTTGCCGCCCTTGGGCTCGACAGCCACAAACAGGTTGGTTGTTCCGTTGCGCACGTACTCGTAATCCTGCTTGGTTGGGCTGGCGGCTGTCATGGGCAGCGGCGCGCGGCTGTGGTCGATAAATTGCAGACTTTTCTCGTCAATGCAAATGACGGGTTCGGTTTTGGACATGGGTCGCGCGTACAGTTCGAGCAGGGCGTACATCCGGTCCCGGTACTCTTGGGTCAGCGCCCCGATGCACCACATTACCCGGCGCCAGGGCTTGAGATCGTTTTTTTGAGCATGCGCCGAACGGTTTCCCGGCTCACGCACTCCATGCCAGGCTCTTGGCGTGCAGCGCGTTCGAGTTCCATCATCGTCCAGCGCTGGCGCCCAGCCGGTGGCGTCGAACAGGCCAAGGCTGTCACTCGCGCCTGTGCGTTGGTGTCGTACTGGCGTGGGCGTCCTGATCGCTCTACATCGAACAACGCCAACTCCAGGCCACCTTGCAAATACGCGGCGCGGGCCCGCCACACAGCCGTGCGACCAATACCCAGCACCACCATGATCTGGGATTCCGGAACTCCCCGATCTAGGCAAGACAGAACATGTGCACGATTGACCTCTCGCGCCTGATGCAAGCCCTTGCTGCGAATGTCTTGGACAATCGAGCGATCTTCTTCGCTCAAGTTCAGTTCTGTCTGACGCATGACCACTCCTGTGTATGCCAGTTGGCGATAGTCAGAGTGTAATCATGTTCCGTTATTTACGTGTCAATATACTAGTGATTTACTGGGGTTGCTGGAGCGCTGTAAGCGATCCAGCAACCCCAGACTTGTAAACCGAATCTGAATTCAGCATGCTGGTGCCATCTAACTTCAGATGGAAAAACGAGCATGACGACAACAACCAAGCAATACTGGCGCGAGCACGTCGCGGCGATCAAATCCCAGGTGATCACAGCAAAATCCTACGCCCAGCAACACGGCCTGGTCTTATCCACCTTGTACTACTGGCAGCGCAGACTTAAAACCACTGCTGCGATGCCAGCCAATCCTGCGCCAATGGCAGCAACCAGGCAACCCAGCAAAT
The DNA here is from genome assembly GCA_002842265.1 of Betaproteobacteria bacterium HGW-Betaproteobacteria-18. Taxonomy (GTDB): domain Bacteria; phylum Pseudomonadota; class Gammaproteobacteria; order Burkholderiales; family Burkholderiaceae_C; genus Rhodoferax. The sequence continues at coordinate 732 of PHCO01000056.1, read as the reverse complement.
TCGTCAGCCTGCATGTCAAGACGCCCGACAACTATGCTGCGCGACCAATGGTGACCAACTGCACCCTGGTGCTCGGTGCTGGCGTGCGTCTTGAAATGTCTGCGCTACCAGATCCACAATGGCTCGCTGCTCTGGCACGCTGCGCCCACGGTGTTCACTGATGCATCCGGGCTGCCCCATCGAGAAGGTCTACTTGTACCGCGAACCCATCGACTTCAGAAAAGCCATCAACGGCCTGAGCGCACTCGTTGAACAGGAACTGGGATTGAACCCCTTTGCCAGCGCGCTGTACGTCTTCACCAACCGCCATCACAACAAGGTTAAAGCGCTGTACTGGCACCGCAACGGATTTTGCTTGTGGCAAAAGCGCTTGGAGCGTGACAAATTCGCCTGGCCGAGTGATGTAAATATGCTTACAAAAACCTGCAGTTTGGCCGAATTTGGCTGGCTCATTGAAGGCTTTGATTTGTCCAAAAATATACCTCATAAAACACTGCTTTTTGAGACTGTTTCATAGGAGAAACTGCTAAAATACAGCATGTCTTTTGCATCCCTTCAAAGGCCTTTTTCTCCTGGAAAAAAGGCCTTTGAAACGTTCACTTTACCGAGCGTTTTGCCGCACGATATTGACTCCCTCAAGACACTGCTGGTAGCCCAGCAAGACAAATACGAAACCGCTGTTGCGGCCATCCGCCAAGAAGCCCACGATTACGTTATCCGCATGCTCGAGCA
>PHCO01000055.1 GCA_002842265.1 Betaproteobacteria bacterium HGW-Betaproteobacteria-18 | reverse complement strand
CGTCGCCCTGCACATTGACCACAATGGCCTCGTCGGGCAGGCCCAACAGATCACAAGCTTCGGCCAGCCGGTCGCTACCCGAGGGGTGGTCTGCGCGGGTCAGCACGGCCGTGATGCCGTAGGCCTGGCAAGCCGTCACAATCTCAGAACTGTCGCCGGCCACAGCCACGCTTTGGGCGCCCGAGCGCAGCGCCTGTTGCGCCACCCGCACCACCATGGGTACACCGGCAATATCGGCCAGCGGCTTGTTGGGCAGGCGGATGGAGGCCAGCCGGGCTGGAATCAGGACGGTAAAAGTCAAGGTCGCGGTCTTTCTTCAAGTTCCTTGTCGGTCAGCGTGCGGGCTTCATTTTCGAGCAATACCGGAATGCCGTCGCGAACAGGATAAGCCAGGCGTGCACTGCGCGACACCAGTTCATGCGCCTCGTGGTTGTAAGTGAGCGGCCCTTTGGTGATGGGGCATACCAGTAATTCAAGTAGTCGTGTGTCCATGCGTCAATGATAGCGTTCTGGCATCGGCGTTTGTGCGATTCAAGGCTTTAAAAGTTGATCAAGCCGCTGCTCCAAGGCAAGCCAAAAAGCAGATTCTGGTTCAAAGTCCAGCGGTACGGCCAGCGCACCAAGCTCCCTTGCCCACAATTTGACGGCATCTTTTTCGGTGCACAGCACGGTGCAGGCGCCATCGGCGTTGCCCGCCCAGCGGCTGAAATCAGCGTGATCAGGCAGTGCCATCGTGTTGGCAAGCGGCAGGCCCCGAGCGCGCAACATGGCAAAAAAGGCCTCGGGTTTGGCAATGGCCGCGACCGCCAGCAGCGGTTTGCTGGCCACCAGATCGGCCAGAGCCACCCGGCTACCGTCAGCGCGCAGGGCATGGCTTGCCAAACCGCGATGGGCGTGATAACCGCCAGCAAAAGCGGGCTGCTGGCCAGTGTGCAACAGCAAGTCGAGCGGACGCGGCCAAGGCTCGCGCAAAGGCCCGGCGGGAAGCAAAAAGCCGTTGCCCACGCCCCGGTCGTCAAAGACGCCAATCTCCAGGTCGCGATGTAGCTGAAAATGTTGCAGGCCATCGTCACACACCAAAACTTGTGTTTGCGGGTATTGGTCCAGCAATGCGCGCCCGGCTTGCGCACGCTGGCTGGCGACAAACACCGGGGCTTTGGTGCGACGCTGGATCAGGGCTGGTTCGTCCCCGACGTCTGCCACCGCACTGTCAGGGAAAACTTCCAGGCATTCCTGGCTGTGGCGACCGTAGCCACGTGAAATCACACCCACATGGATGCCGCGTGCTTGCAGACGTTGCACGATGGCCATCACCACCGGGGTTTTGCCAGCGCCACCCGCTACCACATTGCCTACCACCAGCACCGGCACAGGCAGGCGCTCGGAAGTCAGCCAGTCCATACCATACAGCGCTTTGCGCAAGCGCACCAGCAGCCCATACAGCAAAGACAGCGGCCACAGCAGCCAGGCCAGCCAGCCCCGCTGTCGCCAGGCATCGGTCAGGATGTGGCTCTGTAGTGGCGTTGCCTCAGCCATACTTCAGGGTGTGTTGCCCGGGGTGGATGACACTGTGGCAAAGGTAATCTGCGTCAGACCGGCGCGGCGTGCGGCTTCCATCACGCTGATGACCGCCTGGTGCTTGGCATTGGCATCGGCGTGGATGATGACCACGGATTGCGGGCCAGCTTTGGCGCCAGTCTGCATGGCGCTGGCCAGATCAGCCACACTGCGCCCGTTCACCACCTGCTTGTTGACGCTGTACTGGCCTTCGCTGCTGACCGAGACCAGCACTTCTTTGGCGTAGTCGCGCTGTGCATCGACATCTGCCACGGGCAGCTTGAGTTGCATTTCGGTGAACTTGCTGTAGGTGGTTGAAAGCATCAAAAAGATCAGGATGACGAGCAGCACGTCAATGAACGGGATCAGGTTGATCTCCGGCTCTTCCTTGGGGCGCACCCGGAAATTCATCATGCGCCAGCCTACTTGCGCAAGGTGTAAAGATGGCGCGCCAGCCGTTCGGCTGCCAGCTCCAGCGTCAGCAGATATTCATCGACGCGGGCACGAAAGTAGCGCCAGAAAATCAAGGACGGAATAGCCACAATCAAGCCGAAAGCGGTGTTGTACAGCGCCACCGAAATGCCGTGCGCCAGTTGTGCCGGGTTGCCGCCCATGTTGGCGCCAGTAGGTTGCGAGCCAAAGATCTCGATCATGCCGACCACCGTGCCAAACAGGCCCATCAGCGGCGCCACTGAGGCAATGGTGGCCAGTGCACTTAGATAACGCTCCAGCCGGTGTGCCACCAGGCGGCCGGTGGCCTCCATGCCGGCACGCAACTCGACTTCGGTGCACCTGGGGTTGGCGTTGAGCGCGCGCAGACCTGCCGCCAGCACCTCACCCAAGGCCGAGTTTTGTTCCAGTTTGGTCACCACATCGGGTCCGGGCACGCTCAAGCGTGTGACGGCCAACACCTCATCCAGCAGCCGGGGTGGGGCCACTTTGACGGTTTGGAGATTGATGAATCGCTCAATGATCAGCGCCATGGCCAGCACCGAGCAGGCCACCAAAGGCCAGATCGGCCAACCTGCAGCTTGTAGGATGGAAAACAAATTAAAACTCCGCTGAAAAATAAAGCTGGTGAATTATGGCGCAGCGGCCAAGTTCATCTTGCATTGTTCCGCCAAACTCGGGCCGCGGACGGCTCTTGTAGCAGTGCCCGTCATCGCGAGGAGCGTAGCGACGTGGCGATCCATGACTGCAAACTGCATGGATCACCGCGCTTCAGCCTATCCTGAGCCTGTCGAAGGGCTCGCGATGACGGATCAAAGAGAACTATCCGCTCAACACCCGTTCGCTGTCAAACTGCCTGGGTTCGCCACAGATTGGATCGATGAATTCAAGCCGTTTGGCCAGCAGTTGCAGCGGCCTGGCATAGTCCAGCTGGCCTTCGGGCGTGAGGGTGGGGTAGAGACCATCGTTCACAATCGGCAGGCCCAGCGCCAGCATGTGAACACGCAACTGGTGGCGCTGTCCGGTGACGGGCTGGAGCTGATAGCGTGCCAGCGCCCCACGTACCTCCAGCACATCGATGTGCGTGATGGCGTTGGGCTGGCCCGGCACCTCTTGCTGCAGCATGAAGTGGCCAGCCTCCCGGATGCGGCTGGCGCGCGTCTGCGGCCAAGTCAGATCAGACCGCCAAGGCGCAATCGCTTCGTAGGTTTTGCGCACTGCATGCTGGCTGAACAGCGCGCAATAGGCGGCGCGGCTGGCGGGCTGTTTGGAAAATAGCACCAGCCCGGCGGTGTCGCGGTCGATGCGGTGAATGGGCACCAGGTCATCCAGGTCCAGTTTGTTTTTGAGCCGCACCAGCACCGTTTCCCGCAGGTAGCCGCCAGAGGGCACCACCGGCAAAAAATGCGGTTTATCGACGACCAGCAAATGCGCGTCTTCAAACAGCACCACCTCGTCAAACGGAATGTGCGGCTCGTCGGGCACCTCGCGGTAGTAATACAGACGCTGATGCGCGGCATAGGGTGCCTGGGCGGCACGCTCCGGCAAGACCGGCTCGCCCTGTTCGTCGATGACGTCGCCGCGCGCCATGCGATCGAGCCAGGTCTGGGAGGTGACGCCAGGAAAGCGCGCTTCCAGAAAGTCCAGCAAGGTCGGCCACGGGCCGGCGGGCAAGCCGACACAACTCGGGCCGATGCCCTGGCGCGTGGGCGGTTTAAACGCGCTCAAACACCAGGTCCCACACGCCATGACCCAGTTTGAGACCGCGGTTTTCAAACTTGGTCAGCGGCCGGTAATGCGGCTTGGGGGCATAGCCGAGCAGTTCGGGGTGCTGGGCCAGCGCCGTGTTTTTCAGCAAGGGCTCGGCGCTCAGCACTTCGAGCATTTGCTCGGCATAGGGCTGCCAGTCGGTGGCGCAGTGCAGGTAGCCGCCCACTTTCAGGCGCGCCGCCAGTTTGGCGATCAGGGGCGGCTGAATCAGGCGGCGCTTGTTGTGCTTCTTTTTGTGCCAGGGATCGGGGAAAAAGATGTGCACGCCATCCAGGCTGTGCAGTGGCAACATGTGGTCAATGACCTCGACCGCGTCATGCGCGCAGATGCGGATGTTGTGCAAATCCCGCTCGCCAATGCGCTTGAGCAGCGCGCCCACGCCGGGTTCATGCACCTCACAGCACAAGAAGTTGGTCTGTGGCAGTGTCGCAGCAATGTGTGCTGTGGCCTCGCCCATACCAAAACCGATCTCCAGAACGGTAGGCCTGGAGGTGCTGTCATCTGGGCCTGCAGCGTTTGCGGCCTCTGAAAAAGTCGCTGCAAAATCAAGCACACCGGCTTGGTAGGGCAGCAAAAACCGGGGGCCGAGTTCATCAAACGCCTTGGTCTGGCCGCTGGTGGTGCGGCCGGCGCGCCGCACGAAACTCTTGATGGTTTTGGGATAGGCCACATCGGCCAGGGTGTGCGGACGGGTGCGTGCTGCGCGGGCTGGCTCAGCCACTTTTTGGGGGGTGTTTTGGGTGTCGTTCACGGGGCGTGATTGTAGAGACACTTCCATTGCGCCACCCAATGGGCCAAGGCGTCAGCGGGTTCATGTTGCTGTGTCAATCCCAGCACGGCAGCGGCCTGGTTCAACGCGGCCAGCGGGTGGCGGGTGTCCAAAGCCTGGGCACCGTTCTGTTTGCTGAGTTTTTCACCGTTGGCGCCCAGCACCAGCGTCGTGTGCAGGTAGCGCGGTGTGGGCAGGTGCAGGGCGCGTTGCAACAAGATCTGGCGCGCGGTGTTGTCGGCCAGGTCCGCGCCGCGCGCCACATCGGTGATGCCTTGTGCGCCGTCGTCCACCACCACGGCCAATTGGTAAGCAAAACAACCATCGGCACGTTTCAGAATGAAGTCGCCCACCTCGTAAGCCACGTCTTGCGATTGCGCTCCCAGACGGCGATCCTGCCAATGTAGAAGGGACTCGGCTTGGGTTCTGAAACGCCAGGCGCGTGCGGGCTTGCCCTGCAACCCCGCGCGACATGTGCCTGGGTAAATCAGCTCGCCGTGTCGCGCCCTGGAACGGCCGCCGCGCTGCAAGGCCAGTTCAATGTCGCGGCGTGAGCAGCCACAGGGGTAAGCGTAGCCGCTGGCGATCAGTCGGTCGAGCGCCTGCTGGTAAAGTGCCGAGCGCCGGGATTGGTACAGCGGCGGCTGGTCGCTGTGCAGGCCGCAGGCGGCCAGTTGCTGCAGGATGATCTGGTCCATGCCGGACAGACAGCGGGTGCTGTCGATGTCTTCGATGCGCACCAGCCATTGGCCATCGTGGGCACGGGCATCGAGCCAGCTGGCCAGCGCCGCCACCAACGAACCCGCGTGCAGCGGCCCGGTGGGCGATGGCGCAAAACGGCCGATGTAATGTGACGCGTTATTCACCGTCATTGCGAGCTGAGCGTGGCAATCCATAAAGTCCTGGATCGCCACGTCGCTGCGCTTCTCGCGATGACGATTCTGAATTTAAGCGACGGTTAACGCCAGCTCCAGCCCCGACACAAACGCGTCTTCCACGCGGTGGCCCAAACACCAGTCGCCACACAGGCCCAGCCCCTTTTTGGCGTCCCACAGATGGCTTTTTCCCAGCCGCTGGATCGTTTTGGCATACAGCCAGCGCTGGCTGTCCACGTGGGCGGGTTCGGCGCGGATGCCGGTGACCTCGGAAAAGGCTTTGAGCAGCTTGGCCTCGGCACGGGGCGCGTCGTCGTGAATGTGTTCCTGCGACCAGGCGGCGCTGGCCTGCACGGTCCAACGCTCGATCGGTTCACGCCCTGGTTTGCTCGATTCGCGCGCCAGCCAGGCAATGCGGTGGTGGGTGCTGCGTGCCGCATTCCATTGCGGCCCCAGCGCCGACAGACCGGGTTGCATGGCTTGCGGAAAAGCCAGCATCAGCGTCCAGCAGGGTGCCACCTTGACTTGCTCAAGCTGCTTGATCCAGGGCTTGGATTGCTCTGACGTTTGGAGCAACTTGTGCGCCTGGGCACAGGGGATGGCGAGCAAAACGCCATCGAAACCCGAGAACACATGCTGCGTACCGTCAAGGCCTTCGGTGCGCAATTGCCATTGTCTGGGCTTGACGGCATCAGGCTCGATGCGCATCACGCGGGTTTGCAGCTCGATGCGCCCGCCAGCCAGCAGCGGTTCGGCCCAGCCGCTCACCAGCGACTTCATGCCCGGCACCGCCACCCAGTGCGCATCGTGGCTGGGCAAGCCCGGCGCAGTCACGTGACCGAGTTCGTCGAGCACCTGCACGCTGTTGGCGCTCCAGCGCTTGCAGAGTTTGGGTGTGGTTTCCAGCGCTTGCAAAAAGCGTGGATCGCGGGCGGTGAAATACTGGACGCCGTGGTCGAACGAACCAAAGGCGCTGCTTCGGGTGGCCATGCGCCCGCCCAGACCCCGGCTTTTTTCAAACACGGTCACCTGATGACCGGCCTGCACCAGGGTGCGGGCACAGGTGATACCCGCCATGCCGGCACCTATGACGGCAAAGTGTTGGGGAGCGCGCTGCGCTGTTGTCATATTTTTCTCCAGTTGGTAACACTACATGTGTCTTTGCGAATGTGACCGACTTTACCAGCCAGCCATGCGCGTGTGTTGTGGGGTCGACTTCAGTCAACCTGGCGGGTTGAAACCCGCCCCACAAAAAAACCTACAAACCGCGGTGGCGTTCCAGCAAAGCGGTGCGCGTGTTGGCGCACTCCAGTTGACTCAACCACCATTGCAGGGCGCGCCCCGGTGCACTGCTGGCGGCGCGCCAGGCGTAGTTGACGCGTACCGACCTGGGCGCGCGTTCGGTTTTTTTGACCACCAGCCGGCCAGTGTCGATGAACGGGCCGGCCATGCATTCGGGCAGTGAACCGCAGCCCAGGCCACGCAGTTGGGCGTCCAGTTTGTCCTGCATGGTGGCCACGGTGAACACGTCCTGCCCACCCAGCAGGCCGATCGTCACGCCACGGCCGCGGCTGATGGTGTCGGCCACGGCCACCGCGCGGTGCGCGCGCATGGCCTCGTCGGTCAGCGGCTCTGCTGCTATCGCCAGCGGATGGTGCGGCGCCACCGCATAGACAAAGCGCACATCGCCGAGCGGCTTGGCGTGGATGGTCGTGTTTTGCACCAGGTCGGCCACACCGAGCGCCAGATCGGCCTCGCCGCTGGTCAGCGCTTCGAGCGTGCCCGACAGGGTTTCGTCGCGCAGGCGGATGCGGGTGGGCGGATTCTGGCTAAAAAAACTGTCCACCAGCTCCATCAACGTGGCTTTGGCAATGATGCTGTCCACGGCAATCGTGAGCTGCGGCTCCCAGCCGGTGGCGACCCGTTTGACGCGGTTGGCCACGGCTTCCAGGTCTTCCAGCAGGCGAGCGCTCTCGCGCAGCAACTCCTGGCCGGCCACGGTGGGCAGGGCGCGCCGCGAACTGCGGTCGAACAGCAGCACATCGAGCGCGTCTTCGAGCTGGCGCACGCGGTAGGTGAGGGCGCTGGGCACCATGCCAAGGGTGCGCGCGGCGGCGGCAAAACTGCCGGTGCTGGCAATGGTTTGCAACATGGCCAGCGCTTCCGGGGTCAGGACATTACGGGCAGTTTGCATGATTTTGGTCGTTGAGTTCAAACGGATTGAATGATGCCATCAAAACGACTGCGCATGCCAGCCTATTTTGAAACGTACAGTAGAGGCCATTCAAGGAGATTCGTGATGCTAACCCTCAGACCATCCCAGGAGCGCGGCTACGCAGACCATGGCTGGCTCAAATCGTTTCACAGTTTTTCGTTTGCCGGTTATTACGACCCGGCCCACATGGGTTGGGGCAACCTGCGCGTCATCAACGAAGACTGGATTGCCCCCGGCAAAGGCTTTGGCACCCACGGCCACCGCGACATGGAAATCGTCACCTACGTGTTGCAGGGCGCATTGGCGCACAAGGACAGCATGGGCAACGTCAAGTCCATTCCGCCCTGCGACGTGCAGCGCATGAGTGCCGGCACCGGCGTGCAGCACAGCGAGTTCAACCACGCACCCAACGACACCACCCATTTATTGCAAATCTGGATAGCACCCAATGTGCTTGGCGTTGTGCCCAGCTACGAGCAAACCACCTTTGCGGAATCTGCTAAAAATGGCCGCTTGTGCCTGGTGGCTTCACCAGATGGTGCGCAGGGCTCGGTCACCATCCATGCCGATGCCCGTTTGTATGCCGGCCTGTTTGACGCCGGCCAGACTGCCACGCTTGACCTGGCCGCCGGGCGCAAGGCCTATGTGCACCTGGTGCGCGGCGCTATCAAAGTGAACTGGGTGGCCCTGCACACCGGCGACGCAGCCCTGCTGGCCGATGAGTCCCGGGTGATGTTGACCGAGGCGCAGGATGCCGAGGTGCTGGTATTTGATTTGTGCGTTTGACAATTTTATATTTTCAAGGAGTTTTCATCATGGCAAAAGTTGCAGTTGTTTTTCATTCTGGTTATGGCCACACCCTGCGCATGGCGCAATCGGTGGCGGAGGGCGCCAGTGCCGATCTGGTGGCGATCGATGCCGATGGCAATCTGACCGAGGAGGGCTGGGACACGCTTAACGAGGCCGACGCCATCATCATGGGCAGCCCCACCTACATGGGTAGCGTGAGCTGGCAGTTCAAGAAGTTTGCCGACGCGTCCAGCAAACCCTGGTTCAGCCAGGCCTGGAAAGACAAGATTTTTGGCGGTTTTACCGCCAGCGCCAACATCAACGGCGACAAACATTCCACGCTGCATTACTTCATGACCCTGGCCATGCAGCATGGCGGCATCTGGGTCGGGACCGGCCTGCACTACAACAACACCAAGGCATCCCAGCGCGACGACATCAATTACCTGGCCTCCAGCGCCGGCCCCATGGCGCAAACGCCCGGTGATGCCGGTGGTGCCGAAATGAACGCCGGCGACCTGGAAACCGCCCGCCGGTTCGGTCAGCGCGTGGCCGAGGTGACGGCCAAATTCAAGGGCTAAGGTCGATTTCAGGATCAAGCCGCGATAATCGCGGCCTATGTCTAATCCCAAAGTTCTGTTCGGCTTTCATGCCGTGGGCGTGCGCCTGAAAACTACACCCAAATCCATCGTCGAAATTTACATTGACCCGACGCGCCGCGATGCGCGCATGCGCCAGTTTGTGGACAAGGTCAACGAGGCGGGTGTGCGTCTGATCGAGGCCGATGGCATGCGTCTGGCCAAGCTGTGTGGCAGCCACGGACACCAGGGCGTGGCTGCGCGGGTGCACGAGTTGACCCAGGTGACCTCGCTCGACGAGTTGCTGGAGCAACTGGAAGCCTCGCAGCTTGAGCGTTCGATGAACGAGCGCGTGCAGCCGCTCATTCTGGTGCTCGACGGCGTGACCGATCCGCACAACCTGGGCGCCTGCCTGCGCGTGGCCGATGGCGCCGGGGTGCATGCCGTGATCGCGCCCAAAGACCATGCGGCAGGCATCAATGCCACCGTAGCCAAGGTGGCCAGTGGCGCGGCCGAGACCGTGCCCTACTTCATGGTGACCAATCTGGCACGTACCCTGAATGAGTTGAAAGAACGCAACATCTGGATCATTGGCACCAGCGATGTCGCCGCCAAAACGCTGTACCAGACCGACCTGCGCGGTCCGGTGGCGCTGGTACTGGGTGCCGAGGGCGACGGCATGCGCCAGCTCACGGCAAAAACCTGCGACGAGCTGGTCAGCATCCCGATGCGCGGTGCCGTGGAGAGCCTGAATGTGTCGGTGGCCAGTGGCGTGTGTTTGTATGAGGCGCTGCGCCAGCGCTCGCTAAACCCAGCCTAGCCAACCCAACAACGCGCCAGCCCCCAGCAGCCATAACAAATGCAGGCCGGTGCGCCACACCAGCAGCGTGACGCTCGCCGTGAGCAACCAGAGTGGCCAGTGCCCCAGGTCGGCCCCCTGATTCACCGTCAGGATCCAGCCCGTGGCCACCAGCAGCGCAACCACCACCGGCGCCATGCCTTGCTTGAAAGCACGCACGGCGCGTAGCTCTCGATTTTGATGGGCCCAGCGCGAAGCGGCAAAGGTCAGCGTGGTGCTGGGCAGCAAGATACCCAACATGGAAAGCAGCATGCCCAGCATGCCATAGCCCCAGGCGGCCCCGCTTGCCACCAGGCCACCGCCCGCGTTCAGCCCCACCTGCCAGCCCAACAGCGCCACAAACAGCACATTGGGGCCGGGTGCCGCCTGCGCCAGGGCGATGGCGGCGTTGAACTGGCTGTCGCTCAGCCACTGATGCTGATCCACCAGCGTGCGGTGCATGTCAGGTACGGTGGTAATCGCCCCGCCGACGGCGAGCAGTGACAACGATAAAAAATGCGTCAGCAGGGCCAGCCAGTCGCCCAGGCTCAAGCTGCTGCTCATGGTTTTGGCTCCGTTTGCTGCTGGGCATTCAGGCGCTGGTAAGCCCACAGGCCCGAGCCACCCCCGAGTACCGCCAGGACCCAGATCAACGGCACACGCAGCCACGCAATCGCCACAAAAGTAAGAGCGGCCAGGGCCCAGCACCATGGCAATGCGATCACATTTTTTTTCAAGGAAGGCAGCATCTTCAAACCGGTCGCAGTGATCATGCCGGCCGCCACGGCGCTCATGCCACGCAAGGCACCCTGCACCTGTGGCACATCAGAAACACCGGCAAACAGGCCCGCCAGTAGCAATACGATCAAGAGTGGAAACGTCAGCATGCCCGCCAGCGCCACCAGGCCACCACGCCAGCCAAAGTAGCGGTCGCCGATCATCAGCGACAGGTTGACCACGTTGGGGCCAGGCAGAACCTGGGCCACGGCCCAATCTTCCATGAATTGTCCGCGGGACAGCCAGCGTTTTTTGTCCACCAGTTCGCGCTGCACCACCGCCACCACGCCGCCAAACCCTTGCAGTGCGAGCCAGGTGAAGGCCCAAAACAAGGCCGTCAAAGAGTCTGGTTGCTCGGCGCCATGGTCGGGCTCAGGGCGTTGGATTTGAGAGCGACTGCGTGACCAGCGTCCGCTCATGCAAAGGTGGCGGCGCCATGCAAAGGGAGGCCGGCCAGGTCCTTGGCGGCCAGCAGTGGCGCAGCCTCCAAAGGCCACTGCACGCCAACGCTCGCATCGTTCCACAGCAGGCAGCGCTCGTGTTCGGGGTACCAGTAGTCGGTGGTTTTGTACAAAAACTCGGCGCTGTCGCTGGTCACCAAAAAGCCGTGCGCAAAACCGGGTGGAATCCAGAGCTGGCGCTTGTTGTCTGCGGACAGCTTGACGCCTTCCCATTGGCCAAAGTGGGGGGAACTGCGGCGCATGTCAACCACCACATCAAAGACTTCACCCAGGGTGACGCGCACCAGCTTGCCCTGCGGGTGCTCGATCTGGTAATGCAGGCCGCGCAGCACACCTTTGCCAGACTTGCTGTGGTTGTCCTGCACAAAAGGCATGTCCAGCCCGGTGCATTGGGCAAAGTCGCGGGCGTTGAAGCTCTCAAAAAAGAAACCACGCGCATCACCAAAAACCTTGGGTTCCAGGATCAGTACGCCGGGCAGGGTGGTGGGGGTAACGGTGTAGGGCATAAATTCTTTCAATTCAAATGCATGGATTGCCACGGCGCTTCGCGCCTCGCAATGACAGCCACATCGTCATCGCGAGCGTAGCGCGGCGATCCATGACCTCATTTCAGCAGGCTCAACAAATACTTGCCGTAGCCATTTTTGGCCAAGGGTGTGGCCAACTTCAGGATTTGATCGGCATCGATCCAGCCCTGGCTGAAGGCAATTTCTTCAGGGCAGGCCACTTGCAGACCCTGGCGTTTTTGCAGGGTGGCAATAAAGCTGGCGGCTTCCAGCAGGCTGTCGTGGGTGCCGGTGTCGAGCCAGGCGTAGCCGCGACCCATCATCTCGACATTGAGCTGGCCACGTTCCAGGTAGTGCCGGTTGACGTCGGTAATTTCCAGTTCGCCGCGAGGCGACGGCTTGATGTGGGCGGCAATGTCACAGACCTGGTTGTCGTAAAAGTAGAGGCCGGTGACGGCGTAATTGCTTTTGGGTTGACTGGGTTTTTCCTCGATGCTGATGGCGCGCTTGTGCTCGTCAAACGCCACCACGCCGTAGCGCTCGGGGTCGGTCACGTGGTAGGCAAAGACGCTGGCACCGGTCTGGCGGGCATCGGCATGGGCCAGTTGCTTGATGAGATCATGGCCATAAAAAATATTGTCGCCCAGCACCAGTGCACTGGGCTGACCGGCCACAAAGTCGCGGCCGATGATGAACGCCTGCGCCAGGCCGTCAGGGCTGGGCTGCACCGCGTAGCTGATCGTCATGCCCCATTGGCTGCCATCGCCCAGCAGGTCGGCAAAACGCGGCGTGTCCTGCGGCGTGGAGATCACCAGAACTTCGCGAATCCCGGCCAGCATGAGCGTGCTCAAGGGGTAGTAAATCATCGGCTTGTCATAGACCGGCATGAGTTGCTTGCTGACCGCTTGCGTGACCGGGTAAAGCCGGGTGCCGGAACCGCCGGCCAGGATGATGCCTTTGCGTTGTGTCATGGGATGGATTCCTGATGTTTAAAGAACTTCTGCCAGCATGCGATCCACGCCCAACTGCCAGGCTGGCAGGGTCAAGCCAAAAGTGGCCTGTAGTTTGCGGGTGTCCAGGCGCGAGTTGAGCGGCCGTGTGGCCGGGGTTGGGAAGGCACTGCTGGGCACGGGTTTGACTTCAGTTGCCTTTATTTTGATAGCTGGTTGCATTTGCTGCGCTTGCGCTATAACGTGGTTAGCGTACTCAAACCAGGTGGCGCAGCCACTGGCTGCCAGGTGGTAAGTGCCAGCCAAAGCCTTGGCCTCGGCTTTGTTCTTAAACACCTGGCGGATGGCGTGGGCGCTCACATCGGCAATCAACTCTGCGCCGGTGGGCGCTCCAAACTGGTCGTTGATCACGGTGAGCTGCTCGCGCTCCTGCGCCAGGCGCAGCATGGTTTTGGGAAAGTTGCCACCGCGCGCCGCATAGACCCAACTGGTCCTGAAAATCAGGTGGCGCGGGCAGATCCAGTCGATCATGTGCTCGCCCAGCAATTTGGTCTGGCCATAGGCGTTCAAGGGGAAAGTGGGGTCGTCTTCGCGCCAGGGCTGGTCGCCACCGCCGCCAAACACGTAGTCGGTGCTGTAGTGCACCAGCCAGGCGCCGAGTTGGGTCGCCTCGCGGGCCAGTACCTCGGGCGCCAAAGCGTTGAGCTTGTGCGCCAGTTCGGGTTCACTCTCGGCTTTATCGACGGCGGTGTAAGCGGCGGCATTGACGATCACATCGGGTTGAATCGTGCGCACCGTGTCGGCCAGGTCGTCCAGGCGACTGAGGTCACCGCAAAACTGGCTGCTGTGACGGTCCAGGGCGATGAGGTCGCCCAAGGGCGCCAGGCTGCGCTGCAGTTCCCAGCCCACCTGGCCGTTTTTACCCAAGAGAAGGATTTTCATGCGTACTGCTTTTGCACCCAGTCGCGGTAGGCGCCGCTTTGCACATGGGCCACCCAGTCGGGGTTGTCAAGATACCACTGCACGGTCTTGCGGATGCCGGTCTCAAAGGTCTCGGCGGGTTTCCAGCCCAATTCACGCTCCAGCTTGCGCGCGTCGATGGCGTAGCGGCGGTCGTGGCCGGGGCGGTCCGTGACGTAAGTGATCTGCGCCTTGTACGGTTTGCCGTCGGCGCGCGGACGCAACTCGTCGAGCAGGGCGCAAACCGTGTGGACAATTTCCAGGTTGGCCTTTTCGTTCCAGCCACCGACGTTGTAGGTTTCGCCCAGGCGACCGGCTTCGAGCGCGAGGCGGATGGCGCTGCAATGGTCTTTCACATACAGCCAGTCGCGAATCTGCTGGCCGTCGCCATAGACCGGCAGTTTCTTGTCGGCCAAGGCGTTCACGATCAGCAGCGGGATGAGCTTTTCGGGAAATTGGTAGGGGCCGTAATTGTTGGAACAATTGGTGGTGAGCACCGGCAGGCCATAGGTGTGGTGCCAGGCGCGCACCAGGTGGTCGCTGGCGGCTTTGCTGGCACTGTACGGGCTGTTGGGCTCGATGTGGCTGGACTCGGTAAAAGCCGGGTCGTCTTTTGCCAGTGAGCCGTAAACCTCATCTGTGGAGACATGCAGAAACCTGAAGGACGATTTTGTGACAGCGTCCGGCACCATTGCGAGGGGTGCAACCCCGTGGCAATCCACGGTTTCAGGTAGCTGCTGCCAGTAGCCGCGCACCGATTCAAGCAAATTGAAGGTGCCGACGATGTTGGTCTGGATGAATTCGGCCGGGCCGTCGATGGAGCGGTCGACGTGGCTTTCGGCGGCGAAGTGGACGATGGTATCAATGTCATGCGCGCGCAGCAGGCTTTCCACCAGCGCGGTGTCACGGATGTCTCCCACCACGAGTTCGGCAGTGGTGCCTTCGAGCGTCGAGCGGTTGCCTGCATAGGTCAGCGCATCGAGCACCACCACGCCGTCGTCCGGGTGCTTCGCATTCCAGTAATGCACGAAATTGCCGCCGATAAAGCCGGCACCGCCGGTTACGAGCAGATTAGCCAAGCTTTGCTTCCTCTTGCAGCATCAGGCGCAGATTGGTGCGCCAGTGAACCGGGGCGTCGCCAAGAAACGCCCGCGTGGCGCTGCAATCGAGCAACGAGAACGCCGGGCGCTTTGCGGGCGTGGGGTATTCGGCGGTGGTGATCGGGCGGATGGCGGGGATGCGCGTAATCAGACCAAGCGTGTAGGCTTCCTCGGCGATGGCGACCGCAAATTCTTGCCAGCTTGCCACTCCATCATCGCAGTGATGGAAGGTTCCGGTCGCGCCTTTTTCAACCAGTGCCCAGATGGTGCGCGCGAGCCCGCTCGCCCAGGTTGGCGCACCCACCTGATCGGCAACCACGCCCAGTTCATCGCGCTCGTTCATCAGCCGGATCATGGTGCGCACGAAATTCGCCCCGCCTGCTTCGTAAACCCATGCAGTGCGCACCAGCAGATCGTCGGCACGCAAGTGATCCTCGCCTGCGGCTTTCGTTCGGCCATAGGCAGACAGGGGGTTGCGGGCGGCTGATGGCTCGTAGGCCGCGCTTGCCTCGCCATCGAACACGAAATCGGTCGATATATGCACCAGCTTGCCGCCGCTTTCCGCCATCGCTGCGACCATCGCAGCCACCGCATCGGCGTTGATCGCGCGGGCCAGGTCTTCGTTGCTTTCAGCCTTGTCCACTGCGGTATAGGCCGCCGCGTTGAGGATGATGTCGGGCGCCTCCACCGACAGCCGCGCACGCAACATCGGGATATCGGTGAAGTCGCAATCACCAGCGCCGATCGCGCTCACCTCGGCCCAGTCCGGGGCCAGCCGTTGCAAAGCGCCGCCAAGCTGGCCGTTCGCGCCGGTGATCAACACTCTCATGCAAACACCGGCACATCGCCGAGCGCCAGACCGCGTGCGTCCTTGTCAGAGATGATCGGATCGATCCCTGCCACCGGCCATGCAACCCCCACCGCCGGATCGTCCCACGCCAGCGTGTGTTCGGACTGCGGGGCATAAGGCGCGGTGCATTTGTAGAGGAAGTCGGTGTCATCCTCCAGCGTCAGGAAGCCGTGGGCAAAGCCTTCGGGCACCCAGAACATGCGGTTGTTGTCCGCGCTTAGCTCCACCCCGACCCACTGGCCGAACGTCGGCGATGAGGCGCGCAAATCAACCGCCACATCGAACACCGCGCCGCGCGTTACCCGTACCAGCTTGCCCTGCGCACCCGGGTTCTGGAAATGCAGCCCGCGCAGCACGCCCTTTTGCGAGCGGCTGTGATTGTCTTGCACAAAGGTGAGATCGAGCCCGGCATCGGCAAACCCGGCCGCGTTCCACGTTTCCATGAAAAACCCGCGCGCATCGCCGAACACGCGTGGTTCGATGATCAGCGGGCCGGGAATGGCGGTTTGGACAACCCTCACGCCAGCA
>PHCO01000313.1 GCA_002842265.1 Betaproteobacteria bacterium HGW-Betaproteobacteria-18 | reverse complement strand
CACGACGCCCTGAGCGATGTGCGGGCCACCATCGCGCTGGCCCGGCTCATCAAGACGGCGCAGCCCAAGCTCTTCGAGTTCTGTTTCGGTCTGCACAAAAAAGACCGCGTCATGGCCGAATTGGGCTTGCCCACCACACCGGCCCATGCCAAGCCTTTTTTGCACATCTCGGGCATGTTCGCCCCGGAGCGCGGCTGTCTTGCCCTGATGTGGCCGCTGGCCATGCACCCGGGCAATAAAAATGAATTGCTGGCCTGGGACCTGGCCTTTGACCCGGCCGAGCTGGCCAGTTTGAATGCCGAGCAAATCCGCCTGCGCCTGTTCAGCAAAGCCGCTGATTTGCCCGAGGGTATGCGCCGCTTGCCGGTCAAGTCGGTGCACCTCAACAAATCGCCCATGGTCATGAGCAATCTGAACGTGCTCGGCGACGACATGGCGCAGCGCTGGGGTTTGCACAAAGCGGCCCAACTGCAACACGCCGCCGCAGCCCGTGACCTGCCCGACATGAGCGCCATCTGGGTGCAGGTGTTTGCCCGGCCTGAAGCGGCGCCCGTGGATGTGGATGAAGACCTGTACGGCGGCTTTGTCAGCAACGCAGACCGCCGCCGCCTGAACGACCTGCGCCAATGCCAACCTGATGCGCTGGCCAGTGCCCGACCCGCGTTTGAAGACGCACGGTTAAGTGAATTGTTATGGCGTTACCGGGCGCGCAATTTCCCGCACAGCCTGAGCGCTGAGGAGCTGCAACGCTGGGAGGCGCACCGCGCCGCGCGGCTGTTTGAAGGCGAGGGTGGTGCCCTGACGCTGGATGCCTTGTTTGAAGCCCTGGACAAACTGGCCGAAAGCGCCAATGAGCGTGACGAAGCCATCCTCGGCGCGCTCTACGACTACGCCTCGGAGATCGCGCCGCAGCGCTGAACTTCGACCAGCTCAGTGCGAACGGTTCATACATCATCGGGCCGAATCCATATTCGTCCCAAGCGTGGCATCCAAAGGCTAAACCATCAACTGATCACGAACAATCACCCTACAATGAAAAGAACGACCGTTCTATTTTGTAAAGGAGTCGCTTCATGACTGCTGACTACTTGGTACAGGGCAGGGTTGCCGTGATTACCCTGAACAACCCGCCCGTCAATGGCCTGGGCCTGGCCACCCGTCAGGCGCTCGCCGACGGGCTGAATCGCGCCCACGCCGATGCGGCGGTGCATGCCATCGTCATCACCGGCGCGGGCAAGGCCTTTTCGGGCGGTGCCGACATCAAGGAATTTGGCTCGCCCAAAGCGTTCCAGGAACCCAATTTGCTCAGCGTGATTCTGCTGCTCGAAGCCGCCACCAAGCCGGTCATTGCCGCCATCCACAGCGTCTGCATGGGTGGCGGGCTGGAGCTGGCGCTGGGCTGCCATTACCGCATCGCCGCACCCGGCTGCAGCGTGGCGCTGCCGGAGGTCAAGCTGGGCCTGCTGCCGGGTGCCGGTGGCACCCAGCGCCTGCCACGCGTGCTGGGCGTGGAGCCTGCCTTGAACATGATCGTCAGCGGCGAGCCGGTCAAGAGCGAATTGCTGTTTTCGGTGCCGGGGCAGCAGTTGCTTCACAAACTGGCGGCCTCCAACGCGACGCTGCTGGCCGAAGCGCTGGCCATGGCAGCCGAGGTGGCCGGCGTGCGCCCCTTGCCATTGGTGCGCCATTTGCCGTGCCAGCACCCGCAGGGCGACGCCTATTTTCAGTTTGCCCGCAACATGGTGGGCGGCATGGCCAAAAACTTTCCGGCGCCGCTCAAATGTATCGATGCGGTCGAGGCTGCTACCCAACGCAAATTTGACGATGGCATGCGCCTTGAACGTGACACCTTTGTCCATCTGATGTGGACGCCAGAGAGCAGGGCGCTGCGGCACATTTTCATGGCCGAGCGCGCCACCGCCAAAATCCCTGACGTGCCCACAGACACGCCGCAACGTGCCATCAACGTTGTCGCCATCATTG
>PHCO01000312.1 GCA_002842265.1 Betaproteobacteria bacterium HGW-Betaproteobacteria-18 | reverse complement strand
AAGCGGTCAGAAATGAGCGAAAAACCGCCTCGGGAAGCGCATTTTGAGCGAATGAACGGAAAATCTGGTCATCATCGATCCGACAGGCGCATGTCGGCTTTGGATGGCGTCCATTCGACGACTTGTTCAGAGCATCCTTAGTGATGGCGATATATACCATTGCGACGTCGGGCCATGAAGGCAAGTTCGGCGTTTTCCCAGAGCTTCTTGGTCACATCGTTTGCATGAAGTTCGAACACCGCGTTGCGCACGCAATGTCGTTGGCATCGGTTGGGTCTATTGCAGCCGCGATCCTTTTTACACCGTCTCCTTGCTCAGGTGGCTCGTCATGCATCGAGCTCCACCACAAACCCCGGATCAAAATCCGGATTCTCCGGTGCGCCGCTGGGCTTCATGTAACCGCACGGGTTGCAGACCACGCGGCAGTTGCCAACGCGATAGTCCAGCGAGCTATGCATGTGGCCGTGGATCCAGATATCCGCATTTGCAACCAGTGCATCGAGCTGCGATGCATAGGCAGCCGAGACGAGATCGCAGCGATACCTGTCGTCAACTGATTGCAACGATGGCGCCATGTGGGTAATTACCACGGTGCGCCCGGCAAAGGGCGTTGCGAGCCGCTGCTCCAGCCACCTGCGTTGCGTGCGGTGCCAGCCCAAGGTGTCGGCGGGGCGTAACTTGCGATAGCCAGCACGTGCAAGGCGAATGCAGTGATAGTCGTTCATGGTGTTCGCGATCTGCGCGATCACTTCGTGCTTGTGCTTGGCACCGAACAGCTCAAAGTCCGTCCACAGCGTGGCGCCAAGAAAGCGCACATTGCCAATCTGGTGTTCGCTGCAATTGAGGAAGTACACATGCCCGCTGGCGGCACACGCGGCGCTGATGTGGCTTTTTACGTGGTCCAGATTATGGCCGTACCCTTCGTGGTTGCCGTGCACATAAAGCACTGGCAGGCCGGCGAACAGCGTGTCGGCCCAGGCAACGGCGCGAGCGTCGACATCGATGTCGCCGGCAAGGATCACCACGTCCGCAGCCGCGTTCGCAGGATCAATCGCTGGCGCGTGCTTGCGCCAGACTTCCCGGTGCAAATCGGAGAGGATCAGTAGACGCATCGGCGGCCTTGCTTACGCTGATGCGCCAACCGGCTTGGCGTTGGCTCAGGCATGGCCGCCCGGCTTTACCGTGGCAAGGTCGATTGGCGGCGTGCCGATGCGCAGTGCAGCGATCACATCGCCGGGCGTGAGCGTGCCGCGCTTCGCCCTTTGCGCATATGCACAGGCTTGAACAAGTGTGCGGCGCAGGTCGCGCACGGAGCCTTGCGCTGCACTCAGGGTGCGCAGGGTGGGCGCATCGAGTGTGTCACTGAAATGATGGCCCCATGCTTCGTTTTCGAGCAGTGTGCGGTAAAGTTGCGCGACGATACTTTGCCGCTGCGCGGCGTTGGGTTCGGGCACCTCGAAGCATTGCATTCGCGAGCGCAACGGCAGCGAAATCCGCTCGATATCGTTGGCGGTGAGCACCCAGTTGATGGCGCTGGCATCCAGTCGGATGTCGGGGCATGCTTCATCTTGAAAACGCGCTGCGGTAAGACGCTCCAGCAAACCGTATAGCGCATTGGCTGGCGGGTATTTGCTGTCCGTGGCTTTGTCGATCTCATCGATCAGGATCAATGGATTGCCATGCGGTGCCCTGGCCAGGGTATTGAACACAAGACCTGGGGTGCCGCTGCTCCAAGACTGGTGCAACCCGGTCAGGACCCAGACCGCAGTCGTCGTTTCCATGCTGACCGCCACATAGTGCAAGCGCAACACGCGCGCCAGTTGTTCGGCGAAGTAGCTTTTGCCGACACCCGGCGGCCCAAGCAGCAACAACGGTGCCATGCGCAGTGCGCGATCACCGCTGCGTTGCAGTTGCAGCATTGGCTCAATGGCGTCGATCACCATCGTGAAGTTGGGCATCAATTCGCGCAAATGTTGCAAGTCCTGTTCAA
>PHCO01000054.1 GCA_002842265.1 Betaproteobacteria bacterium HGW-Betaproteobacteria-18 | reverse complement strand
GCGACCCGGTTGCCATTGCCAATGGAGTAGCCGCCATCGCCCCCCTGTTGTGCGCGCAGATCAGCGCCGCCCAGTTTGACCCCGAGCGACCTACCGAAGGTGTCGGAGGCCTCGACGATACGCGCCTCAATGAGCACCTGGCGCACCGCAATATCGAGCTTGGAAATCAGTTGCTGCACCTGCTCAAGTTTGCTTGGCACGTCTGTCACAAACAATTGATTGGTACGAGACTCGGCAGTCGCACTGCCACGCGGGCTCAGTATCCTGGAAGAGTTTGCAGTGGCGCCGGATCCGGTAGCGGTAGCCGAGAGTTGCGCCGCAACATCTGAAGCCTTCGCGTAATTTAACTGGAACGACTCGGTACGCACTGGCTCCAGGCTGAGTACGGTTGCCTTGGACTCCAGTTCCAGCTTTTCCTTGGCAACGATTTCTTCTTTGGGTGCAATCCACAGCACGTTGCCGGTTTTGCGCACGCCCAGGCCCTTGGCCTGCAAAATGATGTCAAGCGCCTGGTCCCACGGCACGTCCTGCAAACGCAAGGTGACCGTGCCAGCGACGGAGTCCGAGGTGATGACGTTGAAGTTGGTAAAGTCGGCAATCACCTGCAACAGCGAGCGAACCTCGATGCTCTGGAAGTTCAACGACAGCTTTTGACCGGTATAGCCCGGCCCTTGTGTCAGCTTGGTGGGATCTACCTTGACGGGCTTGACCTCCAGTACAAACTGCTCATCCGTTTGGTAAGCACTGTGGACCCACACACCCTGGGGTTCAATGACCATGCGCACCCGGTCACCCGACTGGGTGGTGGTGATGGTTTTGATGGGGGTGCCGAAGTCGTTCACGTCCAGACGCCTGCGCAAACCTTCGGGCAGGCTGGTTTTCATGAATTCGACCACCAGCAACTGGCCTTGTTGGCGAACGTCAACACCGACCTGGTTGTTGGGCAAAGACACCACGACACGGCCCGAGCCTTCGTCACCCCGCCTGAAGTCAAGGTCGCGCAGCGGCAATACATCGCGGGCCTGGTTCTCGGCAAACAACTGGGCTGCCGGTGCCGGCGCTGAACCCGCCAATGCATCCAAGACGACCAGCAGCGACTTGCCTTGCCATTGGGTTTTGTAAGTTGTGGTTTGCTTGAGGTTGAGCACCACCCGGGTGCGGTTACCAGCCTGCACCACATTGACGGTCTTCAGATTGCCTTGGTTGACCTCAATCGTGGAGCGCCCAATGGCACTGACCACGTTGGGAAAATCCAGCGCAATACGGGCTGGCGACTGAATGGTAAAGCCCGTCGGCGGCGTGCTGAGTGCTTCGCTCAAGTCAATTTTGACAACCTCAACGCCACTTTGCATCGCCCCTGAAACCGACTCGATGGCCACCTGGGCTTGCGCCAGGGCAGCCGTCAGCAGCAAACTTAATCCAAGTGCCAGTTGCTGCCACCAGCGTCCAGCCCAACCAATATGGCGATTTTTCATTTTGACCTCTCTTGCAACAGCAAACTGGCTGTGCGCTCTATCCACTCACCCACGGCATCTTGCACAATTTCGCGCAGGATGACTTCGTTTTCGACAATTTTGACTATTCGCCCGTAGTTTTGCCCGAGATGGTCACCCGGCCGAACCTGATACAGGAGTGGGCCAACTTTTATCAGGGCAACGGGCTGCTTGTCCCGCACCATGCTGCCTACCAGGGTCATGGTGTCCAGCGGGAATTCTTCCAGGGGCTCTTTGCGGCGCGCCAACTCGGGCGCAATCAAGGCACCGCTGGCGGATGCCTGGTTCGTATCCTTGTTGAGCACCATGATCAGCTTTTGCTTGCTGAACGGATCAAGCTCGGAGAAACGTTTGTAATTTTCCGGCTTGAAAGGCTTGGGAGGATTGACGGGTTTGACCTGGGGTTGTGTTTGCGCCTTTTGCTCAGCCATCCACTGGGTCAACTCGTCACGCGAGGCCGATCCACACGCAGTTAAAAGCCCGATGGAGCACAATAAAACAGCAGTTTTAAACAACTTCATGATCATTTGGCCGGCTTGGGCTTGGCAGTAGCTTTGCGCTGCGCATTGATCTCGTTGATGTCGAGATAGCGGAATGTTTTGGCAGTCACGTTCATGGTTAACGCGCCCTCTTTGGCCGAGGTGATGACCAGATTGTTGAGCGTGACAATGCGTGACAGATTGGCAATATCGGAGGCAAAGGCACCCATGTCGTGATAGCGACCCGTGACGCGCAGGGCAATGGGCAGCTCTGCATAGTAGTCATTGATCACCACCTGGCCTGGCCGGAACAGCTCAAACTGCAAGCTACGTCCCAAGCCCGATTGATTGATATCAGACAGCAAGGCATCCATTTCAGCCTTGCTGGGCAATTGTTTCTCAAGCTGGGTCACGTATTGCTGCACTTGTTCACGTTGTTTTTTCAGCGCTTCCAGGTTAATGGCTTTGGCCAACTTGACTTTGTATTCGTCACGCAACTTGAGCTCGGATGCCTGCGCTTGAACCAATTCTTCCTTGACGTCAGCCAGCCAGGCGAACCATAGCGCTACCAGACAAGCGGCTGCCAAAGTAAAAAAGACGGCAAAGCGGGGCAGTGCAGGCCAGCTTGACGGGTCTTTGCTGTCCAAATTACGAAACTGCCTGAAAACGGCCTCAAACCGCTCCTTGAATTCGACATTGATGTTGATTTTCTTGGCCATCATGCCCACCTTTACCGAACCACCGCATCAGATGCGGGCATTGAAGACTTTTGAGCAGGGGGCTGGCTGGCTGGATTCTTTGGGGCATCAGTGGGACGAACCAGCTTGACCTTGATCTGAAAGTTAGCCACCCGACGCGCGTCACGCGGCGTCAAATTAGCGGTACCAGCCACAATTTCCACCAATTCTGGGCTGGCAAACCATGGGGAATTGTTGCTCAGGTTGCGCAACAATTCCGAGACCCGCTCGTTGGACTGGGCGACGCCCAGCAAGACAACATTTTGGCCATTTTGCTGCAAGGAATTGATGTAAACCCCATCGGGAAGTTGTTGAACCAACTCTGTCAAAAGATGCACGGGCATGTTGCGGTCGGCCTGCAAATTTTCGACCGCCTGCTGGCGCGCCAACAAGGCTGCAATTTCAGCCTCCAGGCTGGCAATGTCCTTGATCTGGGCGTCGAACCTGGTGATCTCGGTTTTCAGCAACTGATTCTTATCCTGCTGGTCAGAGATTTGCGCCTGGAACCACACAAACACCAGGACGGCCAACAAGACGCCCGCCAAAACGGACAAGCCCAAACCGACATTGAACTGTTCTTTTCGGCGTTTTCGGGCAATTTCCCGATGCGGAAGCAGATTAATCAAGATCACTGCAAAAACCTCCGCAATGCCAAACCACAGGCAGTAAGGTAAGAAGGCGCCTCGAGTGCCATTTTTCTCTGTTCAATACTCTCGGCAATGCGCATTCCCTGGAACGGATTGGCAACCATGCACGGGAAGCCGGATTGCTTGGTGACCATGGCCGTCAGACCTGCCAAACTGGCCGAACCGCCGGCCAACATCACCAAATCCACCTTGTTGTGCGTGGTGCTGGTGAAAAAGAATTGAAGCGCACGGCTGATTTCCTGCACCAGACTCTCAATGAAAGGTTTCAAAACAGCCGTCTCATAATCTTCAGGCAATTCTCCCCTGCATTTTTTGGTCTCGGCTTCTTCATGCGAAAAACCATACTGCAGAACGATCAATTGCGTTAACTGGGCACCGCCAAACGCCTGGTCGCGGTCGTACAAAACCTCATCATTGCGTATCACTTGCATGCTGGTGGTGAGGGAGCCGACTTCGAACA
This sequence comes from Betaproteobacteria bacterium HGW-Betaproteobacteria-18, assembly GCA_002842265.1. Taxonomy (GTDB): domain Bacteria; phylum Pseudomonadota; class Gammaproteobacteria; order Burkholderiales; family Burkholderiaceae_C; genus Rhodoferax. The sequence goes on along the minus strand of PHCO01000054.1, from coordinate 12,305 downwards.
GGGCCACGATGCTGTTTTCTGAATGATTCGGCATGTTGGCAATCAGGCGGCTGGCTGCCAGTCGTGAAGCGTATGACTTTACATCGACCACCACGGGCTTGAGCCCGGCGGCTTCGGCCAGACCTTGCATGTCCTGCACTTTTTCACGCCTCGAAGCGGCGATCAGTACGTCAACATCGCCTTTGGAACTTGCGGTTGGGCCCAAAATACAAAAGTCAAGACTGACTTCATCCAGCGGAAAGGGAATGTATTGATTGGCCTCGGACTCGACTTGCATCTCCAGTTCCTGGTCTGTCATGCCACCCGGCAACACGATTTTTTTGGTGATGACAGATGACGGAGGCAAAGCCATGACAACATTTTTGGTTTTGGTCCCGCTTTTTTTGATCAGGCGACGCACCGCGTCCGCAACCTCATCAAATTTTTCAATGTTGCCGTCCTTGATCCAGCCGATCTCAAGAGGAACAATGGCACAGGCTTCCAACACCAAATTCCCTGCCTTGTCTTGCCCCAACTCCACAAGTTTGACGCTCGAGGAACTGATATCCAAACCAAAGATAGGCGCAAGTTGTTGGCTAAACAATGATCTCAAAGAAATCAACACGATCCCCCAAACAAGACAAAAGAATCAACGCAGCACTCATGAGCTCAGATCAATGCTATCAGCAAGCCCATAGTGGCGCAAAGAAAAATCCGTTTTAAACAAAATTGAACGTTGTCAAATATAGACGCCAAACCAGAAGAAAACAGCGCGTCTCATGGTAAATTTTCAGGTACGGGCACAAATTATCCATTGGCACCATGGATGTGATGCTAACCTAAGCCAGGTATCTGTCCTGATTTTTATAATGGATAAGATTCATCACCCGCATTTTTATAACCGTTCACTCATCATCCACCGTGCCGAAATCAGCATCAACAACAAAAAAATCCAGGTACTCAGATCAACATTGGGCGATCAGACTGAGTGTGTGGGCCGTCGGACTGGTGGCGGCGGGGGCGCTGACCCTGATGCTTTTGGTGGGCCTTGCCATGGCGGTCGCCTTCCCCAATTTGCCCGACATTTCAGACCTGTCTGACTATCGCCCCAAGTTGCCCTTGCGCGTTTTTTCTGCCGAGGGCACGCTGATCGGTGAGTTTGGCGAGGAGCGCCGGCATCTCACGCCCATCAAGGACATCCCCAAAGTGATGATAGATGCCGTATTGGCGATTGAAGACGCACGTTTCTATGAACATGGGGGCGTGGACTACAAGGGTATTTTGCGCGCCGCACTGGCCAACCTGGGGCGCATCAAAAGCCAGGGCGCCTCAACCATCACGATGCAAGTGGCCCGTAACGTGTACCTGACGTCCGAGAAAACCTACACCCGCAAAATTTATGAAATATTGTTGACTTTCAAGCTGGAACATTTGCTCAGCAAAGACCAGATTCTTGAAATCTACATGAACCAGATTTTTTTGGGCAATCGGGCTTATGGCTTTGCTGCTGCTGCAGAAGCTTATTTTGGCAAGTCGCTGCAAAACATCACCGTGGCTGAGGCGGCCATGCTCGCCGGCTTGCCCAAAGCCCCTTCTGCCTACAACCCGATCAACAACCCCAAGCGTGCCAGGTCCAGGCAGCTTTACATCATTGAACGGATGCTGGAAAACGGGTTTATCACCACCGAACAGGCCAGTGCGGCAAAACTTGAGCCACTTAAAGTTAAAACAAATTCCGATAACACGGGTGTCCACGCCGAATATGTGGCCGAAACCGCCAGGCAATTGATGTTTGCCCAATACGGCGACGAAACTTACACCCGGGGTCTGAACGTGTACACCACGCTCAATACGACTCAGCAAGACACGGCCTACAAAGCCTTGCGCCGCGGCATCATGAATTACGAGCGGCGCCAGGTGTACCGCGGGCCTGAAATATTTGTCAGCCTGCCAGGTGAACAGCAGGCCATGGACGACGTGATTGACGAAGTGCTGCAAGAGCATCCCGACAATGGCGACGTGATGTCGGCCGTGGTGCTGGATGCCTCGACTAAAAAAATTCAGGCAGTTCGGCAAAACGGTGAAATCATTGAGATCACCGGCGACGGACTCAAACCCGCACAGTCAGGCCTGTCTGACAAGGCTGCCGCCAACATCAAGATTCGCAGAGGCGCGGTGATCCGGGTGGTGCAAACGCCCAGAAAAACCTGGGAAATCACCCAACTGCCAGAAGTGGAAGGGGCTTTTGTGGCGATTGACCCGCGCGATGGCTCGATCAAAGCGCTGGTAGGCGGTTTTGATTTTGAGAAAAACAAGTTCAACCACGTCACCCAAGCCTGGCGCCAACCGGGCTCGAGCTTCAAGCCTTTTATTTATTCAGCCGCCCTGGAGCGTGGCGTGACACCCGCCACCATCATCAACGACGGCCCCTTGTTTTTTGATGCCGGCGTCACAGGCGGCCAGCCCTGGGAACCGAAAAATTACGATGGCAAGTTTGAAGGTCCCATGAGCATGCGCCGCGGCTTGGCCAAATCGAAAAACATGGTCTCGATCCGTATTTTGCAAACGGTAGGTGCACAAAATGCCCAGGACTGGGCGACCCGCTTTGGCTTTGATGCCGACAAACACCCCGCTTACCTGACCATGGCGCTGGGTGCTGGCTCGGTCACCCCAATGCAAATGGCAGGCGCCTACTCGGTCTTTGCCAATGGCGGCTACCGCGTCAACCCCTGGCTGATTAGCCGGGTGACGGATCAAAAAGGCAAGGTGCTCACGCAAACCCAAACACCCGTACTAAACGAATCAGTGCGCACCATCGACGCGCGCAATGCGTTTGTCATGAACAGTCTGTTGCAAGAGGTGACCCGATCAGGGACGGCCGCATCCGCACAAGCGATGCTCCAGCGCCCCGATTTGTACGGCAAAACAGGTACCACCAATGATTCGATGGATGCCTGGTTTGCTGGTTTTCAACCGACACTGGCTGCCATCACCTGGATTGGTTATGACACCCCCAGAAAACTTGGGGCGCGCGAAACTGGCGGTGGCTTGAGCCTGCCCGTCTGGATTGAATTCATGGCACAGGCTTTGAAAAATGTGCCGGTCATGGAGCTGGCCGCGCCCGAAGGCGTGGTCAACGTTGGCGGCGAATGGTTTTACGATGAGTATGCCGGTGGCGCTGGCATCTCAAGCCTGGGTTTGAATAGCGGCGCCGATCCAGGTCAACCTCAAGTCATTCCTTTGCCAGCAGCCGACGAGAAAAGGAAAATCCTGGATTTATTCAAAAATTAAGCGCCATGCCCGACTGCTCACTGGCGTAACGTGACAACGATGCAAAAAACTCGCCCTGACCTTTGGTATCCAGCCACTGGGCACCATCGAACTGGTAGTGAAAACCGCCGCATCTGGCAGCCAGCCAGATTTCATGCAAAGGCTTTTGCAGGTTGATGACGATCTGGCTGCGATTGGCAAACGTCAAAGTGATCATGCCGCCGGTGCGCTGGTTGTCGATGTCAGCGGAGGTCTCATCGTTGATACGGTCACAACTGGCCTCAACCGATTTGAGCACCCGTTCCGCGCGATCCATGAATTCTGAGTCAGTCATTACAATTTCACCATGCTGTTGATTCCCCAAATTTTAGTGCGCACCTTTGCCCTTGGTGCCAGTGCGGTAGCTCTGCTGGCTTGTGGCCAACAAGGTCCGCTTTATTTGCCGCAAACCGGCGCGGCCCACCGGGCCACCCTGCCTGAATCTTTAGTGCCAGCCATTGGCAATCCCCAAAACAACCTATCCAACAGCCAGGCATTACCTGCGGTCATCCAACCGGCAACCACTGCCTCTGCACCACAACATCAATGAGTTCAAACCGCTTACCGGGCCAGCCCTACATTGCTTACCATGGCGATGAACTTTTCGTGGAAGAAGCCAACTTGAGCGCCTTGGCGCAACAGTTCGGAACGCCTTTGTTTGTCTATTCAAAAGCATCCATGCTGGCTGCGTTAGCGGCTTACCAACGCGGCTTTGTCGGGCGTCAGGTGCAGATTTGCTACGCCCTGAAAGCCAACTCCACCCTGGGTGTCATTCAACTGTTTGCCCAGGCTGGTTGCGGCTTTGATGTGGTGTCGCTGGGTGAGCTGACGCGTGTGCTGGCAGCAGGCGGACAAGCCAGCCGCATCATTTTCTCAGGCGTTGGTAAAACCCGGGCCGAGATGCGCGCGGCATTGCAAGCGGGCATTGGCTGCTTCAATGTGGAGAGTGAAGCCGAACTGGAAGTGCTCAACGAGGTGGCTTTGAGCCTGGGTCGGCAGGCGCCGGTAAGCATCCGCGTCAATCCCAATGTGGACCCTCAAACCCATCCTTACATCTCCACGGGTCTGAAAGGCAACAAGTTTGGCATTGCACACGAGCGCGTGGTGCAAACCTACCAACACGCGGCGGCCCTGCCCGGCTTGAGCATCCAAGGCATTGACTGCCATATTGGCTCGCAGATTACCCAGGAGGCGCCGTATCTGGATGCCATGGAGCGCCTGCTGGACCTGGTGCAAGCCATTGAAGCCACAGGTGTGCCGATTCACCACATTGACCTGGGTGGCGGCTTGGGCATCGATTACAACGGCGAAACCCCACCCGAAGCTGAACAACTTTGGCACAAATTACTGGCCAAACTCGATGCGCGTGGTTTTGGCAAGCGCTCGCTGATGATCGAACCTGGCCGCTCGCTGGTGGGTAACGCGGGGATGTGCGTCACCGAGGTGCTGTACCTCAAGCCCGGTGAGCAAAAAAACTTCTTGATCGTCGATGCCGCCATGAACGACCTGCCGCGCCCGGCCATGTACCAGGCTTACCACCGGATCGTGCCGGTCAAGGCGCGCAGCGCGCCATCTGAAACCTGGGAAGTGGTAGGCCCGATCTGTGAAAGCGGCGACTGGATTGGTCATGAGCGTGATTTAAGCGTGCAGCAGGGTGACTTGCTGGCCGTGCTGTCGGCAGGCGCCTACTGCATGAGCATGGCCAGCAACTACAACACGCGTAACCGCGCCGCAGAAGTGCTGGTTGATGGCGCCCAAACCCATCTGATTCGCGAGCGTGAAAGCTACGCAGATCAAATGCGCCTGGAACACTTGACCGTGGCAACAGACGCACAAAAGCGTTGAGTCATACACACATGGGCGCTCATTCAACCTGGATTACTTGAATAGCTGGATACGCTTTTTGAATACTGGTTTCGTCCCCTTTTTTTCCAGGTAACGCAACAAGCGCCAACCCAGCAAAGCAGCCAGCACGGCGGCATAGACCGCCACCTCGGCAAAGTCATTCTTGCCTGCGCGCATCCAGAAAAAATGCAGGATGACCAAGCCAGCGACGGCATACACCGCTTTGTGCAAGCGTTGCCAGGTTTTGGCACCCAGCGCCTTGATGGCCCGGTTAAACGAGGTCAGCGCCAAACTGGTAAGCAACACAAAGGCCGCAAAACCCACCAGGATGAACGGCCGCTTGGCAATGTCTTTGGCGATGTCGGTCACCTCGAACGCCATGTTGAACCCGCTGTAACTCAGCAGGTGCAGCAGCACATAAAAATACACAAACAGACCCAGCATGCGGCGAAACCGGGCCAACGCAGGGTTGCCGGCAAGCACGCGCAACGGCGACACCGCAAGTACCACACACAACATGCGCAGCGTCCAGTCGCCAGTGGACCGCACCAGAGCTTCGGCCGGATTGGCGCCCAATTGGTCAAATACCGCAGCCCACAACAAATAAAAGAAGGGCAGCAAGGCTACAACAAATACCAGCGGTTTGGCCAGTGGATGCAGGCTGTACCTGGTGAATCCGGGCAAAACCCCTGTGACCGCGCCGGTCTGCATCAAAAGTACTTTTTCAAGTCCATGCCAGCGTATAACTGGCCTACTTGCGCCTGGTAGCCATTGAACATCAGCGTCTTGCGCTTCTTGGCAAACAGGCCGTCTTCGCCAATACGGCGCTCGGCGGCCTGGCTCCAGCGCGGGTGATCCACATCGGGGTTGACGTTGGAATAAAAGCCATACTCGCTGGCCGCAGCCTTGTTCCAGGCGGTGGCGGGCTGCTTGTCAGTGAAGCGGATTTTGACCAGGCTCTTGCCGCTCTTGAAGCCGTATTTCCACGGCACCACCAGACGCAAGGGCGCGCCGCTTTGCTTGGGCAACACTTCGCCATACATGCCAAACGCCAGCAAGGTGAGCGGGTGCATGGCCTCGTCCATGCGCAGGCCTTCTACGTAGGGCCAGTCCAACACCCTGGCGCCCACGCCCGGCATGGTTTTGGGGTCGGCCTGGGTGACAAATTCGACATATTTGGCGCTGCCCATCGGCTCCACTTTTTTGATCAGTTCAGACAGCGAATAACCCACCCATGGAATCACCATCGACCAACCTTCGACGCAGCGCAAACGGTAAATGCGTTCTTCTTGTGCGCTGAGTTTGAGCAAGTCTTCCAGGGCGTAGCGGCCCGGTTTCTTGACCAAGCCTTCAATCTCCACCGACCAGGGGCTGGTCTTGAGCGTGTGGGCGTTTCTGGCAGGATCGGCCTTGTCGGTGCCAAATTCATAGAAATTGTTGTAGGTGCTGGCGTGCTTGTATTCGGTCACTTTTTCCAGACTCAAAGCTCCGGTCACCGCCGTCTTGATGCGTGAAAGTGCCGCCTGTTGCCCGGGTGGTACCCAGTCTTGAGCAAACGCTTCGCGCGAAGCCCATGAGGCCAGTGCGGCTCCCGCCACGCCACTGGCCATCAGTCGAATCAGGTCACGGCGCGATTGGTAGGCAACCGGTGACGTGATCTCACTGGGCACGGGATGAACAAAGCCTCGGGCATTGGTTTTGATGAGCATGGCGGTTTCCTTTGAGCTTTTGGTCGGCGAAGGATAGACTTTCTTACAGAAACTTGCCTGCACCAAGGAAATAACACACATGGCCTTGCTACAGACCAAAAAAAAACAGGCTACTCAACACAACCTGTTTTTTTGCACCGGCAAGGGCGACTGACGTCACCCCGAAGTCACGGAACCTGGCCTGAAGTCAGTGCAGTCCGGCAATGTAATCGGCTACGGCCTTGATTTCAAGGTCATTGAGCTTGGCGGCGACCTGGGTCATTTGCAAGCTGTTTTTGCGCACACCGTCTCTGAAGGCCGTCAATTGAGCGACAGCGTAATCAGCGTGCTGACCACTCAAGCGCGGGTACTGGGCCGGAATGCCTGCACCGTTCGGGCTATGGCAACCCGCACACGCCGGGATTTGGCGGTCTGCAATGCCACCGCGGTAAATTTTTTCGCCCAACAACACCAGGTCTTTTTCCTTGGCGGCACCGGGGGTGGCTTTCTTGCTGCTCACCCAATAGGCGATGTTTCTCATGTCTGATTCGCTCAACGCAGCAGCCATGCCATTCATCACCGCGTTTTCGCGCTTGCCGGCTTTGAACTCGGTCAGCTGCTTGACCAGGTATTCGGGGTGCTGCTGCGCCAGCTTGGGATTCACCGGGATCAGCGAATTGCCGTCGGGCGCATGACAAGCTGCACAAATACCCGCAAAACTGGCTTCGCCCTTGGCCAAATCAGGTTTGACTGGCGCTGCGGCTTCCCCGGCAACACTTGAAAAAACAGTGGCAGCCATCGCGGCGACAATGGTAAAAGTAACAATCAGCTTCATAGGTGGACAGATCAGTTGATAGTGGGGGAAAACCCTGCAATTCTACAATGGCTCAATTAACAAGCGCGCACCCCATGACAATTCAATCCAGCCCACCTATTCAAAATTCTTCTGACGTTAACGAGCTCCTCCCCCAAACGGTCAGCCCCATCGTGGCTTTGGGCTGGCTTCACACCGCCAAATTTCTCACTACGGCACCGCAACTGCATTTTTTGCCGCCTTTGGAGGTGCCTGAAATTGCGTTTGTGGGCCGCTCCAACGCAGGTAAATCCACTTGCATCAACACCCTGACCCAGCAAAAGCAACTGGCTTTTGCCTCCAAAAAACCCGGGCGCACCCAACACATCAACCTGTTCTCTTTGGGCAAGCAGGGGGTGACTGATGCGGTACTGGCCGATTTGCCGGGTTACGGCTATGCGGCCGTGCCCAAGCAGGACAAGATTCGCTGGCAACAGGTCATGGCCAACTATCTGGTGACGCGCGAGAACCTCAAGGCGATTGTGCTGATGTGCGACCCACGCCACGGCCTGACAGAGCTCGACGAAGTGTTGCTTGACGTGGTGCGCCCACGCGTCGAAGAAGGTCTGAAATTTTTGGTGGTTTTGACAAAGGCCGACAAGCTCACCCGTGCCGAACAAAGCAAAGCGCTGTCGATCATGAAACTGCAAGCAGGCGGTGGCGAGGTGCGCTTGTTTTCAGCCACCAAACGTCAGGGGATTGAGGAAGTGGCGACACTGTTGTGGCAATGGGCGCATCCCGCCACGCCAACAAAACCCGCTGCTGTCAGCCCTGAAATTACCATTGAATAAATAGCATCCTGCAATGCCAACGAAAGATATATCGCCTTTTTGTCAATAACAATCAGGTTCGCCCGCGGGCCGGTCTTTGAATCGCTTGTGCACCCAGTAATACTGTTCTGGCATGGCATCAATATAGGTTTGCAAGCGCGCATTCATGAGCGCCGTGTCGGCCTCCAGGTCATCTGTCGGAAAGTTTGACCACGCGGGCAACACCTGCACCTCGTAGCCTTGTGGGGTCATGCGCGTCACCACCGGTACCACCTTGGCGCGCCCGAGTCGTGCGAAACGCGACAGCGATGGCACCGTGGCCGCACTGATGCCATAGAAAGGCACAAACAGCGATTCATGCGGGCCAAAGTTCATGTCGGGCAGCAGGTACAGCGGGTCACCCTGGCGCATGGTGGCCACAATGGTTTTGACGCCATCTGCCCGGCCAAACAGACGGCATGAACCAAAGCGTTGGCGGCCCTGCAAAATCCAGGCATCGGCTGCTTTGTTGGCTTGATCGGTATAAATAGTGGTGAAGTGCCTTGGCAGTTGTTGTGTGAATGCCGTCCAGCCCGCATCAAGCCCAACAAAATGGGGTGCAAAAATCACCACCGGGTCCGAACCCGTGAGCTCATCTACCGCTCCTGTAATTTTCAAGCGCGAGCGCACCAGATCAGGCGAGCCATGCCAAAGCCAACCCCGATCCATCCAAGCCTGGGCGAAGCGCACCAGCACCCGGCGCGACAAGGCGATCACCTGAGCTGAGTCAAGTTGCGGAAAACACAGGCGCAAGTTGGTCTGCACCACGCGCCTGCGCGAACCTACGACACCATACAACATCCAACCCAACGACCAGCCCAAGGCACGCACCCAGGCCAGCGGCAGATGTGCCAAAGCGCGCATCATATAAAGGACAAATCGGGTTCGCATTGTTGTATTATTTTGAATGCGTCACGTCAGGGTACGCGGCCGCTTGTAGCGCGCATAACCCCACAAATACTGTTGTGGGCACTGCAACACCAGCAGTTCCATGGCGTGATTGACTGCAGTGGCCGCATCCAGCAACACCGCTGGCAACATCTCTGACAAGTGTTGCACATGCACGCGATAACCACGCCCCCAGCTCAGGCGCTCGCCCCAGGCCAGCAGCACACACGCACCGGTTTGCTGCGCCAGGCGCACCGACAAAGTCATGGTGTAGGCCTCGTGGCCAAAAAATGGGGCCATCACACCCATACCTTGGGGTGGCACCTGGTCAGGCAGCAAACCGACCGACTCGCCATTTTTAAGTGCCTTGATCAACTGCTTGACTCCTGACAAGGTGGTGGGTGCCGTCAACAAGCCAGGACGTTGGCGCGACTCACTTACCAGCGCCCGTAACCAAGCTTGACGCGGTGGGCGAAACAGCACGGTCATCGGCTTGTCTGTTTGCCCGAAGCGTTGCGCATAGGCCTGGGCAGCGATTTCAAAGCAGCCCAAATGGGGTGTCAAAAATACCACCCCATGCCCTTGCGCCAGCGCCGCCTCCACAAGATCAGCCCCGTCCCACAGTACAGGCACGGGACGACCCAGCCACAGACGGGGCAGCTCAGCCACTAACTTCCCAGCGCTCCCCACAGCGCCAAGCCATTGCTGCCAAACCAAACCCGCCAGATGGGCATTGGCCAAAAAGCGTTTGCGATAGGCTGGCGAGACTACAAACACCAGCCAGCCCAGCGTAGCGCCCAGGCCGTGCAGAAGCCATAAAGGCCAGGCTGACAACAATTTGAAAAGGGTGATCATGCGTGGGATAAAATACAAGCGTCGCTGAGTTATGGAACTACTTGCAGGGCGACACACACAAGAGCCACCCCGCCAAGGTTGCCATTGTGCCTTGTCAAACCAATGACAAATCTGCTAAAGCGTTCGCTGAAAGCCCCAAAAGCCAAAGCAACGCGCAAGGGTTGTTAACTTTATTTAAGGGTTTTTTTATCATGGCGAACGATTTTCTATTTACCTCGGAATCTGTCTCTGAAGGTCACCCCGACAAGGTTGCTGATCAAATTTCTGACGCAATTCTGGACGCGGTTTTCAAACAAGATCCCAAGTCGCGTGTGGCGGCTGAAACCCTGTGCAACACTGGGTTGGTCATGCTGGCGGGCGAAATCACCACCAATGCCAATGTCGATTACATCCAGATCGCTCGCGACACCCTGAAACGCATTGGTTATGACAACACCGACTACGGCATTGATTACAAGGGCTGCGCGGTACTGGTGGCCTACGACAAGCAGAGCAACGACATTGCACAGGGCGTAGATCACGCCAGCGACGACCACCTCAACACGGGTGCCGGTGACCAGGGCCTGATGTTTGGCTATGCCTGCAACGAGACACCTGAGCTGATGCCAGCGCCTATTTATTACGCCCACCGCCTGGTTGAGCGCCAGGCCCAATTGCGCAAAGACGGCCGCTTGCCCTTCTTGCGCCCGGATGCCAAGAGCCAGGTCACCATGCGCTACGTGGACGGCAAACCGCACAGCATTGACACCGTCGTGCTGTCGAGTCAGCACAGCCCGGAGATGAGCCTTGGCAACCGCATGACCGATGCTTTTTATGAAGCGATTCGTGAAGAAATCATCAAACCTGTGCTCCCCAAGGAATGGCTTACTGCAGACACAAAGTACCTGATTAACCCGACCGGCCGTTTTGTAGTCGGTGGCCCTCAAGGTGACTGCGGCCTGACTGGGCGCAAGATTATTGTCGATACCTACGGTGGTGCCTGTCCTCACGGTGGCGGCGCCTTCAGCGGCAAAGACCCAACGAAAGTTGATCGCTCAGCAGCCTACGCCGCACGCTATGTGGCCAAGAACATTGTGGCGGCCGGTCTGGCGCGCCAGTGCCAGATTCAGGTCGCCTACGCCATTGGCGTGGCCAAACCCATGAATGTGACGGTCTATACCGAAGGCACTGGGGTGATCCCGGATGAAGAAATCGCAGCCTTGGTTCACCTCCACTTTGACCTGCGCCCGCGCGGCATCATTCAAATGCTGGATTTGCTGCGGCCGATTTACGAAAAAACTGCCGCTTACGGTCACTTTGGCCGCGAAGAACCCGAGTTCAGTTGGGAGTGCACGGACAAAGCCCAGGCGCTACGTGCCGCGGCTGGGTTATAAAAACATTCCGTGATCTGGTTGGGTGCACTCAAACTGCTTGCATAGTTCGGCCATCGTCACGGCTGAAGCAGAACCGCCTGCCTGCCGCTGGCATTTGGACTTCTGAATTTGGAGTGTCCAAGTGGCCACCTGTGTTGTAGTGGACTGTTGCACAATTCAAGTTCAACTTTCATAAAACCATGCCATGAGTCTCGATTTCACGCCTTTGGGCAACGCCATCGCACAGCTTGAAAAAAGCCTGGCCTACGCTCACTCGGCAGCGGCGCAGGATGATCCCGGTCTGGCTGAGCAACTGCGCAACTCGGTGATTCAGTGCTTTGAGTTCACCTATGAGTTGAGTTGGAAAATGCTGAAACGTTATCTTGAGGCCACTGAGGCAACCCCGGCAGAAATTGACGCCAGTACGTTTCAAACCCTGATTCGCATGGGCAATGAGCGTGCCTTGTTGCGTTCTGATTGGCGCCAGTGGAAAACATACCGCCAGGCGCGAACCGACAGCAGCCATGCCTATGACTCGAACAAAGCTGAAGCCGTGTTTGCCATTGCCCCCGACTTTCTGGCCGAAGCACAATTTTTGTACCGCGAGTTGAACCGTCGCAGCGTCCAAGCTTGAACGCCATGGATTCAGTCGAGCCACCTATCGAGATCAATCCGCGTGACTGGTCAGAGGTGCGGCGCATCTTGCATGAGCAAGTGCCCGGTATGG
>PHCO01000311.1 GCA_002842265.1 Betaproteobacteria bacterium HGW-Betaproteobacteria-18 | reverse complement strand
CCTGCCACACCCGGGTGGTATCTGTGACCACAAAGCCCATCTCGTCGAGCTTCTGAGCCACCTGCGCGTCGTATGCGTTCTGCCACCTCTTGGAATCCGGCGAGGTGCGGCCGAATTTGTCGTACGCCACACGGACAACCTTCTCGAAGAACTTCTCGGATTCAGGACCACACCCTGGCGACATCGTTGCGAGCATGGCCACAAGGAAATCGACGTCGCTGGGCAACGGCTGGTCAAAGCCATGCTGCGTATCAAACCCGTTGACCACATAGTCTTCACTGTTGCGAATCGTGACCGACAGCACCTGGTCCTTCAGGCGATCGGGCAAGATCGAGCGAAACCAGTTCATAACCAACGCACCAGACTTGCCCACATCCACCAGCGTGATCGGCGGCACCTCTTTGGCGCCAGGCGCCAGCAACAGTCCCGAGTTCAGCACGTTGAGCGTGAATGACTTGCCAGAGCCCGTGGGGGCAAACCCGATGGTCGACCAATAGTTCTGCATGCTCGACCCGAACTCCACCGGGTACGGCCTCCCCTCGTTCGTCGTGAACACGATCTGGCCACGATCCCAGATGGAAGCTGGCCTGGAGAATGGGAGCATCCGAGAAACGTCTCGCATCGGCGCGGGCAGGAACGGCGCCGGCGACATGATCGAGAATCCTGCCGCCGATGCCAGCAAGGCCCGCCCAGGCTCGCCGGTTTCGTTCGTGCAACTGGCAGCTCCCCAGCCTTCGATGCTGGATGTCAGGTTCGAGAGGTTCTGCAACAAATGCGACTTCGACTCGGACCACGTCGTAAAGACAACACGCAGCGTCCCGATGTACTCGCCACTGTCCGAGAGCTCCTTGAGGTGGTCGTAGGCTTTTCGGATGGCCTTGTTGTAGTCGCCAACGGCACCCAGCAGGGATGCCAGCATCTTGTCAAGCTGGCGGTAGTTCTGTCCGTTGGGCAATACCTCAAAGCTGGCCCGCCAGGGGATTGACCGACCAATCCTGTTGGCCAGATCATCAAAAGGCGCACTACCCGCCTCCGGCACGATTTCCAGCACGGCCGACCCATACCACATCCCGTTGTGCTCGGCGACCTCACGGCTGGACCCGAAGTCCTCTCGGATGGATGAAGTAAGCATCTGCCGGGAGATCCGTGTGGGCAACGCCCCAGAGGCATCCCCCACACGGGGATTCCCAGATGATCCAGCTCGCGCCGCGGCGTCCCCTATCAGGCGCGGGCGCCAGGTCAGGGGGAGCAAGGCACTGTCCAGGTGCCGGCGGATGGCGATGATGGCGTCATGCACCCCGAGCACGCGCACCAGGAGCTGGGCTCCATGCGCCGCCAGGTCACGCTGCAGGTCATCGACCAGCGACTTCACGGCAGCCTGGTGCTTGGGCAACAAGGCACCAAGAGGCGATGGCACGGCCTGCGAGAAGCGCGTGTCCACCTTCAAGCCGCCAGCAGCGGCCCGGATTTTTGCATTGATGCTGGTGCGCTCCTCGCCCTGGCTCTTGCGCTCGTGAGGCTGCAGGTCTTTGGCGTGGGTGCGGATGATCAGGTAGACCGACTCGTCCACGCAGACCGAAGCAAGCCGCTTGCGGCGCTCGGTGAGCATCCGGACATTGGTGATACCGAAGTTCTTCGCTGTCTTGACCTGTGGCGACAGGATCCGGGATAGCACTGAATCAGCGTGCAAGGGGTCGCTGCGAAAGCCGATTGAAAAGGAGTGCTGCGCACCACTCCCCGAGCGAAACATCTTCGACAGCGCCTGGGTGAAGTTTTCGGTCATGGCGTCGTGGTCGTTGACACCGACATACTTTCGCGCCCCACGAATATCAATCACCGTGAGCAGATCTCCGTTCTTCTGCGACAGCACAAAATCATCGCCATTCTGGTTCTTGACTTCCGACCCTGCGACGCTCTCAAGAGCGCACATGGCGTCAACGTCGCTCCCTGTGGCGTAGCTCGCCAACCAATACACGAAGTTTTCCAGGACTTGCACGC
>PHCO01000310.1 GCA_002842265.1 Betaproteobacteria bacterium HGW-Betaproteobacteria-18 | reverse complement strand
CATGGGGGTGTCGTGCATTTTTTTGCTCATGGTGATGTGTCTCCTGTAATGGCGTGCAAGGGTCGCGTTGGTCGGTCAAATCCGGCTTGTTGACGGGCTTGTCCTTGGGAACCCTTCTTGATCAACTCTGAGCCAAATATTAGGTCGCAGGATGCCCGGTGCGCTATCCCCCTTGTTAAGTATTGAGTGCTACCCATTTGGGCTATACCGTCCAACCCATCCCGGTGATAGACGACAGCGCCTGTGATTGCGCCCAATACTGGTTGGGGCAGTTTGCTTGACACGCCACGCGCATGAAGCCGGCGCAGCCGCAAATTAGCACTTGGTAAGGTAGAAAATATGGGCACCATGACCACCATTACGCCGCTTGAAAAATTGACCATTCCCCTGGGCGGGCAGGTTATCGAACTGCAGCAATTGGATTACGCTGGCGGGGGCATGAGCTTGCTGCGCACGCGTATTCGCGAAAGAAGCCGTTTCACCGTATTTGAAATTGATCCTCAATCGGCACGTCTTTGGGGCGAGGCGTTGCTGCGCTGGGTACAAACTCAAGAGCCGACGCAAGCACCCAAGGCAGACCCATCATGACGCAGATTCTGAATCAAGGCAATGAATCGGTTGACGTCGTGTTTCCCATTGAGGGGCAATATTTGGCGCGCGACCATGCCCAGGCGCTAAGGCAGTCTCTGCGTCAGCAAGTTCCCTGGCTGGAGACCGATGCCCAAACCGGCATCCATCCGATCAAGCTGGTGCCTGGCACCGAAAGTCCGGCGTTGCTGTCCCGGCGTTCGCTGTTGTTGTTGCGGGCATCGACCCGGCGGGTGCCAGAGCTCAACGCGCTGGCCGGTCTTGACCTGATGGTGGCAGGCCACCGGTTGCACCTCGGCACCGCACACCTGCGCGGGCTGGAACCGCACACAACCCTGTATGCCTACAAGGTAGCCGCAGACAGTGAAGATGAAGTGGACTTCATGGCAAGGGTGGCGCGCGAGCTGGCTGAACTGGGCATTGGTGGCGAGCGGGTTTGTGGCAAACGCCAGGTGCTGACCGTGACGGATGGGGTTGTGAACACGTTTAGCCTGATGCTGCACGCTCTGCCACCTGACCAATCACTGCGTTTGCAGCATCACGGCATCGGACCCCATCGACTACTTGGCTGCGGAATTTTTATTCCCCACAGATCCGCAGCAGCGGTGTAAGCAGATTTTTTAACTGGAAAGGAGACGTTACATGGGCTACAACATTAACGGCACTGAATATGAAGCCGATGAGCAGGGTTTTTTACTGGAACCGCTTTATGAAGATGAAGTGGTGCGGGTGATTGCGCAGGCCGAAAACATCACCTTGACCGACGCGCACTGGGAAGTTGTGAACTACCTGCGTGACCAATACCGTGAGAACGGTCATACACCCAGTTTTCGCAACATGCTCAAGGGCATGGCTGAGATCCGCCCCGATGTTGACAGCAAGTATCTCTACGACCTGTTCCCCATCGGGCCAGCCAAACAAGGGCCCAAAGTCGCCGGTTTGCCGCAACCTTTGGGCAAGGGCGGATATTGAACACATGTCAACCATGAGAATCAAGAGCCAGTGGTTTCAGAGCGCCACGCCAAAAACCCCGCAACAAACTGCCAGTGCCATGGCTTTCATTACCTGGCGGGTAGCGCAGAACATGCTCAATCAGATGCGAACTGCGCGTTTTGACATTGAAGTGGGGCCGCAATACTTTGCCTTTACGGGCGAAGTGTTGGTGTTTTTGATCCAGGTTCTTGATCGCATGGCGCATGAGCGCATGGACGCGCCTGCCCGTACCCAATTTGTGACTGCGCTGGTGCAGCGCGTGGCGCAGGTACTAAAGGACAACGAGGACAGCTTGCTGGGCGTGCCGCCGGGGGATGAGCCGGCCTATGATGATCAGTTCATCGATTTGTTCAACCAATTGGCCGACCATTACGCTGATTTTGGCTATGGCCCTGACGGCCCTGACTTTGCCTTCATGCGTTATTTCGG